>DASXJP010000584.1:0-1611 GCA_036497345.1 Thermoanaerobaculia bacterium
CGCCGTCGCCGAGCTCTGTTTTCCCCCTCTCCCGGTGAGGGAGGGTGGGAGGGGACGGGAGAGGGGTAGGGGTGAGGGCCTACCGCCGCCCGCCCGCCTGCGCCGCCTGGCTCAGCCGCGCCACCAGCCGCGCCAGCGCCACGTCCGCCTCGCCGCTCTCGCCCTTGATCTGCAGCTCGGTCTCCAGCAGGTCGGCGGGGAGGCGGGCGAGGAAGGGCTCCGGCAGACGGCAGGCGGCGAGGTAGGCGCGGTGGAGCCGGTAGGGGTGGAGGCCGGCGAGCGGGTTCTTGCCTCCGGTGGGGATCTCCGACTGCAGGCCCGGCGCGTGCCGGTCCTTGAAGCGGGGGTAGTTGCCCTCGCCCGCCGGGACCCGCGCCACCCGCATCATCCCCCGCACGGCCACGAGCTGGCGGCAGAACGAGGCGAGCAGCGAGAAGAAGGAGAGCCGCGCCGCCAGCGGGTCCTCGGCCGCGGCGAGCAGCCGGTGGAGACGGTCGAGCGCCTCCCCGCCGCGGCCGGCCGCGATGGCGTCCAGGAGCTGCCAGACGTCCTCCTCGCCCCGGTCCTCCACCGTCTGCTCCACCAGCTTGCGGTCGATCCGCCCGCCGCCGGACAGGAGATTGGCCAGCTTGCGGTACTCCCCGGCGAAGCGGGCGGTGGAGTCCGCGTCCACGCCGCCGGTGGCGCGGCCGCTCTTGTCGCTCTCCTGCCGCAAGGTGCGGCGGGCGAGCTCCTGGAGCGCGTCGGAGGCGATCTCCACCCCGGTCTGCCGCTCGAGCTCGCCGGCCAGCAGCTCCAGCCCCTGCCAGCTCCCGCGGTCCGCCTCCACCCGGCCTAAGGCCAGAGCGGCGCCGCGCTCCTCCAGCAGCTTCACCAGCGGATGGTCCGCCGCCACGGCGCTCTCGGCCAGCACCAGCACGTGCCCGGGCGGGAGCCCGTTGCGCACCACCTCGGACAGCTCGGTGAGGTCCCCCTCGCCGGTCCCCTGGATCTCTTCCCGCCGGGCGGCGGCGAGCAGCCCGGCGAGCTGCCCCCGCAGCTCCTCCACCTGCTTCTTCCCCCGCTTCGACTTGCGCGCTCTTCCCCCTTCGAGCACCCAGACCGGCAGCTCCGAGAGCGGCCGCTCGGGCTCGCCCGCGTAGGGGTCGAGGTCGAAGAGATGGAGCGCCTGGAGCAGGCGCGACGCCGCCTCCCGCTCGCGGCCGGAGAGGGTATGGCCGTCCGCGCTGCCGGCGGTCATGGGCACCGCCTCCGCGGCGTCGTCGATCAGCTCGCCGGCGGCGCCGCGGTCGGCGAACACCGCCGTGGCCGTGGCCAGCAGCACCTTGCCGGAGGCGAACAGCGAGAACGTGCGGAGATCCTGGAGGAGGGGGGAGAGCGACTGCGGCCGGCGATGGACCTCCACCGCCGCGGGAGGGAGACCGGCGGCGCGCGCCAAGGCTTCCGCGACCCGGCGGGCGGCCGGCTCGGCCATCACCAGATCGCCGTGGACCAGGCAGACCTGGGGGGTCTGCCCGCCGCGGGTCAACCGGGAGAGGAAGGTCTCGACGGGATCGGGCATCCGAGGGGCCTCGTTGTAGGGGCGGCCCTATGTGGCCGCCCTGTTTCCTG
>DASXJP010000585.1:0-6332 GCA_036497345.1 Thermoanaerobaculia bacterium
TCGTTCCGCCTTCCGATGGATCACGTCATGGATCGCCTTGAGGACTACCCGTCCCACCTCCCGTTCCAGATCCCTTTCGTCCGGCGGCCGCTTCGGGGAGACTTTCCGCACCATATCGAGCACTTCCTGAAAATCAGAGAAGTCTTTGTCGAGCGCGAGCAGGAAAGCCGTCAGGCTCCCCAGGTTCGGCAGCGTCTTTCCCTTCTCGTAGGCCGAGAGCATTGCCTTGGTCAACCCGCTTCGCATGGAAACGTCGGTTTGCCGTAGTCCCGTACCCTGGCGCATCAGCTTCAACGCCGAGGGCACGAATTGGAGCAGATCATCAGGCCGAGACTCTTGTCGCTCGGGGGCCATGCATCCTCCTGTGAGCTTCGGTCGAGCCGTTGCGCGCTTCGGCGGACCGTAGTGTTGGTCGTAGCCGGTCACTACTGATTGTATCTCAAATGCGTGCTACCGGACCACTTCGCCGAATTTTCGCATCACCTTTCGGTACCATGCCGGCGTCTCGAAGAGGAAGGGTTTCCTGAAAGGCATGATTCTGCCCTTCGAGGAGACGTCCCCACGTTTGGTGGCCTGCCAGCGTTATGCTGAAACGGGCTGGGAGGTCTCTACGGTTTCCGTTTCCGGGGTGGTGGGAGCGGGTTTGGGGATCGGCATCCCCCGCGCGATTACCAACAGCGTCAGGTCGTCCCGCAGCGACTCGTCCCCCACGTGGAGGTCGAAGCTGTGGCGGATGGCGTCGTGCACCTGCTGCGGGGTGCCGCCGAGCTGGAGCGCGGCCTGGATCTTCTCGTAGCCGAAGGCCGTGCTCCCCTGGGCGTCGAGCGCCTCGGGCAGGCCGTCCGTATAGAGGAGCAGGAGGTCTCCGGGCTCGATGGTCACCGTGTGGCTGGTGATCGGCAGGGGGTCCCGCAGGCCGAGCGGGAAGCCGCCGTTGCCCAGCTCCTCGGTGCGGCCGCCGGCGCGCCGCAGCAGCGGGAAGGGGTGGCCGGCGCAGACGTATTCCATGGTGCCGGTCGCGGGATCGAGCAGGCCGTAGAAGGCGCTCATGAAGGTGCGGGTGGTGCCGGTGCGGACGAGGGTGCGGTTGAGCAGCGCGATCGCCCGCTCCGGGCTGGGATCGAGGTCGAGGGCCGTCCGCCAGGTGGCGTTGGCGATCGCCATCACCAGGCCGGAGGCCATGCCGTGGCCGCTGGCGTCGGCCACCATCAGCGCCAGGCGGCCGTCCGGGAGGCTGACCAGACCGTAGAAATCCCCTCCCACCTCGTTGGCCGTGCGGTAGGAGTGGGCGAAGAGATAGCCGGGCACGGCCGGCAGGTCGCGCGGCAGCAGGTCCCGCTGGAGCTCGCGGGCGATCTCGAGCTCGTCGCGCACGCGGACGCGGTCCACCAGCTCCAGGGCGAGGAGGAACGTCAGGCAGCCGATGCTGATGACGAACCAGAAGGGGGAGTAGTCGAGCTGGACGTTGAGCGTCTTTCCCTGATGGAACATCAGGTTGCCGCTGAAGAGGCCGAAGAAGAGCGCCAGCACGGCGATCCCGAAGAGCAGGCGCCGCGGCGGCGAGAGCTTGTAGGAGATCCCCAGGAAGGCGATCCTGGCGCGGAAGAAGAGCCGGCGCAGCCGCTTCCGCGGCTCGGGCTCCCGGCTGTGCTCGCGGGTGAGCACCGCGTAGGCCTGGGCCGCGTCGCGGTCGAACAGGCGCTTGAAATCGCGCGATTCGAGCCCCCGCGTGTACTCCTGGAAGAAGCCCCGAAGGCGCTGGACGGTCCCTGGGCGGCGGCTCATAATGGATTGATACGAAAAGGGGCGGCTCAGGTTATGGAGGAAGGGACTCCAGGGACAGCAGGGACGGCAGGGACTCCAGAGACAAGAAAAAATTTTCTGCTGACGGCTCGGTTCATTTTCCTGTTGTCCCTGCTGTCTCTGGAGTCCCTGGAGTCCCTGGTTCTGCCGCCAGATGCCCGATCGACCCGGCGTAGTATCGCAGCAGAGTCATCTCCCCCGGAGCCGCCACATACAGACCGTCCCGCTCCTCGGCCAGGTGGCGGAGCGTGAGCATGCGCAGGCCGGCGACGATCGCGTAGTCCTGGTCCCGGCGGGGGATGTAGACGTGGGCCCCCGCCTGCTCGAGCGCGGTCATCAGCCGGAAGGTGCGGCTTTTGAGCTCCAGCTCGGAGAGCGGCTCGCCGGCGCTGTCGACCAGGACGGACGCCACCAGCGGCACCGGCAGGGCCGGGATCACCTGGCCGATCTTCTCCATCAGCTCGGCCCCCAGGCGCTCCAGGTGGACGGCGCGCTCCTCCTTCGACAGGCGGCGGAGGTCGAGCCCCCGCTCTCCCAGGTAGGCGCGCATCGAAATGGGCTTGCCGAAATTCACGCAAGCGTAGCCGAAGCGGTGCCAGCGGCTGCGCAGCATGAGGGCCAGGTTGCGGCCCACGAAGCGCAGGGTGGTGCGCACGGCGAAGAGGCGGTCCCGCCGCGGCTTCTCCGGCTGGAGGTCGAGCAGGAGGGTGCGGTCCTCCAGGACGCGGTCGTAGTTGATCCCCACGGGGATGAACACCAGGTCCCGCTCGCCGTGGACGGGGTCGAACGAGCGCAGCATGTAGTCCAGGATGCCCAGCTTCGGCGGCCGCAGACGGCCATCCCGTGACAGGCCCCCCTCCGGATAGACGGCCTGGGGCACCCCGGCGGCGGTCGCCATGTGGATGTAGCGCTCCAGCACCCGGCGGTAGAGCGGATCGCCCGAGCTCCGCCGCACGAAGTAGGCCCCGGTCGAGCGGATCAGGGTCTGGAGCGGCCAGATCCGCGCCCATTCCCCCACGGCGTAGGAGAGGGCGGTGCGGTCCGCGGCCAGGTAGCCCACCAGCACGTAGTCCATGTTGCTGCGGTGGTTCATCAGGAAGACCACCGTCGAGCCCGGGGTGACGGCGGCGAGCCCCGCCTCGTCCGAGAAGCCGAGCCGCACGCGGTAGAGGAGCTGGGCCACCCGCTTGGAGAGCCAGTAGCCGATCCGGAAGTAGAAGTAGGCGTTGAAGGCGGGGACGATCTCGCGGGCGTAGCGCTCCACTTGGCCGGCCAGCACCTCGCGCGGCACCCCCTGCTCGCGGGCGTGCGCGTCTATCGCCTCCACCACCGCGGGGTCGTAGACCAGGCGGTCGATCAGCACCCGCCGCCTGGTGCGGTGGAAGGGGGGGATCTTCAGCCGCAGCCGGGTGTTGAGCTCGTCGATGGCGCGGTTGACCCGCCGCCGCAGATACCAGCGGACGCCGGGCACCAGCAGGCGGTCGAGCGCCGCCCACGCGGCGAGCAGGAGCAGCACGATCACCAGCCAGAGGGGGAGGCTGACCAGACGGGTCATAGAGGCTCGCCAGGATCATAGCAGGACCGTCCGGATCTGCTCCGGCGAAGTTTCTTCGAATTTTTTGTCACTGAACCGACCGCTGCGGCAACTTCTCTATTGAAGAGCCGATTCTGCGAAAGAACGGGAAT
Organism: Thermoanaerobaculia bacterium; assembly: GCA_036497345.1. Taxonomy (GTDB): domain Bacteria; phylum Acidobacteriota; class Thermoanaerobaculia; order Multivoradales; family UBA5704; genus DATARR01. The sequence goes on from DASXJP010000585.1 coordinate 3,490, forward strand.
GAGGAGGACCGGATGCCGAGGATCCATCCGAATTCGGAGGTCCTGACGGGGAGGATTCAGCTCCTGCCCGGCGATCAGGGCCGTCTTCTGAAGCACATCCAGGGCTGCCCGTCCTGCCGCCGGAAGCTGGAGGAGAGGGAGCCGGCCGCGCGGGGAGGGGGAAACGTCCTCTCCTGGCGCCCCTCGGAGGTCACCGTCAGCCGCGCCGTCGACGGCGTGCTGCGGAGTCTCCGGTCGCGCGCCCAGGCGGTGGCGCGGGAGCGGGCCGAGGCGTCCGTCCTGCTCGCGGAGCTGCTGGGGCACCGGGTGGAGCGCCAGGAGATCCTGGCGCGCAACAGCCGGCGGTTCCGCAGCCTCGCGCTGTGCGGGCTGCTCCTCCAGCGCAGCCATGAGGTCTCCGTGGACGACCCCGCGCAGGGGGAGCGGCTGGCGGCCCTGGCGCTCCAGCTCTCCGGCTCCCTGGACGACGGCTGGTACGGCGAGCGGGTGCTGGCGGACACGCGCGGCCGCTGCTGGATGCTGATCGGCAACGCCCGCCGGACCGCCGCGGACCTCCCCGGCGCCGAGGCGGCCCTGCTCCAGGCCGAGGACGATCTGGACCGCGGGACGGGGGACCTGACGGAGAAGGCGCAGCTCCTGGTCTACAAGGCCTTCCTGCGGCAGGCCCAGCACCGGCTGGACGAGGCGGCGCTCCTCTTCCGCCGCACGGTGTCGATCTTCCTGTCGGCGGGCGAGCCCCTCCAGGCGGCCGAGTCGATCGCCGAGCTGGCCCTGGTCGAGAAAGGCCGCGGCGAGCCGGAGAAGGCGATCCAGATTCTGGCCCGGGCCAATACGCTGATCGGGCTGACGGTGGAGCCGGTGCCGCGGGCTTCGCCGTGATTCACAGCGCTTTGCCCCCGGAGGGCAGGACGGCCCGGGGGCAGTGAGCTCTGGAGCCTCACCGCAACGCGAACGTATGCTTTGCGGCCGCCTCCGCCGCCACCCGTTCATACTCCTCCCCCGTGACCTGCTCGCGCAGCCGTTCGCTCACCGGGAAGACCATGGGGGCGGGCTGCCAGACGAAGGGCTGGCCGGTGGTGGTGTCCACCACCCGGCCGGCCTCCACGGCCTCGGCCGCCGCGGCGAGCGAGAGCCCCTGGAGCGTCGCCTCCAGGGCGCGGTAGAGCCCCTCGTCGGCGGGATGGAGGAAGCGCATCGTCTTCCGGCCGTGCACGGCGATGTGGTAGTGCGAGGGCACGAAGAGGAGCCCGTCGAGCTGCAGGCGGTCGCAGGCGAGCACGAAGAGCGCGATCAGGTCCTGCAGCATGCCGAGCCCAGGGTGGGCCTGCCCCGGCAGCCGGGGGCGCTCGGGGGTGAACTGGCCGCGCGGGTTCTGCAGCAGCAGCCACTCGATGCGCAGCATGGCGAGCCCCGGGAGGGTCCGCCGGTCGACGAGCAACCGGGTCTCGATCAGCAGCTCCCGCCGCCGGCGGTCGCCGTAGAGCCGGACGGTGTCCCCCGCGGGGTTGTCGAGCTCGAGCTCCAGGGTGGGGTGGTGGAAGCCGAGGTTGCGGGTCCGCTCCAGCAGGCCGGCCCGCTCCAGGGTGAGCTCCAGCCCCTGCATCGAATAGAAGTCGAGCAGGCGCCGCGGCGGACGCGGGCCGCCGAGGGCGCCCGCGAGGTCCTCCTCCGAGAGCCCCCAGTCGTCGTCCCGCGGCGGCTCGCCGGTCAGCTCGTGCTCGTGGAGCCCGCGCGCCAGGCTCCGGTAGCGGCTCAGCAGCAGCTCCTCCGTGCTGGGGGGCTCGACGGGCCGGCCGCGGTTGAACAGGGTGGAGAGGAAGCGCGCGCTGTAGCGCCAGGCGTTCAGGCCATATCCACCGGCCAGCAGGATCACCAGCGGCAGCTTGCGGGCGCCGTGGCGGACGCGGGAGAGGACGAAACGGTCCCGCTCCAGCAGCGCGCCGGCGCTGATCTTCCAGTCGCCGATCTGGTCGTCCGCCGCCGGATCGCAGCCGGCGAGATAGAAGACGATCTCGGGCGCGAAACGCTCGACCACCGGCGGCAGGCTCGACCGTATGGTGTCCAGATAGACGTCGTCCCCCACGCCGCTCCCCAGCGCGATCGCCGTCGCCTCCTGGGCCTGGACGTCGTCCGAGGTGTAGTTGTGTATCGAGAAGGTGTGAACCGAAGGATCGGCGGCGAAGAGCGAGCGGGTGCCGTCGCCGTCGTGAAGGTCGAGGTCGACCACCAGCACCCGGGCCTGATTGCCGTGGTCGCGCAGGTCGGCGATGGCGGTGGCCACGTCGTTGTAGACGCAGAAGCGTTCCCCCTTGGCGGCGAAGGCGTGGTGGAGGCCTCCACCCAGGCTGACGGCGATCTGGCGGGAGGCGAGCGCCAGACGGGTGGCCGCCAGGGTCCCTCCCACCATGGTGCGCTGGGCCTCCAGCACCCGCTCGGCCTGCGCCTCCGGCAGCTCGAAGCCGACGATCGGCAGCAGGGCGCCCGGCCGGGTGAGCGACAGCAGGTACTCGTCGTCGTGGACGCGGCGCAGATAGCGGTAGGGGATCGGCTCCGCTCCATGCACGTCCTCGCGGTCGATCAGCCCCGCGCCGTCGAGGAAGGCGAGGATGCGCTCGCCGCGCTGGAAGTCGTAGGCCACGCCGGGCAGGTCGACCTGATACCCCGAGCCATAGACGAGCTGGGTGCGCGGCCGGGGGTGCCCGGAGAGCCGCCGGCGGCCGCGGCGCCAGGCTTTGCGGAGGGTGGGGAGCATAACTTTTCCTAGCGCGGCGGGTGTTCTGTAGGGGCGGCCCTATGTGGCCGCCCTGGGTGGGCGGAGGCTGTTCCGGTCGGGGATTTCCCCC
>DASXJP010000586.1:0-23069 GCA_036497345.1 Thermoanaerobaculia bacterium
ACGGACAGGAGAAGGACGGTGTGGGCCGTCCGTGCAGAGTCTGTGGTTGTCGTGTCCGTCCGTGCTGACCTCAGCTCCTACCACGGCAGCGTACCCGTAGCCGCCCGCCCCAGCCAGAGCGCGCAGAGCACGGCCACGTGCGCGAGGGTCACGGTCTCGATCCTCACCGGCAGGCGGAGCGGGCGCCGGAGCATGAGGGCCGTCCCCCAGCCCAGCCAGCCGAGGATCATCTCCAGGGCGAGGACCGGCGCGAGGGGGTGCAGGGTGACGGCGGCGCTCCACTCCCCCTTGGCGAGGTGCGCGAAGGCGCGGGTCATGCCGCAGAGCGGACAGGGGAGGTGGAAAAAGCGACGGCTCAGGCAGAGCGCCGTGGCCGGATCGTTCGCGGGGTGCCAGACGTGGAGGATGGCGAGCCCGGCCGCCCCGGCCAGGCCCGCCAGCAGCCAGGTCCCCCTAGTCCGCATACGGCGCCAGGTCCTCCGGCGTGAGCCCCACGAAGTCGCGGTAGGCCAGGAGCTGCATGGTGCCCACGATCGAGGCCGCGAGCGGCGAGAGGAGCAGGAAACCGACGCAGAAGAGCGCGCTGCCGACGAAGCTCGCCGCCCACAGCAGCACCAGGTCGGCCAGCAGGAAGAGCAGGAAGTTGGTGAATTGCGGCTTGACGGTCTCGATGCTCTGCCGGATGGCCTCGACCGCGCCCATCCGCCGGAACAGCACCAGCGGCAGGGCGAACACGAGGTAGGTCCCTGCCAGCAGGGGATAGACCACCATGAACAAGATGACCAGCGGCACCGTCACGCAGCCGGTCGCCTGGGTCAGCGCCTCTCCGGCTTGGCTGTGGCCGAAGCCGATGGCCGCCAGGATCGTGGGGAGGAAGATCAGCGGCACGAAGACGAGCGGCGGCAGGATGAGGGCCAACCCCAGGATGAAAGTGTCGACGAACCGGCGGAACCCTTTGAAAACGTCGGAGATCTGGACCGGCAGGCCGAGCATCCGTTTGGCCAGATAGACGAAGACGCCGCCCATCATCGGACCGCCGACGATCAGGATGGGCAGGATGCAGAGGATCTCCGCGCCGATGATCACCAGATGGGCCACCAGGATCGCCAACACGTACTCCAGCCAGTAGGGCTGGATGATGGCCCAGGCCTGGTTGAGCCAATCGCTGATGCGGACGGTGGGGGGACCGGGAGGTGTGCCCGGAGGGGGCGGTGGCGCGTAGGGCGGCGGCGGAGGGGTGGGTGGGACCGAGGGATCGTAGGGCTCACTCATCTCGGGCTCTCCTTTAGGAAACCGGCACGCCGCGACGGCGAGGGAGGAGAGGCGCGCCCTTCCTCCCCCGGAGGGAGCTCAGAAGCGGTTGGCGAAGTCGCTGATCCCTGGGACCATCACCCGCTGGCCCTTCTGAGCCTGGAGGATGAGATAGATGTGGAAGATCAGGATGGCCAGCCCCAGCAGCGGGAAGGCCATGAACGCCAGGCAGGCCAGGAAGGGCACGATGTGGATGACGATCCCCAGGACGACCCAGAGGATGATCTCCGCGACGAACAGCACCAGCCCGTGCTTCGCGTGCCACTGGACCTCCGGATCGTTCTTCTCGGTGACCAGAGGGACGATGGCAAGCGGGCCCAGATAGGCGAGGGCCAGCATCAATCCCCGGTTCTGGCCCGCGGCTCCCGAGGGCGGCGGCATCCCGCCGGGCGGGGGTGGCGGCGTGTAGGACGGAGGCGGCGGAACGTTCGGTTCACTCATCGCGGGAGCTCTCCTTTCCAAGGAACGATCACGACCCGTTGACGTCAGTCTATACAAGGGCGATCCGCCGGACAAGAACGTTACGGTGACGGCAAGATCTCCAGGAATACTTAGTTTTCACCAGGCACGATCCCGAGCTCCGCGAGGGCTTCCCGCAGCGCCTCTTCCCGCTCCTCGTGAACGGCCAGGACGAGCCGCGCCGCCGCTCCGTACTCCTCGGCCCGCAGCTCGATCTCGGGCGGGCGCAGCAGGCGCTTGACCGCGCCCACCTTCTCATAGGGGACCTCGACGGCCAGCCGCGCCGCGGGCACCTTCCGGACGACCGGCAGCCCCTGGAGGGCCTCGCGGGCCGCCGCGGCATAGGCGCGGGCGAGCCCCCCCTTGCCCAGCTTGGTGCCGCCGAACCAGCGCACCACCACCGCCATCACGTCCGCGAGACCGGTGCCGCGCAGCACCTGGAGGATGGGCATTCCGGCGGTGCCGGCCGGCTCTCCGGCGTCCGCGCTCCGCTCGCGCGGGGGGCTCCCAAGACGCCAGGCCCAGCAATGATGAGTGGCGTCCGGGAATTCCTTTTCCAGGCCGGCCAGCAGGGCCCTGGCCGCCGCCTCGTCCGCCGCCGGGCCGAGCACCGCCAGGAAGACCGACCCTTTCTCGCGGATCTCGGCGCGGGATTCGCCCGCCGGCGCGGCGTAGGCGGCCATCGGGAGAGGAGTCAGGGGAGACGGGTCAGCCGCTGGTAGATCGACCGGTAGCGCTGGACGACCGTGTCCTGGCCGAACTGCTCGACGGCCCGGCGGCGGCCGGCCTCGCCGAACCGGCGGTGCAGATCGTCGTCGGTGAGGAGCTTGAGCGCCGCCGAGGCCATGCCGTCCACGTCCCCCACCGGGCAGAGGAAGCCGGTCTCGCCGTCGGCCACGACCTCGAGCAGGCCGCCGGCGCGGCTCGCGATCACCGGCACCTTGCAGGCCATGGCCTCCAGCGCCGAGAGGCCGAACGACTCGCTCTCCGATGGGAGCAGGAAGAGGTCGGCCCCCACCAGCACCTCCTCGACCAGGGGGAAGCTGCCGACGAAGGTGATGGCGCCGCAGATGTGGTGCTCGCGGCAGTATTGCTCGACCTTGCCGCGCTCGGGGCCGTCCCCCACCAGGATCAGCCGGCTGGGCACCTTCGCCTGCACCCGCTGGAAGATGCTGATGACGTCGAGCACCCGCTTGACCGGCCGGAAGTTGGAGATGTGGACCAGGATGCGCTCCCCCGGCTTGGCCCAGCGGCGGGCCCCCGGGCCGGCCTTGGCCGCCTCGTAGCGGGCCGGATCGATGAAGTTGGGCACCACCTCGATCTCCTTGGTCACGCCGAGCTGCTCGACCGTGGTGCGGCGGAGCGACTCGGAAACCGCGGTCACGGCATCGCTCTGCACGATCCCCCAGCGGGTGGTCTCCAGGTAGTTGGGATCGTTCCCCACCAGGGTGACGTCGGTGCCGTGGAGGGTGGTCACCACCGGCAGCGCCTGGGGCGCCAGGATCTGCCGGGCCATCACGGCCGAGACGGCGTTGGGGATGGCGTAGTGGACGTGCAGCACGTCGAGCGGGGCGTGGCGGGCCACGTCCACCATCTTGGTCGAGAGGGCCAGCGAGAACGGGGGGTAGTTGTCGAACAGCGGATAGGTGGGGGTCACCACCTCGTGGAAGAAGATCCGCGGATTGATGAACGACAGGCGGGAGGGGAGGGCGTAGGAGATCACGTGGACCTCGTCCCCCCGCTCGGCCAGCGCCATGGCGAGCTCGGTGGCGACGATCCCCGAGCCGCCGTAGGTCGGGTAGCAACTGATGCCGACTCTCATCGCACTCCTCCCGGCAGGATCGACATCGGGTCCGCCACCGCCAGCGGAGCCCGGCTCCAGAAGGGCTCGGCGTAGGCGACGCTGATCAATTCCCCAAAATGGCGGGCCCGCCCCTCGATCGCGTGCCAGAACTCGGGGGTGGAGACCTTGGTCACCGGTCCCTCGGACTTGGCTCCGCCGCTGTGGAGCTGGCTGCGGTAGGCGCGCATCGATTCGATCTTGGCCTCCCAGCCGGCGGTGACGTCCACCAGGAAGCTGGGCGTGAAGTGGTCGTGCTGCATGTAGGAGAAGACGGCGGCCGGCCGGAACGCCGGTCCCGCCGCGGGCGCGCGGTTCCTGAGCCCGGCGTAGAAGCAGGCCGCCTCCACCAGCCGGTGGGCTCGCCCATGGTCCGGATGGCGGTCGGAGGGGGTGGGGCCCAGCACCAGATCCGGCTGCCAGAGGCGGACCCTGGCGATCAGGGCGTCCTCCTCGGCCGGACCGGTGCGCAGGCCGCCGTCGCCGCAGTCGAGGAAAGCCATCTCCACGGCGCCCAGAGCCCGGGCCGCGCCTTCAGCCTCGGCGATGCGCTCCTCGGCGGTCCCCCGCGTCCCCATCTCGCCGCGGGTCAGATGCAGGATGCCCACCCTCCGCCCCTGGCGGGCCAGCACGGCGAGCGTCCCTCCGCACCCCAGCTCCACGTCGTCCGGATGGGCGCCGATGGCCAGCACGTCGAGCTTCATGGCCGGTCTCCTGACGATCGTTCGCCGGGCACGATCACCTGCAGGTGCGAGGAGTCGAGCGCCATCTGATCCCAGTAGCTCTCGGCGAGGTCCGGGCCGTACTTGCCCGGGTAGTGCGCGGAGGAGACGGTCCGCTCCTGGAGCTTGCCCCCCGGCACGGTGGCGTCGCGGAGCTGCTGCACCCGCCGGCTCACCACCTCGTTCTTGCGCGCGGCGGCGGAGACCGCCTTCTCGCCGAAGACGTCGAGGGCATGGAGGATCTGCTCCCGCGTCTTCTCGAACGGCCGCTCCAGCCCGGGATCGGCGGCCACGGCCGGCCCGCGCAGCTCGGCGAGCGCCTCCTCCACCCGCCGCCGCACCGGGCCCACGAGATCGCCGCCGTCCCGCTCGGCGAGCCAGCGGTCGAGCGCGCCGCGGTCCCCCAGCAGGGTGGCGAGGGGGAGCCCCAGCTCCTCCAGACGCTGGATCGGCTTGGTCTCCAACACCAGGGTCTGGGGGCGCAGGGCCACCACCGTGGGCTCGACCTCCAGCACCGCGTGGGTGACCGCGGCCTGGGCCATGTAGGCGAGCTCGCCCGGGCCCACCACCTGGATGGTGGTGCCGAGCACGGCGTCCTGGATCGCCGGCCGGGCCAGCACGCCGGGGGAGACGATGCCGGGGTTCTCCTCGATCGCCTCCAGCAGATCCGTCACCTTGCCGGCGCAGTCCTCACGGCCCCGCAGGGCGAAGCCGTCCTCGCCCCGCCATTCGACCCGCCGCCGGCCGCCGTGGCGGAAGAGGAAGAGCGGGCTCGCCCCCCGCTGCGGGTGGACCTGGAGGGGGTAGCCCTTGGCCGCGATCGCCGCGTCGCGCCGGGCCTGTTCCTCCTCCAGCCGGTCCCGCCGCTCCACCAGCCGCCGCAGCCAGGGGCGCTCCGCCGCCTTGAGGGCGGGGAGCATGGCGTCGAGCAGGAGGGGACAGCGGTCCCCCAGCAGATGGGTCGCCAGCCGGCAGAAGGCCTCGCCGAAACGGGCGTCCGGCCGATACCACTGGGCCAGGGTGCGCAGCCAGTCGGCGTAGCGCTCGCCGGGGACGGCCTCGGCGATCCCCCGCAGGACCTCCTCGACGCCCGGCCCGAGCGTGCGCATGCCCACCGGCACCAGCGGCTCGGGGTCGGGCCCGAGGTCGAAGCTCCTGGGGCCGTCAGACCCCAACACCGTGGTCGAGGAGACCTCGGCCCAGTCGTGGTCCTCGGTCGCCACCCAGAACACGGCGACCGCCGGCTCTCCCGCCTCCTCCAGCGCGGCGGCCCAGCGCGAGACGGCCACCATCTTGGCGAGAGTGAAGAGAGGGCCGCCGAGGAGCCCGGGCTGCTGACCCGAGACCACCACGCGGACGGCCGGGTCCGCCAGGCGGTCGGCGAGCCGGTCGGCGCCCGGGTGGCCGTAGCCACGGTTGGCCACGGCGAGCGCCGCCGCGAGATCGCGCCGGCTCGCGGCGGTCTTCGGCTGAGGCGGCAAAGGGGGCAGGCCTCCGGGTCCCAGGAAGCGCAAAGGCTCCATGAGGTCGAGATCGCGGCCGGCGAGCCAGGCCGAGGGGAGCGGCCCGAGGAAATGGGCCGCGACGAGGTCGACGTCCAGCAGGGCCTGAGTATCAGGCTGAGTATCAGGCCGGCTTATGACCGATGAGGATGAGGCGTTCGCTGTCACGCGCGTAAGGGTCTCCCTGAAAGTTGCCGAAGAGGGCGTCGACCTCCAGGCCCGCCCAGCGCAGGCCGATGGTCACCTCCTCCGGCTGATAGAGCCGCACGCTCTCGAGGAACGTGCGAGGGGGCTCGGCCGCGGAGCGCACCGTGATGCGCTTGTTGATCCGCTGGCTCGCCGGGTCGTACCAGCGCTCGACCTCGGCCGTGCCGTCCTCCAGCGGCTCGCCCCCCCTTGGCCTTAGATGCTCGATGGCCGTCGCGGGATTCATCAGGTCGATCAGGAACCGGCCGCCGGTGGGGAGGACGCGGACGATCTCCTCCAGCACCCGGAAGCTCTCCCGCTCCCGCTCGAAGTAGCCGAACGAGGTGAAGAAATTCAGCACCCAATCGAAGCTGCCGTCCGTGAACGGCAGCCGCCGCATGTCGCCGGCCACCCGCGGCAGGCCGCGTGCCCGCATGCGGGCGAGCAGGGTCATCGACAGGTCGAGCCCCAGGGTCCGGAAGCCCCGGCGGCGCAGCGCCGCCGTATGGCGTCCGGCGCCGCAGGCGAGGTCCAGCACCGCCCGCGGCCGGGGACCGGCCAGATGCCGTTCGACGAAATCCACGTGCTCCTCGGCCTCCGACTCGTCCCGGTGGGAGTACAGCTCCAGGTACTCCTCGCCGAACCAGTCGTGGTACCAGGGCATGAGAGTGATCATATCCCTCCCGGCCGCCCCACCCGCCCGGGCCCTCATCACCCCGGCCCTCTTCTCCCGTCCCCTCCCCCCTCCCTCACCGGGAGAAGAGGGAGCCCCCGCCCCTGCTCTTTCTGCGGCCTTTTTCCCCTCTCCCGGTGAGGGAGGGGGGAGGGGCCAGGGGTGAGGGCTCGGGAGGGAGGGGTCATGAAGGCCTACAATCTCGCCCCATGGCACCCCCATTCCCGGCCCCCGCCTCCGCCCTCACCATCCCCGGCTTCACCCTCGGCCACGGCACGGACCGCGAGGCCCTCACCGGCGCCACCGTGATCCTCTGTCCCGAGGGCGCGCTCGCGGCGGCGGAGGTGCGGGGGTCGGCCACGGGCACGCGGCAGTTCGATTCCCTGGTCTCCGCCCAGCACGTGTCGAGCAAGGCCCACGCGGTGGTGCTCGCGGGTGGGAGCGGCGCCGGCCTCTCGGCCGCCGATCCGGTGGTCGAGTGGCTCGCCCGCCATGGATACGGATTCCAGACCGGGATTGTTCCCGTGCCGATCGTCCCCACGGCGATCCTCTTCGACCTCTCGCTGGGCAGGCCGATCGGACCCTCCCGCGAGGTGGTCGAAGCGGCGATCCTGGCGGCGGCCCAGGGGCCGATCGGGATGGGGAGCGTCGGCGCGGGCACCGGAGCCACGGTGGGCAAGGCGAACCAGGGTCCCATCAACGGGATGAAGGGGGGCTTCGGCTTCGCCGGCCTCACGGTGCCCGAGGGGCCCACGGTGGCCGCCGCCGTGGCCGTGAACGCCTTCGGCGACGTCCGCCGGCTCGACGGCACCCTCCTCGCCGGCTGCCGTACCGCCCCGGATTCGCGGGAGCTCGCCCACGCCGAGAGCATCCTGGCCAATCTGTCTCCAGACATCGCCAGCCCGTGGGACGGCAACACCACCCTGGCCGTGGTGATGACCGACGCCATCCTGACCAAGGCCAATGCCCTCAAGGTCTGTAACATGGCCTTCGGCGGCTTCTATCGCGCGCTCTCCCCCGCCCTCTCCCTCTACGACGGCGACCTCGTGGTGGTCCTCTCGTCGGGTGAGCGCAAGGCCCACGTCAACCAGATCGGGGTGCTCGCCGAGCGGGCGGTGGCCGAGGCGATCCTGGCGGGGGTGGAGGCGGCGGACGGGTTTGGGATCTTGCCGGCGGCGCGGGATCTAGTAAAAAAGAGGCCATCCGACCGATCCGACGGATCAGACCGATAACGCCTCTCCCGGACGATGGGAGGGCGATGGGCATGGTGAGGTTTCGGCGGCCCTACCGCCGCCGGTCCCGAAACGTTCCCCGCGGCCGGTCCCGGGGCGGCCTGCGGTCCCGCTCCGGCCCCCGCCCCCGCTCCCGCGGCTTTCCGCCCCCCTCCGGCGTCGCGATGCGGATCTGTACCGGCCGGCCGCGGATGGTGGCCTGGGCCATCCGTTCGAGCACCTGGTCCTGGTACTGCGCCGGGATCTCCACGAAGGTGAAGCGGTCGTAGATGTCGATCGAGCCGATCGCCTTGCCGGGCACTCCGGCCTCGTTGGCGATGGCGCCCACGATGTCCCCGGGCCGCACGCCGGCCCAACTGCCGGCGGCGATGAACAGGCGCACCATGCCGTCCTCGGCCTGGGGGACGCTGGCCGCCTCGGGCTCCACCTCGACCTCCAGCGGCTTGTCCCCGCGGGCGAGGCGAGCGGCGCCGGCGGCGATCTCGGCGAGGTCCAGCCCCTCCTCGACCAGCTCCTCGACCAGCGAGAGATAGAGGTCGAGGTCCCCTTCAGCCACCGAGCGCCGGATGCTGTCCTTGAACAGGGCGATCCGCCGCGCCGCCACGTCGGCCTGGGTGGGCAGCTTCATCGGCATGATCCGCTGGCCGGTGAAGCGCTCGATCTCCTGCATCATCCGCCGCTCGCGCGGGGAGACGAAGAGCACGGCCACCCCGGAGCGGCCGGCCCGGCCGGTGCGGCCGACGCGGTGGACGTAGGCCTCGACATCATTGGGGATGTCGTAGTTGATGACGTGGCTGATCCGCTCGACGTCCAGCCCCCGGGCGGCGACGTCGGTCGCCACCACGATCTCCACCTGCCCGCCGCGCAGGCGGCGGATCACGCTCTCGCGCTGCGCCTGATTCATGTCGCCGTGCATCGCCTCGGCGGCGTAGCCGCGCCCCTCCAGCCGCTCCGTGAGCTCGGCGGCGCCGGTCTTGGTGCGGGTGAAGATCAGCACCGCGTCGGCCGGCTCGGTCTCCAGGATGCGGGCGAGGGCGTCCAGCTTCTGCTGGGGGGTGACGAGCAGATAGCGCTGCTCGATGGTGGGGACGGTGAGCGTCTTGTGCTCGATCTCGATCGCCACCGGATCTTTCAGATGGCGGTCGGCGATGCGCCGGATCTCGCGCGGGAGGGTGGCCGAGAAGAGGGCCGTCTGCCGCCCCTCGGGCGCCTGCGAGAGGATCCACTCCACGTCCTCGATGAAGCCCATGCGGAGCATCTCGTCCGCCTCGTCGAGCACCACCAGGCGGACGGCGTCGAGGCGGAGGGTGCCCCGCCGGAGGTGGTCCATGATCCGCCCCGGGGTGCCCACCACCACGTGTACGCCGCGGTCGAGCCGCTTGAGCTGGAGTTGGATCGGCTGGCCGCCGTAGACCGGCAGCACGCCCACGCGCCCCCGGTATTTGGAATAGGTATGGATCGCCTCCGCCACCTGGATCGCCAGCTCCCGGGTGGGCGCGAGCACCAGCGCCTGCACCTCGGGGGTGGCCGGATCGATCTTCTCCAGGATCGGGATCGCGAAGGCCGCGGTCTTGCCCGTCCCCGTCTGCGCTTGGCCGATCAGGTCGCGCCCGGCGAGCATCGGCGGGATCGTCTTCTCCTGGATGGGCGTCGGCGCCTCGTAGCCGATCTCGATGAGCGTCCTCAGGATGGGCTCCGAAATCCCCAGGCTCTCGAACGTTGCCGCGCCAGTGTCTTCTGCCTCGTCTGCCATGGCCTCCCTCCCCGTGCGGGACTCTATCCTGTTTAGCAAAAACCCCGCCGGTCCGTGACCTGGCACGCCTGCCGGTGATATGTTCCGCCGTCACGACAAACCGTCAGCGGGGAAGGCTCGCGAGAGCCCTCTCGGAGCAGGCGTGTTACGATGGTCCGCGACAGGAGACGGCGCCATGGCACTCCACGACCTTCCCGCGAAGAAGCTGACCTACGAGGACTACCTCCTCATTCCGGAGGACGGGAAGCGCCATGAGATCATCGACGGAGAGCACTACGTGAGCGCCGCGCCGTTCGTGCGGCATCAAAGGGTGGTCCACCGCCTTGACGTCCGCCTCGGAATTTACGTCGAGGCCCACCCCTTGGGAGAGATTCTCATCGCCCCCACGGACGTGATCCTCTCTCCCCACGACGTCGTTCAGCCGGATCTTCTCTTCATCTCCAACGAGAGGTCCTTCATCGTCAAGGAGAAGAACATCCAGGGAGCCCCAGACCTGGCCATCGAGATCCACTCGGGCTCCTCCCGCCGCATCGATCGGGGCGCCAAGAAGCGAGCCTACGAGCTTTGGGGGGTGCTTGAATACTGGATGCTCGATCCCGAGCGGAAGGAGGCGGAAATCTGGGAGCGCTCCGCCAAAGGGCTCCTGCGCCAGCGGGCTCTCCTCTCCAAGGATGACGTGCTGACGACTCCGCTGCTCCCCGGCCTCGAGATCCCCCTGGCGGAGATCTTCCGGGACTAGCCTGTCCTGCCGTGCTAGGCTTCCGGCATGGCCTGGATCCTCGCGACGACCCTCGACGACCGGAACGCCAACCTCCACACCTCCCAGATCGCCGCCATCCTCGACCGCGTTCCGGGGCGGCCGCAGGACGGCAGCGTGGTCATCCTCGCCGGCAGCGGTGAGAGCCTGGAGTGCAAGGAGAGCGCCGCCGAGCTCCTCCGCTCCATCGAGAACGAGGAGCGCCCCGGCGACACCTCCGCCCAGCCCACACAGGCCTGGTGAGGACGCTGTCCCGCCGCGGATTGCGACACGAGCGTCTTTGCGTTGTAATCGTGTTGCAAACCATGATGACACGCGACGACTACGAAACGCAGAAGCGTCGGCTCGCCGAGCAGCACCGCTCCCTGACGGAGATGGTGGACACCGCCTACCAGACCCAGCTCCGGGCGTTGGACATGGTCTGGCGGATGATGTCGGGAGAGGGGACCCCGGAGTCTCCGGCTCCGCCACCCCCGGCCGCCCCCTCCGAGCCCGCGCCGCCTCGGCGTCGCCGCCTGCGGGCCGGAGAGCTCAAGAACGACATTGCGGCGGCCTTCGATCGGCTCCCGAGCCTCTTCGTCTTTTCCGACGTCTACGAGGCGATCGGCTACGCGCCGGACCGCGGCTCTCTGCACCGGGCGCTGCAAGAGCTGAAAGAGGAGGGCCATCTCGCCCTCCACAGTCGCGGCACGGGCACTCAGCCCACGCGCTACCGCAAGCTCGCCGGAGCGAAGGAGGGAGACGGGGTCTGAACGGGCCCCCGAGCGCCGCCATACGACCCTCCTCTGTTGCCAGGCGAGCACCGGGGACCGGGATACGCCGGATCTCGATTGCGACACGAGGGAGCGCTCCGCCGGCCGGTCCCTCCCTGTTTGCCAAGCTGCCCCCTCGAATTACCATGCTGCCCCCGGGAGGGCCCATGCCGTCCCCGAGAGGGGCACAGCCGGATCGGAGCTCCCGCACAAGCAACACGCCGGGATCGCATGGAGATTGGAGGTGCCCGCATGGCAATTCGGGGGGATTGCGCGGCAATTCGCGGGGACAGCATGGGCCCTCGCGGGGGCGGCTTGGGAATTCGAGGGGGCGGCATGGCAGAGGGCGAGGGTAGTGGGTCAGTTTCAATCCTTGGCGTCCGGAAGCAATCGCACCATGTCTTCAATGCTCCACCGCCGGGCGTCAACGCCCGCCGCCTGCGCCGGGGTCTTCCCTTTCAAGGTCATATGCGGGCGGCACCAGTTGTAGTGGAAGAAGTGGACGGCCACCTGCGCCGTGTGGTTCTCCACCTTCTTTGAAAAGGCGTTGGTCAGCCGGGTGAAGCGGCGCATCGACATCCGCATGGTGAGGTTCTGGCGTTCAATGTAGGACGTGCTCACGTGGTTGGGGTCCGGGTCGCCCTGAATGCGCCGCTTCTCGGCTCCGATGCACTCCGCCGGGCTGTAGCGCGTCTCGGGGCCGGTGGGCGCGTTCGCGTAGATCTTGTTCAGCATGGCGAAGTCCACGTCCGCTCCGAACGCCTCTTCCACAGCGTTGACGTAGACCTTGAGACCGTCCGTCGTGAGTTGCACCCGGCCCGCCAGACGGCCGGCGAGGTCCTGCATGAGCTCCGTCGCGCATCCCGCGTCCCGTGAGCCCACGAGCCACGACGGAACCAGCTTGGTCTCGGCGTCGATGGCGCAGAAGGTCCACACGTCGCCGTAGCCAAAAATCCCCTTCTTCTCCGTGGGGACGTTCTTCGCCTTGCTGTAGCAAAATGCCCAGATCTCGTCCACCTGGAGGCGACGGCAGGGGAGGTCCCGCAGGTGCTCGTCCGCGTAGCCCTGGCACACGCCCGCCAGCTCCACCAGGAGCTTGACGATGGTGTTCTTCGCCACGCCCGTCATGCGAACCGTGGAACGGATCGAGTTCCCCTCTACCAGGGCGGCGACGACGGCGGCGCGCTTCGAGGTGCTGAGGACGTTTGCCATACTGACCATTATGCTTAGGCGGGAAGGAAAAGTCAAGCACTTTTCCTCTGCAACAGCGACATCTTTAGGGTCAATTTGACCGCGATGCAATACACGCCTAAAATCAAAGGTGGACGGAAAAGGGGTAGCCGGGGGTCGAACCCGGAATCATGCCTTGCAGGGACATTGCCTTAGCCGTTTGGCTACTACCCCGTGAAGGGGGACGGCCCGGGGGTTCGGACCCCGGAACCGCCCCGAACGCAGACCGCCCGACTTGACCGGCTACCCCTCGCACGGGTAGCCGGTCCGTCACTCCCTCCGCTTACCGCCCTTGCCACGGCCGGGCAACCGGCAAGGGCTTTGGTTCCTCCTCACGGCTTACCTCCTTTCGGCACACGGTAAACAGCCGGTCTTCTTCCGTGGCCCCCCTGCACTCTTTCGATTTCGCCTGCATTCGCAAGCCCCCAAAGAACCTTAGCAAGCGCCTTTGATTCAAGAGTAGAAAGAAACCCCGGGGCTCGCGTCTCAACATCATCCCGAATATCCGATCCGGAGAAGGTGCTCCCTTTCGCAAGACGAGAAAGGGCGGAGCGCACATACTCCACGAGGCTCGTCCCCGGGCCGTCCAGAAGATCCAGCCCTGAGCTTTCCTCTTCCTCGTAATCCTCTCCCGCCTCCTCCTGGCCGTCATCAATCCCGAGCGTGAGTTGCTCGGCGAAGTTGGCCCGGACCGAAGGAAGGTCGGAGAGAACCACGTCGTACGCTTGAACGCGGCCAGCGTGCTTCTCCGCTTCCTTCAGCGCGTCATCGGCGACTTGCCGAAGACGCAAGATCTCCGCCTCGTGGAAGTCGCGCGCCTTTTTCAGTTCGAGTTCGCTCTCCATGGGGGTAGTCTGCGGCCTCCGAACTCATCTGTCAAGGGATTCCGCGAACTAGCGAACCTAACACTACAGGAGCGCCGACGTTTGATCTGTGGCATACTGAACCTATGCCTGCGCCCACAAGAAAACCGGAACATCCCGAGAACCTCCCCAGGAGACCGCGAGATCCCAACCAACTCGCCTTCCAAGTCGTCGGGGAGTTGACCGGAACGCTGGCCCCCCCGCTTCCCCCGGAGGATGCTGGACCTCCGAAGAATCCCGCCGCCGTCGCCTTGGGAAAACTCGGGGGATCGAAGGGAGGGAAGGCTCGGGCCGCAAGTCTGACACCTGCACAGCGCCGGGAGATCGCCCGCAGGGCGGCCCGGACACGATGGGGAAAGAAGGAAGGGGAAGAGAAGTAGGGCGGCCCGCGCAGGCGCCGCCCGTAGGTGCTACGCGGGATGGATGGGGAGGACGGGGACCGGGTTGCCGGACGGCTCCGAACCGTCCCCCCGGACCCAGAGACGGGCCAGCTCCGCCGCGAGGGCCTTGCACTGCTGGTAGGTCCGGACGGTCGCGAGGATGCGGCCGGCGGGGATGTAGACCAGGGTGTAGCGGTGGCACGCCTGGACACCCCGCCCGGCCGCCGTCCCTCGGAAGGCGCCGAACGGCATAGAGACGAATCCCGGCAGCTCGGCACCGCCGCCCTGGAGCTCCACGCGGAACCGTCCCTTGCGCCACGAGAGGGGGATCGGCATCCCGGCCCGCGCCCGGGCCTTGAGGTAGGAATCCGCCGCCGCCGCGAGCCATGCGCCCGTGGACGTGAAGCCCTCCCCCTCAGCCGCTCGATTCCACCGCACGCTCTGCTGCGCGTCGGCGTGGACGGTGTAGCTCGCCACCTTCATGGCTGGCCCTCTCGCTCCCGCCGCCGCCGATCCGCCCCGCCGGGTCCCTCCAAAGCATCCTCATGCTCCTGGACGGCATCCTCCCAGGCGCGGTGGAGCGCGATGTAGAGATCCCCGGCCCACGCGAGGAAGGCCCCCGCGCTCGCCATCCTGTGCTTCCTCGCCGCCGCTTCCCAGGCCGCTTTCTGGGCGTCGGTGGCCCGGACGGGGACTTTCTGCCCGGCGCCCGGTGGGTAGGACGGTTTCGAGTCCCATCCCATCAGCGCACCCCCTCCGGCGCCGCTCCCGGCGCGCCGTCCAGCTCGCGCTCGATTCCGTCCGTGGCGTGGCCGATCTGGCGGGCCAGCCGCGCCGCGATGTTGGACAGGTAGGCGTCCTCCGGGTCGAGGCTGGACAGCTCGCGCTCCCGGCCCACGCTGGCGAGGAAGCCTTGCAGGTGGCGCAGGTCGGCGACGGCGGCGCGCATCTCTGTGCGGGTGCTGCTCTCGGGCCAGCCGGGCCACGGGCGATAGTTCTCCAGGATCATGGTGTGCAGCATCTCCCCGACCGTCCGGAGGGCGTCGGCGTAGCCGGGCGGGGTGAAGTACATCAGGAACGTCTCGCGGAAGGCGGCGTAATCCTCCCAGGCGGCGGGATCGACCACCGGGGGAACGGCGGCGGGCGGATCGTCCTTCGGGGTGATCGGGGGAACGGGGGGCGGGGCGGGCGCGGTAAACTGCTGAGTCAGCTCGGGCATGGGCGTGTTCCTTGTCCGGGTTAGGTCCGGCGGCGGTGTTAGCCGCACCCCGCCGGGCCGTCTGTCTGGAGATGGGGAGAGGACGCTCCGCCCCCCTTCTTGGGGAAGAGCATACAACATCTCTAGGAAGAAAAACACCTTCAGAATCAGCGACTTACGCCCGTTACTCAAACTGACCCACTACCAGGGCGAGGGCCGTTTCGCAATACGCGGGGATCGTGAGGCGGGAGCGCAGGGCGCGGTGCGGAACCCGGATTGTCCCTGTGGAAAAGGAGACGCGCACTAGAAAGCTGGGCCGGGCTTACAGCCGCGAGGCCGGGGCCCGCGTCCAGGAGACGGATGGACCGTCGCAAACCCACAGCGCAAAGGAGATCCCGTGAAGGAGCACGACACCAGGAAGCTCACGCTCGCCCGGGAAACCGTCCATACCCTCGCGGGGGGTGACCTGGGGAAGGTCGCCGCGGCCCATCACCACCCCATCAGCCCCGAAGGGGCGGCACCCAAGGGTCCGGAGAGTGTCACCTTTAAAGGAATTGGGTAGGTGTATACTTTGTAGATCCGGAGGTTTTCTATGAGAACGAGAGTCCAGCGATGGGGAAACAGCTTGGCGGTGAGAATCCCGAGGCCGTTCGCTGCGGAGGCTGGCCTGGAGCAGCAGTCCGAGGTCGACGTCGCCGTCGTCGATGGCGCGTTGGTCATCACTCCCAGCCCCGCTCCGGCCCTGGACGAGCTCCTCGCCCGGGTCACCGACGAGAACCTGCACGGGGAGATCGACTTCGGCTCTCCTGTGGGACGCGAGGTCTGGTAGAGCGCCATGGCCTACGTCCCGGATCGCGGTGACGTCGTCCGGGTCTCCTTCAACCCGCAGGCCGGCCATGAGCAGGCCGGCTGGCGCCCGGCTTTCGTCCTTTCCCCGCAGACCTACAACGCGAAAGTGGGCTTGGCGTTGTTGTGCCCGGTCACGAGCCAGGTCAAGGGGTATCCTTTCGAGGTGCGGATTCCGGAGCGATATCCTGTCGCGGGCGTAATCCTGTCCGACCAGGTGAAGAGCCTCGACTGGCGTGCCAGGAAGGCGGAGCTCTTGTGCAAGCTCCCTTCGACCACGTATCAGGAGGTCCTGCAGAAGCTCCAGACGCTCCTGGAGTGAATCCTCCAAACCCTGAGAGGCCCGTTGCGTACTAAAGGCGGGGAGGCGGGCTCACTTCCAGATACTCCCTCCCCCCTTCTATAAGGACACACCATGACACCCATTCTCGAATTGCGGAACGTCCGCAAGGCCTACGGCAGCTTCGTGGCGGTGAACGACGTCTCGATGGCCGTGCCGGCGGGCAGCATCTTCGGGTTGCTGGGGCCGAACGGCGCCGGCAAGACGTCCTCGATCCGCATGATCATGAACATCACCGCTCCGGACTCCGGGGAGGTGATGGTGTTCGGCCACCCCCGGACCGCCGAGGACCTGCGGCGGATCGGCTATCTGCCCGAGGAGCGCGGGCTCTACCGGAAGATGACCGTGATGGACCAGCTCGTCTTCCTGGGCGAGATCCGCGGCCTCCGGGGACCCAAGCTGGTGGCCGACATCCAGCAGTGGCTCGAGCGCGTCGAGCTGACGAAGTGGGCCAAGTCCAAGATCGAGGAGCTGTCCAAGGGCATGCAGCAGAAGGTGCAGCTCATCGGCACGGTGCTCCACCAGCCCGACCTCCTCATCCTCGACGAGCCGTTCTCCGGCCTCGATCCGCTCAACCAGGAGCTGTTCCGCGACCTCCTGCTCGGCTACCGGTCCCAGGGCAAGAGCGTGGTCCTCTCCACCCACGGCATGGAGCTGGCCGAGCGGATGTGCGACCACATCTGCCTGATCTCCCACGGCCGCGCCGTGCTCGACGGCGAGCTCAAGGCGATCAAGCGCCAGGTGGGTGGAAACGCCTACCGGCTGGTGGCCGACGGAGATCTCGAGCGCCTGAAGACGATGCCCGAGGTGGAGCAGGCGATGGTCCAGGACAACGTCGTGAAGCTGATGCTGCGGCCGGACGCCCAGATGGGCGAGACGCTGCGGCGGATGGTCGAATTCCTCAACGTTCACGAGCTCCGCTCCGAGGAGCCGGAGCTGGAGCAGATCTTCCTCAAGGCGGTGCGCGATGCGGCTTAGCAACGTCGTCGTGGTGGCGAAGCGCGAGTACCTGCAACGGGCCAAGACCAAGGCCTTCTGGATCACCACCCTGATCCTCCCCCTGTTCGTGGTCGCGATCTCGATCGTGCCCACGCTGCTGATCGCGAAAAGCAAGTCCACCCAGCGGATCGTGGTGGTGGACGAGACCGGCAAGCTCGGTCCCGACCTGGTGAAGAGGCTGAATGACCAGGAGACCAAGACGCCGAAGAAGGAGGAGCCGAGCCTGCGGCGGCGGGGAGGAGAGGAGGGGATGATCACCTTCGAGGCCACCGCCGAGCCGCCGGCCGCCGACCGCAAGGCGCAGGAGGCGGACCTCAACCGCCGGGTGCTGGACAAGGAGCTCGACGCCTGGATCCGGATCGGCCCCGGGGCCTTCGCGGACAAGCCGATCGAGTATCACGCCCGCAACGTCTCGAACGTCCTCACCCAGGGGGCCCTGCGGGAGGAGATCTCCTCGGCGGTGCGGCTGGTGCGCTTCCGCGAGGCCGGGATCGATCCGGCGCGGGTGGACGAGCTGAGCCGGTCGGTGCAGCTCGAGCCGCAGCGGGTCTCGGCCACCGGCAGCCGCGCCGAGGGGAGCCTGGGGGCCGCCGCCCTCGCCATGGTGCTGTTCTTCATCCTCTACATCGCCATCATCATGTGGGGGCAGCAGGTGATGCAGGGAGTGCTGGAGGAGAAGGGGTCGCGGGTGATCGAGGTGGTGATCTCCTCGGTGACCCCGTTCGAGCTGATGATGGGCAAGCTGATCGGCATCTGTCTGCTGGGGCTGACGCAGCTCGGCATCTGGCTCGGCACCATGCTGGTGGTCACCGCGCCCGGGATCGTCGCCTCCATGGCGTTCCTGCCGCCGGGGGTCTCCCTCCCCACCCTGTCGGCCATGACGCTGGTCAACTTCGTGCTGCTCTTCATCCTCGGCTTCCTGGCCTACGCCACGCTCTACGCCGGGATCGGCGCCTCGTTCAACAACCTCCAGGAGGCGCAGCAGGCGGCCAGCCTGGCGATGATCTTCGTGATCATCCCCGTGATGGTGATGTACCCGGTGATCAACGACCCCAACTCGCGGATGGCCACGATCCTCTCGCTGATCCCGATGTTCACCCCGCTGCTGATGCCGCTGCGGATCGCGATCGAGATGCCCCCGGCCTGGCAGATCGCGCTGGCCTACGTGCTGACGATCGGCTTCGTGATCGGGATGATCTGGATCTGCGCCCGGATCTACCGCGTCGGCATCCTCATGTACGGGAAGAAGCCGACGTTCGCCGAGATCTGGAAATGGACGCGGTACGCGTAGGCCCTCATCTGATCCCCTCGTAGGGCCCGGCCCTCTTCTCTCGTCCCCTCCCCCCTCCCGCACCGGGAGAAGAGGGAGAAGACCCCTTCGGGGTTTTTAGGGCGGGCGGGTTTCCCCTCTCCCGGTGAGGGAGGGTGGGAGGGGACGGGAGAGGGGTCAGGGGTGAGGGTTCGGCTCCTTCTCCTGCAGCACCGCCTTGAGCTGGGCCGGGTCGACCGGCTTGGTCAGGTGGAGGTCGAAGCCGGCCTCCTTGGAGCGGCGGCGGTCCTCGTCCCGGCCGTAGCCGGTGACGGCGATCAGCTTGGCGGAGCGGGTCTCGGGGTCCTTGCGCAGGGCCGTCGCCACCTCGTAGCCGGTCATGCCGGGGAGCCCGAGGTCGCAGAGCACCACCTCGGGATGGAATTCCCGGGCGGCCTGGACGCCGTCCGCGCCGGAGGCGGCCAGCTCGACCTCGTGGCCGGAGAGCTCCAGGAAGTCCCGCATGGTGGCGGCGGCGTCCGGATTGTCCTCGACCACCAGGATCTTCCGCGCCGCGGGGTGGACGGCGACATCCGGATGGAGCTCCTCCGGAGCGGCCTCCTGGAGCACGCCGGAAGCGAGCGGGAGGAGGATGGAGATCTCGGCGCCCTTTCCCGTCCCCGCGCTGCTCGCCTTCACCTCGCCGCCGTGCATGTCGATCAACCCCTTGGTGACCGCGAGGCCCACGCCCAGCCCCCCCTGGGAGCGGTCGAGGCTGTGGTCCCCCTGGGTGAAGACCTCGAAGACGTAGGGGAGCTCCTCCGGCGGGATGCCGGCCCCGTCGTCGCGCACGCGCACCTCCGCCCGCCGCCCGGCCTTGGCCGCCCGCACGGCGACGTGGCCCCCCCGCGGGGTGAACTTGGCGGCGTTGTCCAGCAGGTTGGAGAGGGCCTGGGAGAGGCGCAGGCGGTCCCCCCGCACGAGCAGGGGCTCCGCCGGCAGATCGAGGCGGAGGGCGATCCCCACCTCCCGCAGCGACTCCCGGAAGCCTTCGACGGTCTCGCGCACCAGTCCGGTAAGATCGAGATCCTCGCATTGCAGCTCGACCTGGCCGCGGGTGACGCGGGAGGCCTCGAGCAGGTCGTCGATCAGCATCGCCTGGTTGAGGACCTGGCGCTCGGCGGCGTCGATGGCCCGCCTCCAGGTCTCGTCCCCCTCCCCCTTCATGCGCAGCACCTGGAGGGCGTTGCTGATCGTGCCCAACGGATTACGCAGCTCGTGGGCGAGCATGGAGAGGAGCTCCTCCTTGGCGCGGTCGGCGCGCGCGAGGGCGGAGCGCTGCTGCGAGAGGCGGTAGGTGACCTCCTCCAGCTTGGCCTCGCTGAAGCGGGCGCGCTGGAGCTGGGCCATCATCCAATCGATCCGTTCGGACACCGGCCGGTCGCCGAGCACCATGTCCGGCGGCTCGTAGTAGGCGTTGGGGCAGATCTGATCCCCCAGCACGGCGAGCGGATGGGTCTGGAGGGCGTCCTCGATCAGCTCGGGCAAGGAGCCTTCGCGGGAGTAGCGGCAGAGCGCGCAGGTGCGGCTGCCGGCGAGGAAGCGGTTGAGGTGCGCCTCGTACTCGATCAACCGGTCGGCGCCCGGGGTGCCCTCGAGCACCCAGCCCATGTTCCAGGTGGCGCGCAGGCCCGAGAAGCCGTCGTCGAGCGCCTGCTGCTCGGCCTGGCGGAGGGAGTCCATCATCGCGCCGGGATCGAAGCGCCCGCCGGGGAGCCAGTTGTCGCGCTGGGTCACGAAGACGAGGGCGCCGCGGTCGCATTCGCCCTGGACGTCCACGTCCGCCTCCACCAGGGCGTGCTCCAGCCGGCGCCCGCTGGTGCCATGGCCGACGAAGAGGCAGCGCTCGCCCGCCGCGAGCCCCGCCTTGAGATAGGGAACCAGCGCCGCCGTCTGCTCGGCGGCGCTGCGATAGACCAGACAGAGGTGGTCGCCCTGACGCAGGCGGGCGATCCGCCTCTCGAGCTCACCGTTCACGGAAAATCCTCCAAACGCCTCATTCAAACGCCGCGACCCCGCGGCAGCTCACGGCGGTGCAAGAAGCGTGCGCGGGGTGCGAAGAGAAAGTAAGGGCTTCAGGAGACGAAAGAACGGCGGCACGGGGCGGGCGGCCGGGGAGGCCGCCCGGCCTCAGCTCGGCTCTTCGCCCGGCTCGGGCTCACTCACGGCGACGGGTGAGATCATGCCGTGGAGATAGCGAACCAGCTTGTGGAACCCCTCGAGCATCTCGCTCAGGGCCTGCTCCTCCAGCGCCGGAAGCTGGCGCTTGAGGCCGAGGACCCGATAGACGCTGCCGCCGGATTCACCACCTCCGCCCTCCTGGCCGGAGCCTGAGGAGTATCCCTGCCAGGGGTCCCGTCCGCCCGGCGTACGGCGGATCGCCTCCGGCCGCTCGTTGACGATCTGGAGCGCGTTATGGAGGTCGTTGAGGTCGCACTCGAGGGCGGACAGAATCTTTTCCAGCGTATCGAGCGACGGTTTTTGTTTGCCGGTCTCGTAGGCCGAGAGCATGGCCTTGGTGATTCCGGCGGCGTCAGCGACCTGGTACTGCCTCTTACCCTGACGGTCGCGTAGCCAGCGTAAAGCTCTTCCCAGTCCGTTGAAGATTGACATGGGCGGAAATGTACCTTCTCGCGAGCTCCGTGGCAAGCACAAACTTATGTGGATCAATGACTTGGGTGTAAAAAGAGATTCCGTGCCGGCGTACCATTGTTCCGACTTGTCGCGCTCTGGAGGCGCCGCGGGATGCTTGTTCCAGCCAAATATGCTCTATAATCACCCCATTGTGGCTTGTTGAGGTTCTCGCTTTACGTGCGCAAAATAACCGTATATCCGGATGGAGGGACCTGGAAGGCATGCCGGAAAATCACCCTGATCCTCAGCTTCTGGAGCGTTTCATGCGGAACGCGGCCTCCCCGGAGGAGCGCCGCGGGATCGTGCGCCACCTCCTGGCCGGCTGCGCGCGGTGCGGCGCGATCACCCGGCGGCTCTGGAAGCTCGGCGAGCCCGGGCCGGAGATCGCCGCGGAGGAGCACCCGCCGCCGGAGCCCCGGCAGGAGGAGGCCGCCCTTCTCGAAGCCCATCGGGCGCTCCTCGCCGAGGGGAAGGGCGCCGAGGCGGCGGCCGCGCTGCTCGACCTCGCGGTCCTCTATGCGCGGCAGGGGCGCGCCGCCGAGATCCTGCCGCTGACCCAGGACCTGCTCCCCATCTTCCAGACGCGGGATCTCCGGAAAGGGGTCGCCGCGGCGCTGGTCTGTTTCCGCTCGCTGGCCGAATCGGGGGCTGCCGACGAGGGGCTGCTCGCGGAGATGGCGCGGCTCGTGGGGCCCCGGCGGTAGGGATGGGGGTTGGGAGGGAACAACCGCCCCGCCCCCGCTGTTATGCTGCTCCTGGTGAGCGAAGCGGCTTTCTCCTCCTCTCCCATCCTCTCCCAGGCAACCGCGCAGGCGCTGGAATTCCCCAGCCTCTTGGCGGTGGTCGCGCGCTTCGCGGCGAGCGATCTGGGACGGGAGCGCGTCCTCGGGTCTCGGCCGTTCGAGGAGGAGGGCCCCCTGCGGGCGCGGCGGGCCCTGTTCGAGGAGGCCTCGCGCCTGGTCGGCGAGCGGGCCCTGGTGCCCGACTTCGACGTCCCGCTGGGCGATCTCCTCACCCGCGTCAACACCGGCCGGCCACCCGTCGAGGGGGGCGACCTGGTGCGGCTGGCGGACCTCGGCAAGGCGACCCGGACGGCGGCGGGGCGCATCCGCGCGGCGGTCCCCCCCTGCCCGGCGCTCGACGCGCTGGCCCGCGGGCTGCCGGACGTCGATCCCCTGCTCAAGAAGATCGAGCGCACCCTCGACCGCCGCGGCGAGGTGCGCGAGGACGCCAGCCCCCGCCTCGCCGCCCTGCGCCGGCAGATCCGCACCGTGCGCGAGCAGATCTACCGCGACCTCGGCGACTTCGTCTCCGGCCACAAGGACGAGCTGTCGGAGGAGACGATCCCCATGCGCGGCGGCCGGCTGGTGGTGATGCTCCAGTCCGGCGCCCGCGGCCGCAGCGGCGGCCTGGTCCACGGCCGCTCGGCCACCGGCCGCAGCTTCTATTTCGAGCCGCTCCAGGTGGTGGAGCCCAACAACAACCTCCAGCAGTCGGTGGAGGATGAGGAGGCCGAGCGCCGGCGCATCCTGATGGAGCTGATCGAGGACGCCCGCGCCGCGCTCCCCGCCCTGCGCGAGCATGCGCGCTTCCTGGGCGAGCTCGACCTGCTCCAGGCCGCCGTCCGCTTCGGCGACCGCTGCGGCGGCCTCCTCCCCGAGATCAGCGCCCGGCACGATCTGCGCCTTCTCGCGGCCCGCCATCCGCTGCTCGACCCCTGCCTGGCCGAGATCCGCGAGGAGGCGCTGGGGCAGGCCGGTCACGAGGGGGACATCGTGCCGCTGGACGTCGAATTCCGGCGCGACCGGCGGATCCTGGTCATCACCGGTCCCAACGCGGGCGGCAAGACGGTCGCGCTCAAGACCACCGGCATCCTCGCCCTCATGGCCCAGTGCGGCCTGCCCATCCCGGCCGCGCCGGGGAGCCGGGTGCCCCTGCTCCGAAAGCTGGTGGCCACGGTGGGGGACGAGCAGGACCTGCTCGCCGACCGCTCCACCTTCAGCGGCCGGCTGCTCCGCCTCAAGGAGGCCTGGGAAGGGGCCGGGCCGGACAGCCTGATCCTCCTCGACGAGCTGGGCTCGGG
>DASXJP010000587.1:0-2573 GCA_036497345.1 Thermoanaerobaculia bacterium
GCATCAGCATCAGCATCAGCATCAGCGTCAGCACCAGCATCAGGATGACTCCGAGGTCTATCCGCCGGGAGACCGTGACCCCGATCCGCCGGCAGTCAAGCCGACCATCCCCCCCGACACACAGATGTCGCCGCCGGACCGTGGCTGCGGAGACGACAAGAAGTAGGTAGTAAAGGTTTTGCGATCTGTGGAACCTGGACCGGCGGCTCCTCCCGCCGGTCCCTTTGATAAAGGATCTACCGTGAATCGCCTTTTTCTATGGATGCTTGTGCTCCTATTGCTTGCAGGGTGCTCGCCGGCGGCGCGTTCCGAAAAGTCCTTTGACGAGATTCGGACGCTGGTCGCCGGCAAGACGGAAGCCGAAGTGAGGAGCCTTCTCGGAAATCCCGATCATCGCGAGAAGCTCCCGTTCGGCGACGAGCGCTGGACATGGTGGAACTATACGTATCTGGGAGGAAAGGAATGGGCGCCTGAGGTCCGGGGCAAGATCGTCCATCTGGAGATCACCTTCGCCGGTCCGCTCGTTGCGCCCGCCGGGGGAGATGAGCCGTCGCGATGGCAGGTGAGCGAGCCTTATGGCGTGGGGTTTTCCCTGCCGGGAACCCTCGAGAGCTCATCTCCTCTAAACAAAACGCCCGCGGCGGCCTCTAAAGGAATCTGAAAGGAGATTTTCCCGCCATGAGCTCCGGCACTGACGACCGCCAGAAGCGGGCCCTGCTGGTCGGGATCAACCGCTACCCGAATTTCGCCCCCCGCGGGCAGCTCACGGGCTGCATCAATGACGTTGAGGCGATGCGCCAGGTTCTCATTGGCTCGTTCAATTTCCCTGAGAGCCAGGTCGCATTGCTCACGGACGAGGAGGCCACGCGGGAGGGGATCCTCGGCGCCATGAAGGACCTCGTCCAGAGGGTCGGCCCGGAGGACGTCGTGGTGGTCCACTACAGCGGCCACGGGTCCCAGATGACCGACGTCGAGGGGGATGAGCCGGACGGGCTCGACGAGACGATCGTCCCCCACGACAGCGGCCGCGCTCCCCATGAGAACCGCGACATCAAGGACGACGAGATCTATCTCTGGCTCAAGGACCTGACGGCGAAGACCTCCAACGTCACCCTGATCTTCGATTGCTGTCATTCGGGAACCATCGTCCGCGACGACTTCGGGGGCGCGTACCGGTGGGTCGAGCCCGATCTGCGGCCCCTGGATCAGTTGCCCCCGTCGCCGATTCCGGCGGCCGTCCACCGATCGCTCGACGGCGGCCGGGACGTCGGCCCCAGCGGCTGGCTTCCGCTCGGCGAGAAGTATGTCCTCCTCTCCGGATGCCGGCGGGACGAGAAGGCCTGCGAGATGGAGGAGCCGGGCGGCGTACGCCATGGCGCTCTGACCTTCTTTCTGGCCCAGGAGCTGCGCGAGGCGGAGCCCGGCACCACGTACCGCGACGTGTTCGAGGCGCTGGCGCCGCAGATCTCGTCCCAGTTCCCCTCACAACACCCGCAGCTCGAGGGGGCCCGCGACATGGCGGTCTTCGGCGTCGACCGGATCGAGCCGATGAGGTTCGTGACGGTCGAGCAGCGGACGGCCGACCGGGTGATCCTGGGCGGCGGGGCCGTCTGCGGCCTCACCGAAGGGTCGCAGTGGGCGGTCTATCCCGCGGGCACGAAGGCGGTCACGCCGTCGATGGAGCCCCTGGGCCAGGTGTCGATCACCGCCGTGCACGCCGTCACCAGCGAGGCGCGGCTGCTCCAGGAGATCCATCCCGGCGCGGTTGCGGCGGGGCAGCGGGCGATGGAGGAGAGCCACGCGCTGGAGACGCGGTTGCCGGTCGAGGTGGTGGCCCCCTCCGGAGCTGACGTCCAGGCGCTCCTCGACGGGCTCGACCGCTCGCAACTGCTGCGAAGAGCCAAGCGTGGTCACGCCAAGGTCCGGGTCTATCTGCTGGCGCCGCGCTCGAGGGTACCGAAGAAGGCTCCCGTGCCCATGCTGGGCCCTCTGCGCGAGGAGACCTGGGCCGTGGTGGGCGAGGACGGCCAGCTCCTAATGCCCTGCCACGGCCGGTCCGAGCCGGGGATCGCACGGCTCCTGCTGGACAATTTGGAGAAGGTGGCGCGGTACCGCCTGGCGGCCGGCCTTCGAAACGAGGGGAGCGCGCTGACCGGGAAGGTCGAGGTCGAGCTGTTCCGGAAGACCGGCTCCGGGCTCGCGAAGCTGGAGCCCGAGCCGGGCCATCTGCCGGTCCTCGACGAGGGGGACTGCCTGGCGTTGAGGATCACCAACCGGCACGACCAGCCGCTGTACGTCTACGTCCTGGATCTCGGGCTCACGGGCCGGATCAGCCTTCTCTATCCGGCCCCCGGGGCGGAGAACAGCCTGCTGGCGGGAAAGTCCTTCGAGATCGGGACCCTGCAGGGCGACGAGATGGAGCTGTACGTCCCCAACGAGTTTCCCTTCACCCTGGTGGCCCCTGGCGAGGACGTCGAGGGGACCGAGACGCTCAAGATTCTGGCGACCACCCATCCGGCCGAGCTCCAGGCCCTGTTCCAGAGCGGATTACGCGAGGGGATGCCGGCGGGGTC
>DASXJP010000588.1:0-3297 GCA_036497345.1 Thermoanaerobaculia bacterium
CCCACCATCAGCCGACCGGGCGTGGTTTCCTCAAGTGAGGGGTCATCCTCGTCGCGGGTGAGGCTGTAGGCGTTCGCGCCGCTGCGAACGACGGCGGCAGTGACCTTGTGGGCGCCCTTGTAGGCGCCGTCGGCGACGCGATCATGGATGACGCGCACCGGACCGCCGGTCATTCCCAGAGCTCCGAACACCCGCCGGGCGACGCCCTGGTGCATCTCCCGGGCCTGGCCGGCCAAGGTGGCGGCGGCGTCGCCGGCCAGGTCGCCTAACGCTCGGGCCTCCTCACGCCGCATGGACCTGCTCGCCGATCTCGTTGTAGGCATGCGCGAGGCGGTCGATGCCCTCCTCGATCTGCTCAGGGGTGACACCGGAGTAGGCCAGCCGGAAGGAGGACTCGCCGCCCTCCAGCAAAAAGTCCGAGCCCTTGACGAACTGCACCCCCGCGGCGGCGGCGGCCTCGAACAGAGCGTTGACATCGGCACCGCGCGGGAGGTCGACCCACAGGAAGTAGCCACCCTGAGGCGGAACGAAGCGGGCGTCGGGCAGCTTCTCGGCGAGTGCACGGCAGAGGGTCTGGGCACGCTCACGAAGGGCCTCGCGCACGGTCTCGATGGAGCGGTCGATCGCGCCGGAGCGACAGAACTGGTTCACGATCCCCTGGGCCACCATGTTGGGAGCGATGTAGGCGCTGGTGGCCAGCTTGGCGATGCGGGCGATCAGCTCCTGCGGCCCGACCAGGTAGCCGACCCGGATGCCGGGACAGACCGTCTTTGAGAACGAGGAGGCATAGACGACGTTCCTGGGATCCATCGAGACCATGGTGGGAAGCGACTCGCCCTCAAAGCGCAGGGCCACGTAGGGGTCGTCCTCGAAGATGGTGAAGCTGTGGTCGCGGGCCAGCTGGAGCAGCTGCTCGCGCTTGGGAGCGGACAGCGTGTACCCGGCCGGGTTCTGGAAGTTCGGGATGATGTGGGCCAGCTTGGGATGGGTGCCCGCGGCCAGCACCCGCTCCAGGGCGGCGGTGTCGATGCCGTCGGGCTCCAGCTCCACCATCCGCACATCGGCGCCACGGTTGCGCAGGGACAGCAGCGTGCGGTCGTAGGTCGGCCGCTCGACTACGACCGGGTCTCCAGGCCCCACCAGCGCGTCGAAGAGGAAGGCGTCGGCCTGCATGGAGCCGTTGGTGACCAGCACCTGCTTGGGCTCCACCTGGTGACGCTCGGCGATCCACTCACGCAGCGGGATGTAGCCGACCGAGGTCCCGTAGGCGGTCAAGCCGCCGGGATCAGCGGCGAAGGCCTCCTGGGCTGCGGTCTTGAGCCCTTCGACGTCGACGATGTCCAGCGAGGGGGCGCCGCGAGCGAAGGAGATCGAGCTGGCCATGGTCTGAAGACTAAGGGTTCGGCCGGTGGGGCGCCTGCCGCCGTTCGGCTATTGCTGGGGCCCGAAGAGCTGCACGTCGACGATGGCCCGGTCTCCCCCCTCATAACCGCGAACGGCCACCTCACGGACCTCAGGGATCTGGGCCAGCGTCTGCTCGAAGCCGTGCAGTGCCTCGGTGTTGGGGAAAGGCCCGGCGGAGACGCTGAACTCATGGACGGCGGGGTTCGAGGCGGGAGGCTCCAGCCGGGATAGGAGGCCCTCGTAGACGCCCAGGAGCTGCTGGGTGGAGCGCAACAGGCGCTCGTGGGCCGTGGCGAGACCGCGGAGTTGGTCGACCACGGTGGCAGCCTGGGAGGCGGCGGCTGCCGGGGGGATCTCCACGCGCGGGGGAAGCTCGTGCGCCGGCGGACGCGCGCCGGCAGCAGGGGGAGGCGGGGGCTCCTGTGGTGCCGGTGGTGCTGGTGGTGGCGGAGAGGCCGGCGGCAGGGGGCTTGGGGGCTCGGGTGGTAGGGGGGCCGGGGGCTCTCGTGGTGGCGGGGGCTCTGGTGGTGCCGGAGGTGGCGGAGCCTCACCCCGCGCGGGAGCCGGGGGCTCGAGCCTTTCCGCCGCCGGTTCGCCCCCCTCCAGGTCGGCGGCCAAGCCGTTCTGAATCGAGTTCAGGCGGCGGTCGATCTCCGCGAGGCGGGCATCGAGGATGGAGATCTCCGGGCGGTCTTCGCTCATCTACACGCGGTTCCACGAGCCTACCGCCCGCTCCGGCGCCGCCAGTCCGGCGCGCTCCACGGACGTGTGGAGCCTGGGGTCTGCTCAGCACACCCCAGTTGCACCACGTCGCGGCCGACCTCCCGGAACGCGAACCCGGAAGCGCGGAAACGCGGAAACGCGGAAACGCGAGAACCCGAAACCCGGATGGCCGCGAACGTCAGGCGGCAGAGCCCAACAGCGACACCGCCACCTCGGCCACCTGGGTCGGGGTGCGCCCAACGCGCACTCCCTTGGCCTCCAGGGCCTCGGCCTTGGCGGCGGCCGTGCCGCGGGAGCCGGAGACGATGGCGCCGGCGTGGCCCATGGTCTTGCCCGGCGGCGCGGTGAAGCCGGCGATGTAGCCGACCACGGGCTTGGAGACGTTGGCCTCGATGAAGTCGGCGGCGCGCTCCTCGGCGTCGCCGCCGATCTCGCCGCACATGACGATGAGCTCGGTCTCCGGATCGCTCTCGAACAGGCCGATGACGTCGATGAAGTCGGTGCCTGGGACCGGATCACCGCCGATGCCGACGATGGATGAGTTGCCAAACCCGCTCTGGGCCAGCACGTTGCCGATCTGGTAGGTCAGCGTGCCCGAGCGCGAGACGACCCCCACGTTGCCCTCACTGAAGAAGGCCGCCGGGATGATGCCCACGTTGGCCTTGCCCGGCGAGAGGATGCCCGGGCAGTTGGGGCCGATCAGCCGCGAGCGCCCGTTCTTGCGCAGGGTGTTGTAGACGCGCAGCTCGTCGTGGGCGGGGATCCCCTCGGTGATGCAGATGATGAGCTCGATGCCGGCGTCCTCGGCCTCCAGAATGGAGTCGGCGGCAAAGCGCGGAGGGACGAAGACCATGGCGGTATTTGCCCCCACGCGGTCAACCGCCTCGTGGAAGGTGTTGAACACCGGGACGCCGTCGACGTCCTGGCCGCCCTTGCCCGGGGTGACACCGCCGACGACGTTGGTGCCGTAGTCGCGATTTCTCAGCGAATGGAAGGTGCCCTCCCGGCCGGTGATGCCGGACACGCACAGCCGCGTCTCAGGTCCGACGAGGATGCTCACGCGGCCGTCCCCTGCCCGTCAGAGGAAGAAGAGCTTGCCGCTGCCACCGGGCCCTCGCCGGCCAGCTCCACCACGCGCGCCGCGGCTCCGTCCATGGTCGACTCCGAGTA
>DASXJP010000589.1:0-9194 GCA_036497345.1 Thermoanaerobaculia bacterium
TGTAGGTATTCGTGAAATTGCCGTCCTGGACGTCGATCCGGAAATAATTGATCAGATCCGTACCCCCAGGGTTGTCGATGGCCGGCTCTTCGACCCGCACTCCCACGTTGGCGCCCACCGGGAAGCTCGTCGTGATCCGTCCGTAGTCGTCGATGAACCAGACCCGCGAGCCGATCATGTGCGCCGTTGCAACGGCACCGGCGAACGTCGCCGTGACCTCATCCAGGTGGGTGGGTGACTGCGGATAGTCGTTTCCAGTATCCAGAATCCCGTTGTACGGCGTGCCGCTGAGAGCGTTGTTGAGGCGGATCGAGCCCTCGAACACACCGGTGTCCGGGCCTGTCTCGGTCAGCGTCAGATCCTCCTGGTCCTGGCTGTCGAGGGTCTGGAGATGAACGGTCACCGTCTCCGCCAGGTTGGGATTGAAGTTGGCCGCCGGTCCGGTCACCCGCACCCGCGCCATGCCGCCCTCCACCAGCTCCACCGTCGGCTCGCCGGTCGCCTCGATGAAACGGATGTCAAAAGATTGGACCGCCGCCTGCGCGCCCGAGGCCAGGACGTTGTTGGCGTCCACGTGCTGGGCGAGAATCGTCTGGCCGGGCTGCACCGTGAGGACGCCGTCCCCGGAGCCCGAAGAGCTCGTCCGCGTGGGAATCGATCCGGCGAAAATCCCCGTGCCCCGCCCGGTCTCCACCAGCGTGATCGCCTCCGCGTCCCCCGAGCCGGGCGACTGCACCGTCGCGGGGACCGTATCGAACCGCGAGGGATCGTCGAAATTGTGATCCTCCACCTGGAGATAGATCCGCGCGCCCGCGGCGTAGGAGGTCACCTCGTTTCCGTAGCCGTCGAGAAGAAACGTGAGCGATCCGATCATGTCCACCGCGTCCGTCGAATTTCCGGCCCCGTCCGCGTGAGTGGCGTGGACGGTGTCGAACCGGTAGGGAGCGCTGCTGGTCGCGGTGGTCTCCAGGGAGCCGTTGCCCGGCACGCCCGGGCCGCGCCGCAGCGGCACCGAGCCCTCGAAGATCCCGGTGCTCGTCCCCGTCTCCTGGAGCGTGACCGTTTCCTGATCGCCGGAGAGGTCGGCCGTCATCTGCGCCGTCACCGTATCCCGGGCCGACGGATTGAGATTCGCGGCGAAGTCCCGGACCCGCACGTACGCCCGGGACGATTCCAGATAGAACGTGGCCGGGTTTCCCTGCGCGTCGATCAGCTCCACGCCGCTCGCCGCCAGGGTGGCGCTGGCCTGCGAGGACGTGGGGTTGTCGGGATCCAAAACCGTCGTCTGCGCCGTTTGGCCCGGCGCCGCCTCCAGGACGTTGTTCCCTGAGACCGGCGAGCTCCCACTGGTGGCGACGGAGCCCTCGAAGATCCCCGTGTCTACGCCGGTCTCTCGGAGATCGACCGATACCTGATCGCTGCCCGCCGTGACCTGAGCATAAAAATCGTCCACATAATTGGGATCGCTCCTCAGCGGCGCCACCGCGCGGATGAAGATCGTTTCGCCGAGGGCGAAGCTCGTGGCCGGGTGGCCGTAGCCGTCCAGGAAGCGCGTGAGCGATCCCACGAGAGAGGCCGTGGCGGTCGCGGCGCCGTTGCCGTAATCGGCGCTGATCGTGTCGCGGCCGTACGGCGGAACGTGGACCACGTCCGTCTCCAGGACGCCCGGCTGCGGCGTGCTCCCCTTCTGACCGAGAGCGATGTCACCGCGGAAGATCCCGGTCGACGCTCCGGTCTCGGTCAGCGTCACCAGCTCCACGTCACCGCCGAGCGCCGTGGAGAGCCGCACCTCGACCACGTCCTGGCCCGCCGACACATTCGCGGCCGGGTCCGTGACCCGCACATAGACCCGCGTCTTCTCCACGTAGCCCGAAGCGGGGGCTCCGTTCTCATCCAGAAGCGAGAGCGTCTGCCCCAGAGCCTGAGAAGACAGCGCGCAGAAAAGCAAAAACCCAACCAGAGCCGTCCAACGGCTTCTCGACATGAGAAATCCCTCCAATTCGAATGGACTGCGTCCAGACGACGGTCCACCATCACAAGCGGGGTGCTCACTCCCTGAGCACGCTTTCCCGGTCCAAACCTGCTCAGACCGCGAGAGCCCGGCGTTTCGATGCTTCGGCTTCACCCCTCATGGCCGAGGGTGAAATTCCGTTTCTCCATGGAATGCGAGGAGCTTATGAGTGAGGCGCCTGGTCCGGCGGTCGAGACCAGTGATCTCGGTCGTTGAGCCGAGTGGATCTGCGGCCGAGATCAGTGGATCCACGACTGAGACGAGTAGACAGGGAGCCGAGACAAGCTACAAATGGCGCATGGAGAAACCTGCTGTTACGACGTCAGGTGTCCCGGCCATTGATCCCTTCCCTCCCGCATGCGAAGATCGCCGGCCATGCCCTCCATGGCCCACGAGATCCTGGTGGGCGGCCCGCCGTCCCGAGCTCGGAGTGCTTTCCGCCATGGCGCACGGCGAGACCGAGCAGGGAGCGACGATCGCCGCCGCGGTGCTGCCAGTCCTCCGGGAGCTCGACGACGACCGGGTCAGGCTCTACTACGATCTCGTGTACAATTCTTTGAACGAGGCGGCTCGCCTCGCGCTGGAGGGAATCATGAAGGGCTACGAATACCAGAGCGATTTCGCGAAGAAGTACGTCGCGCAGGGGCGTACCGAGGAGGCGGCGCACGCCGTGCTGACAGTCCTAGAGGCTCGCGGCCTCGCGGTGCCCGATGCTGCCCGCGAGCGCATTCTTTCTCAGAAGGACCGGGAGCGGCTGGAACGCTGGCTGAAGAAGGCCATTGTCGCCGCTTCCGTCGACGCGGTCCTCGACGAGCCAAACTGAAGCCCCCCGCTCGGAACCTGACACCAGATTCCCGGCGCTACTTCGCGCCCTTCGCCGCCTGGGGCTTCGGGAAAACCGGCTTGCCGCTCCCGGCCGCAAGACCGCAACCTCTGCCACCTCGCACCGTACATCTTGGCGGAGAAAGCCACCGATCCACGGCAGAAGGCGGAGATCGAATTCGCCCGCGGCCTGGTGGAAGACCGCGGCAAGCCGCCCGCCAGCCTCTCCCCCGCCGAGCTCCAGGCCTTCGCCGGCGCCTATGGCCCGCGCACGGTCAGCGTGGAAAACGGAGCCCTCTGGTATCAACGGGGCAAAGGGCGCAAGCTGCGGCTCGTGCCCGTGGGACAAGACCGCTTTCTCGTGGGTGATCTCGACAACTTCCGTCTCCGCTTCGAGCGCGACGCCAGCGGAGCCGTCGTCCGCCTGGTCGGCCTCTACTCGGATGGCACCGACGAGCCGAGCGCCCGCGGCGGCGGGTAGGGCTACGCCGGGCCGCGACTAGCTCTGCCCGGGCTTTGCGGGCCTGTTCTGGACGGAAAGAATGTTGCCGTCCGGGTCCTTGAGCCACACGACTCTGATCTCTCCCGCAGAGTGGATGTCATCCTTCCGGGTCAAGCCTGGAAGGTCATCGTAGTGCTCGAACGTCAAGCCCTTGGCCTTCAGCTCCTTCACCGTCTCCTTGAGGTCGCTCACTTCCCACAGCGCGGCCGTTCCCTTGTTGGTCCCCGCGAATTCCGAGCGGTAGACACAGAGCTCGCTCCCTCCGCTCCGATAGACCACCGCGGCGCCGGGCGCTTCGTCCACTTTCCGGAGCCCCAGCTTCTCCTCGTAGAATTTCGTCGCCACTTCCAGATCCTTGACCGGCAGCATCGGCTTTACGTTCGCATCACCCAGCATTGGCTCTCCTTTCCGGACCTGACCGAGACACCGCTATGGACCGTTGCAAAATCGCGGCCATGGTGAAAAAAAGGACCGCCGCCGGGGCGCCCATCTCCCGCGGCGGTCCAATGCCTATTCAGTTGTCAAAGAGCCCGAGTCGGCCCGGCGAAAGGGTTTTTCCCAGCCCGCCGGGCCATCTCGCGGCGCACCATAGCCCAATCCCCAAGAGTATGCAACCTTTTTTTGACGATCAGATTTTTGTTGACATGGCGGAATCGGGAAGCTACAGTCCGCCCCGCTCCGGTCATTCCGCGCGGCAAATGGCGGAAGGGAACCGGGAAGTGATCTTTGACAAACGATGTACCGGCCGGGGGCGGAACGGGGCCGCCCCCACCGGCCCTCCTTTGCGGAATACGGAAGCGGAGAGCCCCGGACGGCGACCACCGACTTGGTCGGCTCCTACCAGTTTGACGACGTCGCGCCAGGCGGCGGTAGCGCAAACGACTGGTGCTGCAACATCGCGTTCCACACCAGCGGATGGCTGCCGATCGTCGAGCCGCGCCAGATCGGATTGAGGACGGCCTGCCACCAGCTCATGCCGCCGCCGATCAGAGAGGACGCGAGCATGTAGGTCGGGGATGCATGCGGCGAGGGAAATCCACCAGCGCGGCGAAGCTCGCCATCCCCCACGTCCGCCCGGAAGCGGGCACGGGCTCCAGATCCTCGCTGTAGAGGCGGCTCTGCCGGATGTCGGCCTCGATCACGATCTCCTCCCTCGGTGCAATGGATGCCGAACATACCGCAAGGTGCGGCCTGACCACCTGCGGGTTAGGCGGTTTCCAGGGCACGCAGGGTCGCGGAGCGCAGGTGTCCTTGCAGAAAGACCAGATCTTGCCCAAGGTGTCCTTGACAAAAGGACACCTTGTCGATCCAGGTAAGGGCCATCCTCTACACCCCGTGCTGCTCGAGAAGCTCAACACCGCGCTTGCGCCGGCGTCGCCCCTACCGCTCACCACGCCGTGCTGACCGTCCTGCGGGCTCGCGGCCTTGCGGTGTCATTGCAGCAGGTCACCCCTCCGCGGCTCTCATCGGCGATGCTTATTCCGACAGGTTCCAGTAGCTGTTCACGCGCATGGCAGTGACCTTGAGCGAGTGCAAGTCGGCGTCGTCGGCATCACAAGAGCACCGCAGGACGATCGTTCCACCCGAAGGGAAGTAGTGAAGGACGTTGAGCGCGAACGTGTCCTCGTCGGTCCGGTACACGTCGCGGCCGTCGACGCTCACCCGGATGTGATCGGTGTCGACGCCGGCCACCAGCTTGCAGTCCAGCGCCGTCCCACCGCCGCCATGGGGGGTGACGTAGCCCTTGGCGAAGATCACATAAAGACCGGCCGTGACATCCAGGTGCACGAGGTCCACGACGGTGCCGTTGGGATAAGGATTGTGAGAGGCCGTGGACAACAGTAAGATCGGCCCATCCCGGAAACGAGAGTACGCGTCAACCACCGGCGGTGCCGCGAAAACCTGATTGGACACGACAAGGCCCAACATGAGAGTGAGGATCCATGGGTACACGCTGCGCCGATGCGATTTCATGTCATCTCTCCAGTGAGCACCGGGCGACTGAATTGGCGCCCTGAGCCTCATTGGGAGATGCGCGGCCGGGCTCAGGAAGGGGACATGGGTAAATGGACGAGCTTCTGCCCTGGATCAAGGGCTGAACCATGCGGGACACCGGTAGATTCAAGCAGGAGGAGCTTGCAGAGAGCTGAAGGCCTTCAGAATGCCGGGAAGATCCGATGGATCGAATTCGAAACCGAAGCTGAGCTCCGGATGCTCGGATTGTCGAGCGAAGCACCAGCGTGAGACCGTGAGGTCCGCGCGGGTATGGCCGACGCCGTCGATCACTGAAATCTTCATGGAAAGCACGCCGGGGCTCATCGACTCCAGCCGCGCCTCGCCTCTGCGCGTGCGGTCGAGCTCCCGAAGATCACGCAGGAACGCCGCGAGGTCCGAGCGGGAGATCCATACTGACGGGTTGCGGCCCGAAAACCCATATCCGGCGGCCCGGACCGACAGCTTTACGCTTCCGTCCGGGTTGCGATCACGGGGCCAGAGCTTTAACGAGGCGAGTTGGCTGGAGATGGCTATGGGGGTTTGTTTGTTCATCCACCGCACCAAATAGAATGGGCTGGCGCTTCATCTTTGGTCAGGCCGTTGAGGAAGCTCTTTCCAGACAGCACCGCACGCATAGCAGCGGCCTTGGCCTCCATGTCCCGGCCGCGCACGAGCCGGAACCAATCTTCCAGAATGTCGTCGCAACAGAGCGGACCCCCTTATTTGATTAACTCTAAGCGAAATCTCTGAGGGCCTGCCTCTGGAGATGAATCAATAACAATAAATTGAATCCAATACACCTTGAAGATCCATGTGAAGCCGGTGCCTCTTTCACCGGTGATCCGAGCGCTTGCATCCAGGCTAGTAAGGATCGGCTCCGTGCCTAGAAACTCGCGAGGCTTCACCACGATTTGGAGCCCTTGATTGGCCTGTAATTGAGTTATTGAGATGCCTTTCAGCAGAGACATGGCTCCGAAGTCGGCGAGCACTCGCTCCTTCTCATCGAAGACCACAGAGTACTGATTCACTGGTTTGCGCGAAGCACCAGGATCGGACGTTGAGGTTACTCCGGAGATCTTCTTCGCAAGCTCGATCATCTTTTCTCGCCTGGAATTGTGATCATTCAACAGCGCCCGACCCATTGACACGCGCTCGATACTCAGCTGCCTTCCAGTGAAATCCTGAAGCCTGACAACCACAGAGGCTTCTCCACTTTCAATATCGTCGACCAGCTCCCCAAAAGCCACAATCGTGATCCCCAGTAATTTTATCTTTTGGGAGTCCACTGACGAAATATCCCGAAGCGCCTTCTCATTGTCAATAACTGCCCGCAAACGGTCGATATTGCGACGCTCCAAGACAGCAACGGTCTTATCCTGCTCTACTAAAGCCTCCTCGAACTCCTCAGTCAGAATCTGGGTAATGCTATTCTTTGTTCCGTCCCGCGTAGTAAAGTCCCAGACGGCTACGTTCTGCGCGAATAACGCCGCAGGAAGCAGCAGGCTTAAAAAGAAAAATAGTGTTTGTATTTTCATCGGGCGACTTCTCCTCAGAACTGGCATGGGGTCAGAGTTACACCGTCTTCGGTGACAGAGGTTGACGTGGCACAAGCAGGCATTCCATCTTTCTCAAGTCTTATCTGATGATTGCTGCTGTTGGCAGGTACTTCGATCGTGATGAGAGTCGCCGTCCGTCTGAGTATCCGGGCCTCATGGCCATCCAGCCAAACCACCGCGTTGCTCATCGAGGTCGGCATCAGAAGGTTGACTCGGTAAGGGCCCATATCATGAGGGGGTGAAACCATGGACTTTCCAGCTTTTTTGACCGTGAGCTCGGGAGAGAGGCTTGGACTGGATTCATGGGGTACCTTTAACTTGGTGGGGTTTGGGGCCGGATGTCCGAACTGGGGTTTGTCCAAAGTTTGGCTAACCCAACTTCGGCGGCCCCCTGAGGAAAAAGGTCGGGAATCGGGGGAGAGCCACGTGTAAGTTATTGATTCTAGGATGGTGATTTTCCCGTTTAGCGCAAATAGTGACGAAAACGTCGCTACGGGATCTCTGGTATAGAGATCCCCGTGTTCATCCGGAAGACGGTCAAGCGCTACAAGGACCAGACCTACACCAGCTACCTGTTGGTGGAGTCGGTAA
The DNA here is from genome assembly GCA_036497345.1 of Thermoanaerobaculia bacterium. Lineage (GTDB taxonomy): Bacteria > Acidobacteriota > Thermoanaerobaculia > Multivoradales > UBA5704 > DATARR01. The sequence continues at coordinate 7,478 of DASXJP010000589.1, forward strand.
GCACTCCTGAGGGTCCGCGCCAGAGGACGATCTGCTCGTTAGGCGACTTGTCTCCGGGACCGCGAGAGAAGTGGCTGGGTTTGGCGAACCGGATCGAGGCGGCGCTGCAAGGGCAGGTGTCCCTGGAAGAGCCCGATCCTGTGGTCGACGACGTCGTGAGTCGGATTCGTTCGGCGGGGGAAAGCCTGGCCCAGCGAGGCGACGACGTCGTGGCGGTGCACACCGATCAAGTGAGCCTGGAGAAGGCGCGTGAGGCCGGTCCTGTCCACGTTGGCCATCAGCTCTGGAGGCGTCTGGGATTGGGGGAGATCCTCGAGCAGATCGGTCTGTCGTCGCGGGCTCGCCTGCTCAGCGAGGTGATGGTGCTCAACCGCTTGGTTGCGCCGTGCTCGGAGCACGCCATGCCGGAGTGGATCGAGCGTACGGCTCTGAGCGATGTCTTGCGCGTCGATCTGAGTGAGCTCAGCGACACCGCTCTGTACCGCAACCTGGACCGTCTCCACCCGAACCGGCAGGACATCGAAAGCGCCTTGGCACAACGCGAGAAGAGCCTGTTCAATCTCGACGACAGGTACTACCTCTACGACCTGACGTCGACCTACTTCGAAGGTCAGTGCAAGAGTAATCCCAAGGCCCAACGCGGCTACTCGCGCGACCAGCGACCGGACTGCAAGCAGGTGGTGGTGGGCTTGGTGTTGGATCGGGATGGTTTTCCCAAGGCGCACGAGGTTTTCGAGGGCAACCGCCAGGATCGTGCCTCGCTCGACGAAATGCTGGGTCTGCTCGAAAAGCGCAGCGGTCGCTGCGGCGGGGCTACAGTGATCGTCGATCGCGGCATGGCTTATGAAGACAACCTGGCCCAGATCAAGGCGCGTGGACATCACTACTTGGTGGCCAGCCGACAGGGTGAGCGGCAGGCCTGGTTCGACGAGCTCGAAGAGGAGGAAGGCTGGGAGGAACTGATTCGGCAGCCCTCGCCGCGCAATCCGGCGCAGAAGAAATCCCGAGTCTGGATCAAACGGGCTGAGACCGCCGAGCATCTTTACGTCTTGTGCCGCAGTGAGGGTCGAAAGGCCAAGGATGAGGCCATCCGTCTCAAGCAGGAAAAGCGTCTGTTGGCCGACTTGGCTCGGCTGCGAAAACGTATCGAAGCCGGCCGTCTACAACGCTCAGACAAGATTTACGAAGCCCTCGGCCGACTCAAGGAGCGCTACCCTCGCGTGGCCCGCTACTGGAAAATGGACTATGACACGGGCCAGCAGAAGCTGGATTGGCAGGAAGATCACGAGAAGAAGCAGCGGGCCCTGCGCCTCGACGGCTCCTATCTACTGAAAACAGATCGCAAAGATCTGACGGCCGAGGAAGCGTGGCGCCTTTACGTCCTGCTGACCCGCGTCGAGGACGCCTTCCGTGACATGAAGAGCCCGCTGAGTGAGCGGCCGATCTTCCACCACCTCCAGCATCGCGTCGAAACCCACATCTTTCTTTGCGTTCTTGCCTACCATTTACTGATCGCTATCGAGAAGAGTTTCCTCGACCAAGGCATCCACACCTCCTGGGCGACTTTGCGTGAGCAACTGAGAGGCTGTGAAGAAATTCCGGATACCGGGTTCCTGGCACCCCGGGTTCGTGAGATACTTTGTGCATGAGCGATACCTTGTTTCCCATCCCCGAGTCGGAGTCGAAGATCGCGGCCTCCCCCGTGAAGGGGAAGCCG
>DASXJP010000590.1:0-12407 GCA_036497345.1 Thermoanaerobaculia bacterium
GATGCTGATGCTGATGCTGATGCTGAGCGCTTGCTTCCAAAGCCATGGGTCCTCCCTCCTTCTGAAGTTTTCGGTTACCCAGGCCCCTGCCATCCGGCGAAGCGCGGCGGCGATCTCCTCCTGATCTTCCCCCTACCCTGAACGGGGTTTTTTTGCAGGAGGGGTCTTTCTCTTCATCGTGGGGCTCCTGGGGTCTTCATCGTGAGAAGAAACGGCGGGAGGAGTTTTGTTGAGAGAGAACGGCTGCACCTTCCATTCGCCCTGGGCGACAAATCCGCCCCAGGACCAGGGAGACTTGCCCTCTTTCCACATCTGGCGCTGTGCCTCGCGAAGGGCGAGGCTGGACGGCATGCCACGCGACATGCCCTTATAGAAACGTTGCATGAGATCCGCCGTGCTGTCGTCTCCAATGTTCCAGAAGCTCATCACGACTTGCGAAGCCCCCGCGGACAGGAACGCCCATGGCCATCCCACGATTCCTTCTCCCCGGACCCCCTTGCCCAGCGCCGAGCCACAAGTGCTCAATACGACCAGATCCTCGCGCAGGTCTTGGCTGCTGATGTCTTTGATCCCAAGCAATCCGTTGAGTGGCCGCCCGAGGCTGTCATAACGGGAGAGCACCAGCGCTGACAATGCAGGATTGTCAAAAGAAAAGTAAGCATGCGCGGCAATATGGAGGATCCGATAATCTCTCAACCGGCCGCTCGTCACCAGGTCGCGATTGGCGCGGAAACCGAGCGCTTCCAGGACTTTCGACGGAGGCAACCCGGCGACGATGGCCGCGGCCTCCCGGGCAGAGGCCTCCAGTCGCTCGGCATCGCCTGGAAACTGTTTGCTCCGGTTGCCTCTTTTCACCGCGGCTCCGGGAAGTCGTGGATCGTCGAGCCCATAGACTTCGTCGGCGAGGACGGCCAGCAAACCGGAAGCAGGTTGCTGATTTGCCTTGGCCGTCCGAATTCCGACGAGCGCGGAAGCGGATGGCTCGAGGAGGACCTCGTGCCGGAGCAACAATGGAGCCGGCCAGGCGAGACCCGGCGGCACGCCCTGTACCGGATCCTCCGGATCCGGAAGGATCTCGAAAGGTACGAGTTGGAGCGCTTCGCCAGGAACGATCAACAAACGCTTCTGTCCCAGCCGCCCCGCTACCGGGCCGAGCAGGATCTTGCTCAGATCCTTCGCCTTCCTGATTCCCAGCATGTGCGCCCCTCGCGGCTGGCTGGCGGCGAGCGCGTCATAGGTTTCCTTGACCCGCGCCGCCAGCTCATCGCGGGGAGGCAGCGCGAAGCTCTCGATCCCGTTCCTGGTCACCAGGAAGAGATAACTTTTTGAAACCCCGACATAGTATTCGAGCAGAATCGTATCCGCATCGAGCACCTGGCTCTGGATCTGCCGGGTGCTGAGGACCGGCGCCAAACGAGCAGCCACAGCACCCTGACGCTCCCCCAGGGCGTCCAGAAGACTTCGGGATCGTGCCTTCTCGACGACCCGCAAGGCTCTCTCCAGAAGGTCCCGGGATTTCCGGAGATGGTACTGCTCCATGATCACGTCGACGGTGAAATCATAAATGTCCTGAAGGCTGGAGAAGTAAACCAGCCGGTTCTCCAGATCAAGGATGTCACTGCGTGTCGATTCGATTCGAGTCAGTGCCGCCTCGGCCTTTTCGATCGCTCCACCCAGGTTGCCCCGCAGGCGCTCGATCCAGGCGAGCCCAAAAAGCACGGCGACTTCGATGGTAGGCTGCTTCAATTCGCGAATCAGCACGTAGGCTTGGCCGAACGATTTCGTGGCCTCGTCGTAGCGGTGTAGCGAGCCGAGCAACCAACCAAGGTTCATGAACAACGCCGCCTGCGATCTCGGATCCTTTATTGTCCCGTAAATTACCAAGGCCTTCTGATAAGAATTGAGGGCGTTATTGAGATCACCTTTTCGGTTATAGGCCCGCCCGAAACCGTTCAGAGTGTCCGCCTGGCCACGGAGATCGCGGTTCTTCTTCTGGATATCGAAGGCTTGCTTCAGAAGGTCCAATGCTTTGTCCGGCCTCCCGAGTCGGGTATACAGATTCCCCCAATCGGTCAGCACGGCGGCCCGGTCATTAGGGCTCGGCGAGAGCCGTTGGAGCACGCCCTGATAGATCTTCAAGGCTTCGTCGTACTCACCCAGGTATTTGTGCAGCAACGCCGATCCTCTGAGAGCAGCGATTTCTCCTTCGGTATCCTGGAGCTTTCCATAGAGTGAGGCCGCCCGGTCCAGGTCAGGCTTGGCATGCCAGGCATCCCGCAGGTCTACATAGAACAGTCCAAGGTGACAGGACGCGGCGGCTTCCTCCGGCTCGTATCCGTTGGCTCGCGCCAGCAAGAGCGCCTCCCCAAGGTGTTTCAGGGCCAGGTCCACATTGGGAATCTTGCCCTCCGCGCTACCGGCGTCGACGAGCTCCTTCGCCTGTTCCTGAGGTATCCCGAGCTCCCGGAAGAGCTGCGCCGCTCGCCTGTGGCCGCGAGCGCTCTCTTCCCAAAGGCTCAATTCATAGCAGATGCGTCCGAGCTCCCGCGCCGCATACGCGCGGACATCCTTCGGTGCCCCCGTCTTCTCCATAGAGGTTGCGGCGGCCTGGTAGGCCTGAAGCCATTTTCGCCCGCCCTTCTCTTTCAGTTGTCTCGCCGCAAAATAGCTCTGTACGGCGTCAGCTCTCTCGCGGTCCCGTGGGGTGGCCCAGCCTTTCCGCGCTCTGCCGACGACGTAGACCGCGTCCTTCTGCGGGCTCTCCCTAGTCGTCACGACGATCGTGTAGGTTCCCGTCCGGCGGGCGACCAGCAGAACCGGCTCTTGGCCATGAGATCCATTCGGGCTGTCGATGACGGCGAGGGGCTCTCCCGCGGGGCCGAGTAGGTTGAGGCGAATGTCGAGCCCCAACTGCTGAAACGTGGCGGACAGGAGCTGGCCGGCCTTGAGGTTGACGCGGTAGGTATGGTGGGCGTTGGGCGTCAGGGAGTGGAGCCTGCCTCGCTCTTTCATTAAATCGAAAGATTGCTCTGTGGCAACGGAGGGAACCTGCGCGGTCGCCGGGGCCGGGCGGGCCACGGCGCCGAGGCAGGTCCCGAGCGAGACCGCGAAAACGAGGATTTTCCAAGTCTCAGCCATTGCGAAGACGGTTCTTCTGACGTTCTGACAGTCGGCCCGACACGACAGCCGCGGGGAAGCGCGCCTAAAGGGGGCCCCGGTGATGAAACGGAACCCGTCTATTCTAACGCGCAAAGAGACGAAAAAGGGGACCAGGCTTCGCGGAAGGGGCTCAACGCACGACGACGAGCTCTTTGGCTCTGCCGACCGGCTCGGCCCGGCCGTCTTTCAAGCCCAGGACCCGGATCTTGTACGTCCCCGGGCTCCAGCCGTCGGGGATCTCGATCAGGCCGTCTGGGGCGACCTCCAGGGTCTGCTTGGGCTGGCCGCTCGCGGTTTCGATCTCGACCCGGTATCTGGGGTAATCCGCGTCCGGAGTGATCCTCAGGGCCACCGGCGGGCGGACCCGCGTCGGCTTCGACTCCTGCACCGAGCGGGTCGCGCCAAAGTAGATCGACTGCTCCGGGAGGACGCGAGCCCGGCCCTGGACATAGGCGTCGCGCAGAAAGAGACCGATGGCCAGCGCGCCCAATGCCGCCGCCAGCGCCTGGAACGTACGCAGCGATCTCAGGATCCGCCGCCGGTCGTCCGCGGCCTTCACGGGCAGAGGCTCGGGAGCGGCGGCCTCCGCCTCCCGCATCCGCTCCTTCAGCCGGCGCCATTCCGCGGCCCTCTCGAACGAGGCGACGTCGCCGGCCGTCTCCTCGGAGGCCGGTCCCATGAACCGGGCATACTCCAGGAGCTGATCCCGGCATTGGCGGCAGGCGACGAGATGCTCCTGCACGCGGGACACCTCGCCAGGGGGCAGGGTGCGGGCGTGATAGGAGGACAAGGTCGCCGCGCCGGGATGCTCCACGGGGTCGGGCTCCCCTCGCTCCTCTTCCGCCAGGAGGCCGAGCAGCCTGTCCAGCTCGGGATCGATCGGCTCGTCAGTCACGTCGCGCCCTCGCCCTTCTTCCCGGCTCTCTGCGTGGCTCCAAGCATGGTTGCCAGCCTCTTGCGACCTTGGAACAGATGCGCTTTGACGGTCTCGATCGAGAGCTGCATCAGGTCCGCGATCTCCTGGTACTTGAGATCCTGGACGTAACGGAGCATGCAGCATTGCCGCATCTTCTCGGGAAGATTCTGGAGGCCGGCGCGCAAAGCGCCTACCTGCTCGCGATCCACGGCTTTCTCCAGGGGACCGGGCTCCGATGAGGCCAGAGTCTCCACAGGGCTCTGCGGCCTTTCGCCGTCCGAGACCGGAGCATCGATCGGTTGCTCGATACCGTCCCGCTTCTCCGTCCGCCGCTTGCGGATCTCATTTTTGTAAATGCTTTCGGCGATCCCTTTGAGCCACCATTCGAAGCTAGAGTCGCGTCGAAAGCTGTCTATACTCTTGAAGACCCGAAGAAACGTATCTTGGGTGAGATCTTTGCTTTCTTCCTGGGAAAAGCCCTTCCCCCTGAAATAAGAAACAACTCGTCTCCAGTGCAGGTCGAAGAGCCGCTGAGAATTCTTCTCTCTCTCGACGTTCGCCTGGATCAGCTCCACCAGGCGCATGCTGAGGTCTTCGGTCCCGCTCACGGAAAGCTCGAGCGAGCCCCTCCGTCCCCGGGGAGGACGGCCGAAGGGCAGGAGACGGCGGTGGAACGAAGATGTGACCGCAGAGGATTACCTCATAAAAAGCCAGAGCAACGAAATCACTCGTTTGCCCAAAATATGCCTCCCGATGACCCCTGTCAATCCCGCCGCCACGATATGCTCTCCCCATGTCCTGGACTCTCCTGATGGCCGACGAGGAAGGCAACCCGCTCCAGGAGACGTTCGTGATCCTCGACGACGAGCTGGCGGCCTATCTCTCGGGGCTCCAGGGGTTTCCCGTGTTCCAGGGGCTGCGGGGGCTCGATCCGGTCGAGGAGACGTTCGTCGACGCCGAGGTGCGGGAGATGCTGGAGCGGGAGGTGACGGAGCTCGCGGCGCGGGCCCGGCGGCGGGGGGTCCCCGAGCCCCCGGCCTGGGTCGGGCTCGAAGGGACCAGCGACCTCCGGCTCGGCGAGGAGCTCGGGTGGCGCGGTCTCCTCGATTGGCTCCAGAAGGTCGAGCACCTCCTCCATCTCGCCCGCCAGATGGGGATGGAGGTCTGGTTCCTGCCGAACGACTAGTGCCCCCTCGGGCTCAGCTCACCGGCGGCTCGACCGGCGCCCCGAACAGCTCCCGCCCCAGGGCGTCGAGCTGTCGGCGGAAGCTCTCCTCCAGGGTCAGCCGCTCCGGCTCGGGCAGGAAGGACTGCCGGAGGGCCGCCAGGGAGAGGCCGGCCAGCTCGGCCGGGGAGTAGCCGAAGGTCTGGTGCAGGCGCAGGTATTCGCGGGTCAGGTTGGTGTTGAAGAAGGCCGGATCGTCCGAATTGACCGAGAGCGCCAGCCCCGCCCGGTAGAGACGGTCGAACGGGTGCCCAGCCAGGTCGGGGGCCACCCCCAGGCAGACGTTGGAGGTCGGGCAGACCTCCAGTGGGATCTGCGCCGCCCGCAGCTCCTCCATCAGCGCGGGGTCCTCGACCGCCCGCACGCCGTGGCCGATGCGCTCGGCGCGGCAGACCTGGAGGGCCGAGCGGATCGACTCCGGCCCGGCGTGCTCGCCCGCGTGGGCCACCCGGTGGAGCCCCTCCCGCTCCGCGGCGGCGAAGCACGCCCGGAACGGCTCGTTGGGATAGAGGCGCTCGCTCCCCGAGAGCCCCAGGGCCGCCACCACCCCCCGCTTCCAGCCGGCGAGCGCCCATTCGAGGGTGCGGTCCGCGGGCTCCACGCCCACGTTGCGCACGATGTCCGGGATCAGGCGAAAGGTGACGCCGTGGCGCCGCTCCCCCTCTTCGACGGCCGCGGCCAGGGCGTCGAGCACCTCGCCGCCGTTGGCGCCGTTGGCGAGGTGGGTCGAGATGGTGAAGTGGACCTCGCTGTAGGGGACGTTCTGGTAGGCCTGCTCGGTCAGGAAGTCGAGCGCCAGGAGCTGGAAGTCCTCGGGGGTGCGCAGGGCCCGCGAGCAGGCGAGGTAGACCTGGACGAAGTGCTCGAAGTCGGTGAAGCGGAACCAGCGCTTGAGCCCCGCCTCGTCCTGGGCCGGCAGCGCGATGCCGTTGCGCCGCGCCAGCTCCAGCAGCACGGCCGGACGCATCGCCCCCTCCAGGTGGACGTGCAGCTCGATCTTGGGCAGACGCAGCAGGAACCGGTCGAGGCTCATGCCTTCCCCACCGGGCCCTGCGGCCGGAGGCGCTGCCGGAGCCGGGCGAGCACCGGCTCGGGGACGAGCCCGGTCAGGTCCCCCCCCAGGGAGAAGACCTCCTTGACCAGCCGGCTCGACAGGTAGGTGTAATCCTCGCGGGGCATCAGGAACACGGTCTCGACCCGAGGGTTGAGCCGGCGGTTCATCAGCGCCATCTGAAACTCATACTCGAAATCGGAGACGGCGCGCAATCCGCGCACCACGGCGCGGGCCCCCACATGGTCCATGAAGTCGACCAGGAGGCCCGAGAAGCTCTCGACCCGCACGTCAGGGGCCACCATCTCGCGGATCGCCTCGATGCGCTCCTCCACCGAGAACAGCGGCTTCTTCCCTTCGTTGCGCAGCACGGCCACGACCAGCTCATCGAACAGCGGACGGCAACGCTCGATGATGTCGAGATGGCCGTTGTGCATGGGGTCGAACGACCCGGGGTAGACGGCGATCCGCTTGCTCATCGCTCCTGGTGGGTAAGGTTGAAGGTGGTGACGTTGTGCGCGGCGTCGGTGACCCGCAGCAGCAGCAGGTCCCCCGGTTTGCCGGGCTCGATCAGCAGGGTCTCGGTGCGTCCGTCGAGCAGCCCGTCGGCCGCTCGCACCGGCTTCCACTCCTGGGCGTTGACGCTGGCCACGGCCTCGCGCAGCGGGCTCAGCGCGTCGCGCACGGTGACCCGCAGCAGCTTGCCGTCATGGTCCTTCTCGACCTTGACCAGCTCGGGCGGCGTATGGTCGATCACCACCGGATCGCTCACCCGCTCGGCCACCAGCGCCGTGTCAGGGTCGTTGGACGGCAGGTCCGAGGCGCGGAGGCGGAAGCGGTAGATGCCGTCCGGGAGCGACATGGCGTCGAAGCTGAAGTGGTCGTCCTTGAGATCTTTCTCCACCTCGAGCCAGTCCCCCTCCTTGCCGCCGTCCGCGGAGGCGGGACGGAAGGAGAGATCGTAGACCAGATCGTCGCCGTTGGGATCGGTCGCCGCCCAGCGCAGGGTCTGATAGCCGAGCTTCCAGAGCATCTTGGTGCGGCCGCCGCCGGAGTCGTCGTCCCCCGGCTGGCCGATGCGGGTGAAGATCCCCTCGCGGTTCGGATGGGCCGGCTCGAAGGTCTGGTTGGTGGGATTGAAGTTGGCCGGCACCAGGATCTGCCCCGGCTCGAGCACCTGGAGAGAGGCGATCTTGGGGCTCAGGTTCTCCTGGCGGTAGGAGAGCTCGGTCTCGTAGATCCGCGGCGAGGAGTGGTCGCCGGGCCGCAGCTCGGCCCGCCACTGCACGAAACGCCCGCGGGGGAGGCCGGTCAGCGGGATCTCCATGCCCTCGCGCGGCTCGGTCCAGGCGGACCAGGTGCGATCCGGCTCGGCGCTGACGCCGCTGCGGAAGGAGAAGCGGACCGCGCCGCCCGGCGGCACCTCCCCCTGCCAGGAGAAGGTGCCGAAACGCGCCACCTGCTCGGCGTCGAGCGCGGCGCTGGTGTAGGTGCCGGTCGCCTCGGTGCCGCGGGTGACGCGGAAGAGGGCGGCGGCGTTGGTGGTGGCGAAGACCGGCCCGGGATCGCCGGGCAGCACGGCCACGATCTGCCGCTCGTCGACGTCCTTCTCCAGGAGCATCTGCTGGTCGGCCCAGCGGTAGAGCTTGCCTTCGAGACCGGTGGCGACCCACAGCTTGCCGTCCTGCCAGAGGAGGCTGTAGACGGTGTCGTCCGTGAAGCTCCAGAGGCTCTCGACCACGCCGGAGGGCGAGATGGAGAGGATCTCGCTGCGGGGCGCCTGCGCCTGGGCGCCCCCCCCCTTGCGCCGCCCCGCGGTGACGGTCGGCGCCTCCACCTGCTCGACGGAGACCGAGACCTGCGGCTGGCCGCCCCCCTTGGCCGCGCCCTTGCCCGGAGGGTTGGCCGGCGCCGCCGGCACGGCCTGGTCCTTGGCCTGGTCGACCAGGCTGGCCTCGGAGGCGATCACGGCGGCGTAGCAGGTGCCGTCCGGCGCCGCGGCCAGGGAGACGACCTCCGGCTCCTCGGCGTCGTAGAGGGTGCGCGCCCGGCCGTCGGGGCTGATGCGCAGGATCAATCCTTCGCCCGCGGTGCCGGCCAGGACGTCCCCGCCGGGGAGCGGCGCCAGGGTCCGGATGTGGGTGTCGTCGCTGTCATAGAGGACGGCTCCCGTTCCCTTGGCGTCCACCCGGAAGAGCTTCCCCTGGGTGCCCGTGCCCACCAGCAGGGAGCCGTCGGCGGCGCGGGCCAGGGCCCAGATGTAGGTCTCGCCGGGATCGAAGAAGACGCTCGCTTTGGAGCCCTTCCCCGGCGGGATGCGATAGACCTTCCCCTTGGGGGAGGTGCCGGCGTAGACGGTGCCGTCGGGATCGGCCCAGACGGCGAAGACCTCGGGCTCGGGAGCGGCGAACAGCTCGCTGACGGCCCCCTTGCGGTCGATCTTCAGCACCTTGCCGGCGTTGCCCGTGCCCACCACCCAGCCGTCCGGGTGGACGGCGGCGGAGAGGAGGAAGGGCTCGGCGACCGAGGCGACGCGGTCCACCTTGGGGGCGAGCCGCATGCGGCCGAGCGCGTCGACGCTCACGCCGTCCAGGGTGCCGGCGAGGAAGGAGGCCTGGTTGCGGGCCTGGAAGATCTTCACCTGGGTGCCGCGCGCCGGCAGGACGGCCACGGCCAGCAGCAACGCCCCCGCGGCGAGGGCGTGGAATCGCGCTCTCCTCATATTGATCCCTTGTATTGATCCCTTTTAATTGATCCCTTTTGTTGATCCCTTTATGGGGCTCCCTTGGAATAGGACGCCACGTCGGACCCGGCCGCGTCGCTCCCGTCGTCGTCTCCGGTCACCGGCTCGCGGCGGCGCACCTCGAGGTCGATCCGGATCACTCCCTGCACCGGCACGGCCAGGGTCTCCCGCTTCTCCTGCACGATGGCGGCGCGCAAGGCGACCGCGCTGCCCGAGGCCGCGGCCCCCCAGAGGGAGCGCACGGAGCCCGGCAGCCGCGGCATGGCCTCGCCCGCCACCGACAGGCCCGGCCCGCCGTAGAACCCCAGCACCATCAGGTCGCGCCGGGAGTGGAACGAGCGCAACAGGTCCAGCGCCTGGGGGAAGGTGACCGGATCGGACGGCTGCATGGAGAGCCGGGCGGCGTCGACGCTGGCGCCGTCCCCCACCAGCAGCGAATAGCGGCCGGCCGGCAGGTCCCCGGGCAGGTCGAGGGGCACGGTGTGGCGGAAGCGCTCGCCGCGATAGGGGACCAGGTCCAGGTTCAGCGTGATGTGGTCGCCGGGGTGCACCACGGTGCGGCTGGCGTTGGCGCCCACCAGGCTGGCGGCGCTCGGCTGGTCGGTCTGCGCGAGGTCGACGTCGACGCTCTCGACCTCGACCTTCTCCAGGGAGTTCTGGGTCAGATAGGAGACCAAAGACAGCAGGAAGGTGGAGGCCTCGCTTACCGCGTTGTTGCCGTCGAAGCTCTGGCGCACCTCCAGATCGCCATAGTGGCTCAGGCGGAGGTGGGCCGTCATGTCCAGGCTCTGCGAGCCCGTCGTGTAGCTGGCGGCCTCCAGGCCCGCCACCAGGCCGCTCCCCACCAGCAGGGGGATGAACTCGGGGAGGGCCGCGAGCCGCATGTGGTATTCGCGCGGCCGCTCGGTCTTGACCCGCACCGTCATCGGCACCATGGGCGCCTCGACGCCGATCCGCCCCTGGATGCCCGTCTTGCGATCCTGCTCGAAGGCGCCGACGATCCGCCCCGTGTTCGCGATCTTGAACGAGCTGTTGGCGCTCGACAGCACGGTCACCACCTCGGCGGTGGCCATGGGCACGCGCACCGGCCCCATCCCCAGGAAGGGGTGGCCGAAGGCGAGGACCTGGTCCCCGTAGCGGTCGGTCACCGTGCCGTTGGCCGCGAGTTGGAAGTCGCCGTCCACCAGCACCACGCTGACCGACTTACCGGGGGTCAGGTCATCGGGAACCGTCCCCGGCGCGGCCTTGCCGCCCGAGGAGACGTTCCCCAGCACCTGCCGCAGCATGCCCGTGGACCTCTCGCCGAAGCCGGTGGCGGTCCACTGCACGGCCGGCGCGGCGCCGTCCACGAAGCGCGGGAGGAGGCGCGCGAACTGGGTCGTGAGCAGATCCTGAGGGAGATGGTTGGTGAGGATGTCCGAAAGCTTGACCTGAGGAGGGGGCGGCGAGACCGGGATCGGCCGGAAGCCCGAGAGCTGGCGCATCGAGCCGATGGGCGTGATGCCCGCGATCGCCTCGTTGGTGAACGGCCAACTGAAGGCCACCGCGCCCGCCAGCTTGCCGTCGAGGAACACCGGGCTGCCGCTCATGCCGCCGGCCACGCCGCTCTTCTCCAGCCCCTTGCCGGTGAGGCGGGCCAGGATGTAGCTCACCTCCGGGCTGAGGTTGCGCATGATGCCGATCACCTCGACGTCGAAGCGCTCGGGCTCGGTACCACTGAAGACCGAGAGGCCGTAGCCCCGCTGGCCTTTCTGGATCTCCGACAGCGAGATCGTGGGCAACGCCCCCGCCGGCAGGCTCACCCCCGTGGCGTCGTCGGGGGCGTTGGAAGCCGCAACGGCTGGCACGGCCCCCAGGCAGAGGGCGGCGAGCAGAAGGGCCGCGCGGGTCGAAAGTCCAAGATTCAGGTGCTTCATCCTTCTTCCTCCGTGGAACGGAGATCCTCCTCGAGACGCTCGGCGGGAAATCTCCCTGACCGTAGAACCTTGGGTACGTCCCCTTCTATTGCCACCAGCGTCGAAGGGGGCCCGCCCGGGAGCACGCCGCCGTCCACCACCATCGCGTCCTCGCCCGCCAGCAGGTCCGGGAGCGCCGCCGGATCGACGATCGGCGCCTCGCCGCCGCGGTTGGCGCTCGTCGCCGTCAGGCCGTGGCCGAGACCGGCGAGCAGCTCCCGCAGGGGGCCGTGGTCCGGCACCCGCACCGCCAGGGTGCGCGTCCCGGCCGACGCCGGCAACGGCCGCGCGACCGGCAGCACCGCGGTCAGCGGCGCCGGCCAGAGGGCGAAGAGGCGCTCCACTATATTCAGATCGGGATCGATCCCCAAACCGGCGAGCTGGTCACGCCCGGCGATCACCACCGGCAGCGGCTTGCCCGCCTCCCGCTCCTTGATGCGATAGATCGCCTCCACCCCCGTCCGGTTCCAGGGATCGACCCCCAGCCCGTAGCTCGACTCCGTGGGGAACGCCACGATGCCGCCGCGGGCGAGGAGGTCGCGGAGGGGATCGACGGGATCGCCGAAGCGCCAGAGTCTCACGTCCCCATCTCCTCTACAGATCGCTACAGCCTGTCACACCCCGAGCCTACCCGAAAGGGACGGGCGATCCCCGTCCGCTTCTGGGTGGGTCCTCGGCGCGGCCGGAGCCCTTGGGCCCCCTGGGACCGCCGGCGTCCTCGCCGGCCCAACCTCCCGGCGGGCACCTGCCTCCCGCCGCCGCTTTACCCTTTCCGCCGCCGAGGTGTCTCTCTCCACCAGGCGGGTCTCTTCGGCACCGATCCGCTGGAAGGAGTAGAATCCGGGGATGAGGCGCACGAGCAGGAGCTCCACGATCCAGGAAAAAGTCATGCCAGGAAAAAGGCATGCCAAGCCCGTTGTGGCCTTTCTACACAGGGGTAACGGCGGAGAGCGTAAATGACTGAAACCAGACCTCTTCGCGGCGCGGACAGCTTCGGATTCCAGAGCTTGGCGCCGACTTTTCCACAACCCCGGAAGGGGGTAACGGCGAAAGGGGGTGTAACCCACGGCAAAGTCAAAGTTTATAAATCGAGGGGTAGGAAATGACCAGATCAGTCAGGTGGGATTGCGACGGAAGCCACCCGGCGCGATAGGCGACATCATGCGTCGTAGGAAATGACCAGATCAGTCAGGTGGGATTGCGACCTCACGAGACAGCCTTAACTCGCCCTTCTTCATATTTGTAGGAAATGACCAGATCAGTCAGGTGGGATTGCGACTTCTTGACGGTTCCGGTTCCGCTCGGCTTATACTGACCGAGCACTGTAGGAAATGACCAGATCAGTCAGGTGGGATTGC
>DASXJP010000591.1:0-13107 GCA_036497345.1 Thermoanaerobaculia bacterium
GCGTCCTTCGTCCTGGGAGCCTTTGTAGTCCTTGATGTCCTTGTATGTCCCTCCCCGGTCTACAATCTCCCGCCATGCCGTCCCGCCGGATCTTCCCGCCCGAGCCCGCCGTCACCGGCGAGACCAAAGCCCAGCGCTGGAGGCGCAAGGGGCGGACCTATGTGCTGCGGTGGTTCGACCGCACGATCCTCTCCCTCTACCGGCTGATCCACTGGCTCGACCGCAAGGCGCCCATCGAGCGGCGCTACTTCCGGGTGGCGATCTTCGGCTCCAGCCGCATCCAGCCCGAGGACGAGGCCTACGCCCAGGTCCGGGAGCTCGCTCGCCAGCTCTCCTACATGGGGTGCGACATCGTCACCGGCGGCGGCCCGGGGCTGATGCGGGCCGCCAACGAAGGGGCCCGCGCCGGCGCCTACCACTACAAGACCCGCTCGTTCGGGCTCACCATCCTCCTCCCCATGGAAGAGCAGCCCAACCCATACCTCGACGAGGTGGCCCGGCACTCGATGTTCTTCTCCCGCCTCCACCAGTTCATCCGCCTCTCCCACGCCTACATCGTGATGGACGGCGGCATCGGCACCACCCTGGAGGCGATGATGGTCTGGCAGCTCCTCCAGGTCCAGATGATGAACGGCCGGACGCTGATCTTCGTGGGCCCCATGTGGCGGGGCCTGCGGGGGTGGATCGAGCGCGAGATCGTGGGCCGCGGGCTCGCCTCGCCGCCGGACCTCGACCTCGCCGTCTGGGTGGACACCGTCGGCGAGGCCCTGGAGGTGGTGACGCGCGCCCTGGAGGACTTCCTCCGCCGCCACAAGGTGATCCTGCCGCCGGCGCTGGAGGAGCCGTCCAGCGGGACCGCCCTGCCGTCCGAAGCCGAATGACCCCGGGCACACCCTTTGCTCATGCCGCGGTGGCATGGTAGGTTGACCTTCCGACGGGCGTAAGAAGGGTGAAAGGGACCGCATGCTCTCGATGGCTCTGATCGTCTTCCAGGCCGGCCCAGTCGGGCCCGGCATTTTCCGTTTCTTTCTGCAAGCCGGGGGGATGGCGAAGCTCATCCTCGCCCTCCTCGCCCTGTTCTCGATCGGCTCCTGGGCGATCATCCTGGGCAAGCTGGTGCAGTTTCGCCGCGCCGACCGCCAGACGGGCAAGTTCCTCGACGCGTTCCACCGCAGCCAGCGCTTCAGCGAGGTCAACGCCCAGTCCACCAAGCTCGGCGCCTCGCCGCTGGTGGGGATCTTCCAGGCCGGCTACGCCGAGATCGACAGCCAGATCAAGAGCGCGCCGGACCCGGAGCGCCCCAGCGACAAGCGCTCGTACAAGATCAGCTCGGTCCCGGCGCTCGAACGGACGCTGACGCGGGCGGTCAACATCGAGCTCCAGGGGGTCACCCGCTGGCTGGGCTTCCTCGCCACCACCGCCGCGGCGACCCCCTTCATCGGCCTCTTCGGCACGGTCTGGGGGATCATGCAGGCGTTCAACGACATCGGCCTCCAGGGGTCGACCTCGATCGTGGCGGTGGCGCCGGGCATCGCCGAGGCGCTGATCAACACCGCGGCCGGCCTCGCCGCCGCCATCCCCGCCCTGATCACCTACAACTACTTCTCGCAGTACTCACGCCGCCTGCGCGTGCGGATGGAGGACTTCTCGCTCGAATTCCTCAATCTCGCGGAGCGAAATTTCACTTGAGCGTGTCTAACGAGGAGAGAGGACGGCGATGGCATTCACTCTGGGCAACGGCAACGGCGACGACGATCCGGTCCTGGCGGACATCAACGTCACTCCGCTGGTGGACGTGATGCTGGTGCTGCTGATCATCTTCATGATCGCCGCGCCCATGCTCCACCAGGGGGTCGAGGTGGCGCTCCCCAAGGCGAACGCTCCCAACCTGCCCCTGCGGGTGCAGGACCCGCTGGTGATCTCGATCGACCGCAACGGCCGGATCTACCTGCGCGAATCGGCGGTGGAGACCGACGAGCTGGTCTCCCGGATCAAGGCCCAGATCGCCGCCCGGGGGGACGACACGGTGTTCCTCAAGGGGGACCGCGACGTGCCGTACGGCAAGGTCATCGAGGTGCTCGACATCCTCCATCAAGGGGGGATCGTGCACGTGGGCATGGTCACCGACCGCCACGCCACGGAAAGGGGGCGGCGCACCTCGTGAGCCTGGCGGTCGACCGCATCCTCGAACGGCGGGCGCGGCGCGAGAGCCGGCGGCCGGAGGCGGCGAGCGTCGCCGCGGCGGTGGCCATCCATGGGATCGCCCTGGCGCTCGTCCTGGTGCTGCCACGGCTCACCCCTCCTCCCCCGCCGCTGCCGTTCGTGCCGGTGCAGATCATCCCGGCCCAGGCGCTGGGCGTCCGCCACCCCGCCCCCCGTCCCAAGGTCGAGCAGCCCGCTCCTCCGAAGCCGGAGCCGGCCGCGGAGCCGGAGCCCCCCGCGCCCGAGCCCCCCAGCCCCAAGCCGCCCACACCCAAGCCGGTGAAGGAGGAGGTGCCGACCCTCCCCGAGAAGCCGGACAAGAAAAAGCCCGAGAAGCCGAAGCCGGAGACACCCCGGCCGGCGCCCACCGGCACGGGCCACAACCCCGCCGGCACCGCCCCGCAGGGGGAGCCCAACGGCGAGGCCGGCCGGAAGGGCGCGCCCACCGGCAACCCGCTGGGCACCACCGCGTTCGGCTCGCAGATCGCCGGGTTCGACAACCCGGATTTCAAGTTCGGCTACTACATCGACCAGCTCCTCTCGGCCATCGACTCGAAGTGGAACCGGCCGCCGCTCGGCAACGACGTGAAGGCGGTCCTCTCCTTCCGCATCCAGCGCGACGGCAGCCTCACCGACCTCCAGGTCGCCCAGTCGTCGGGGTACAATTCCTTCGACCTCGCCGCGCTGCGCGCGGTGCAGAACGCGTCCCCCTTCGCCCCTCTGCCGAGGGCCTATCGCAACGACTCCCTGGGGGTCACCCTGATCGTCCGCTGACCGTCGATCGAACGAGGTGCCATGAGACCGAGATCCGCCGTCCTGACCGTCCTCGCCTGCCTGCTCCTCGCCGGGCTGGCGCTCCTCGCCCAGCAGCCGCCCGCCGCGCAAGCTCCTCCGGCCGCGCCTCAGCAGCCGGGGCAGGTCACGCTGGAGATCAATCGCGGCGTGCAGGCGCGGAAGATCAAGATCGCCTTCCCCGCCTTCCGCGGTCAGGCGGGAGGCCCGGGACAGGAGCTCGAGCAGACGGTGCGGCGCGACCTCGACCTCTCCGGCTACTTCGAGATCCAGGGGCCGGACGCGCTCTCGGGGCTGGCGCTCTCGGGCGACGTCCAGAAGGACCTCGCGGCCTACCGCTCGACCGGCAACGAGGTGCTGCTGCTGGGCGACATGCGGATGGAGGGTGACAAGCTGGTCTTCGAGGGGCGGGTGCTCGACCTCGGCAGCGGCCAGGCGGTGCTGGCCAAGCGCTACAGCGGCCCGTCCATGGTCGGCCGCCGGATGGCCCACACCTTCGCCGACGAGGTGATCCGCTTCCTGGTGGGCAAGCCGGGGATCGCCCTCTCCGAGATCGCCTTCACCTCGGACCGCGGCGGCAGCAAGGAGATCTGGGTGATGGACTACGACGGGGCCAACCAGCGGCGGATCACCAGCCACCGCTCGACCTCGATGTCCCCGGCGTGGAGCCCGACGGGCGAGTCGCTCGCCTACACCTCGTTCTTCAACGGCCCGCCGGGGATCTACATCGCCGAGATCGGCAGCGGCCGCAAGCGGCCGGCGGTCACCTCGGGCTCGTTCAACACCAGCCCCAGCTTCTCACCCGAAGGCCGGCGCCTCGCCTTCGCCCGCTCGGTGGAGGGGAACGTGGAGATCTTCACCGCCGACCTCGGCGGCGGCAACCTGCGGCGGCTGACCAATTCGACCGGCATCGACACCAACCCGGCCTGGAGCCCCAAGGGCGGGGAGATGATCGCCTTCACCTCCAGCCGCGCCGGCAATCCCGAGATCTACCTGATGGATTCCGAGGGGGCCAACCAGCGGCGGATCAGCTTCGAGGGGACCTACAACGACGGCGCCGCCTGGAGCCCCGAGGGGGACCTGCTCGCCTATACCAGCCGGCGCGACGGCCAGTTCCAGATCGCGGTGACCAACGTGGGGACCCTGGAGACGCGGGTGCTCACCTCCGGGCCGGGCGAGAGCCAGTCGCCCACCTTCTCGCCCGACGGCCGCAAGATCGCCTTCACCTCGCGGCGCGACGGCAAGATGCAGATCTACGTCATGGACCTCGACGGCGGCAACGTCCGCCAGCTCACCACCGAGGGGAGCAACGACCTCGCCGACTGGTCGCGGAGCGTTCCCCAGAAGTGACCGGTCGGGTAGATTCGTGGTAAGAGATATGCGATGCAGAGATAGCGGAGCCGTATGACCCCAAGTTTTCGAAGAGGAGAGATCATGAGCCGAAAGTGGATGATATGGACGGTGGTGCCGGCCCTTCTGGTGTTCCTCTATGGATGCCCGAAGAAGAAGCCCGCCACGCCGCCCGCCGACCTGAACGTCGAGACGACGACGGTGCCGGCTCCGCCGCAGACCCCGCCGGTGAAGGGGACGGAGATCGTCCAGCCGGTCGCCCCCGAGGTCAAGGACCAGACGGAGGACCCCCTCCTGTCGCAGGACATGCAGATCGTCAACAGCGAGCTGCAGCGGCGCGGCTTCAGCCCGGACGTCTACTTCGACTACGACGAGAGCACGCTGAGCGACGACACCCGGGAAAAGCTGTCGCGCAACGCCGACCTGCTGAAGAGCAACACGCAATTCTCGGTGACCATTGAGGGGCACGCCGACTCCCGCGGCACCAGCGAGTACAACCTGGCCCTGGGCGAGCGCCGGGCCAACGCGGTGAAGGACTACCTGAAATCGCTCGGCGTCGCCGACACCCGCATGCGCACCATCTCCTACGGCAAGGAGCGCCCGGTCTGCACCGAGGAGGCGGAGAGCTGCTGGTCGCAGAACCGCCGCGCTCACACGGTGATCACCGGCCGCTCGAACGTGGGTTGACATGAGGATCCTGCGCGCTCTCCCCCTCGCCGGCCTCCTCGCGGCGGCGCTCGCCGCCGCGGGGTGCGTCTCGTCCCAGGACATCGAGGGACTGCAATCGCAGCTCTCGGACATCCAGCGGCAGATGCTGCAGCTCCAGAAGCAGGCTCAGGAGGCCCCCAGCAAGCAGGAGGTGGCCAACCTCCAGACCGACGTCGGCCAGCAGATGCAGGGCCTGCTCAAGACCGAGGCCGACATGCGGGTCAAGCTCCAGGACCTGTCGGCCCAGATCGAGGCCCTGCAGGCGAAGCTGGAGGACACCAACTACCGCCTGGCGCAGCTCTCGCAGCAGATCGCGGCCACCAACCAGGAGCTGAAGAGCTTCCACCAGCAGCAGGCCGCGCCCGCCCCGGCCCCCTCGGAGGGCACCGCCGCTCCCCCGCCGCCCCAGCAGCCGCAGGCCGCGGGAGGCGGCGGGGCCGGGATCGACCCCAAGAGCCTCTACGACGCGGCCTACAACGACTACCTCAAGGGGAGCTTCGACATCGCCATGCGCGAGTTCCAGGAGTACCTGACGAATTTCCCCAATACCGACCTGTCGGACAACGCCGCCTACTGGATCGGCGAGTCCTACTACCGGCAGCGGCGCTTCCGGCAGGCCATCGAGCAGTTCGACCTGGTGCTGACCCGCTATCCCAAGGGGGACAAGGTGCCCAGCGCGCTGCTCAAGAAGGGGTACTCCTACCTGGAGCTGGGCGAGCGCTCGCAGGGGGTGGTGCAGCTCCAGCACGTCATCCGGCAGTACCCCACGAGCGACGAGGCCAACCTCGCGCGGCAGCGGCTGCGCGAGATCGGGGTTGACGCGCGCCAGGGTGGGATGCTATAAAGCTTCGTCGCACTTCGGTGCGACTTCGTTTTTCTAAGATACTCAAGGTAAACGACAACCTACGACCCAAGCGAGAGCGACGAAGGAAATATGGCGAACACCAAGTCGGCTGAGAAGCGCAACCGTCAGAACATCAAGGCGCGGGAGCGGAACCGCGCGCAACGCTCCACCCTGCGCACGGCGATCAAGAAGCTGCGCACCGCGGTGGCGAGCGGCGACGCCGCCCGAGCCCAGGAGATCCTGCCGGAGACGCTGAGCGTGATCGACAAGACGGCCCAGAAGAGGGTCATCCACGCGAACACCGCCTCGCGCTACAAGTCCCGCCTGGCCCAGAAGGTCGCCGCTCTCGGCGGTAAGTAACCCGATTCAGGGCACGGTTTCGTAGGGGCGGGGCTTGTCCCCGCCTTTTGGCGTTGGTCTAGAACCCCTCCAGCAGATCCGTCACCAGCGTCTGGGCGAACCGCTTCGACGCCTTGTCGATCGCCTCGTTCTCCAGGTCGATGAAGTTGGCGGCCGTGGGATCGAGGGGGTAGTTCTCCCGGAAGGTGTAGCGATCGCTTCGCCAGATCACCTTCCCCTCCGTCCCCACCCGCTTGAAGGTGATCTGGGCGGTGATGGCGATCTCGTACTCGTTGGCGCGGCCGGTCTGGTCGAAGGTGACCGGGGTCACCGTGAAGCCGGTCACCGCGCCCACGATCTCGGCGTTCGCCTGGGTCTCGCTCCCCACCAGGGCGAAGCGCTGCCGGGTCACCAGCTCGGTGGCGATCGCCTGGGTGAGCGACTGCTCCACCTGCTGGCGCTGCGTCTGGTTGGCCAACGGCTGCAGGTAGACCGCCTTGACGTCGGACGGGATGTTGGCGCTGCGCCCCACCAGCGCATAGCCGCAGCCGGTGAGGGCGAGCAGCAGGGCTCCGAGAGCCCCGGAAAGAAGCGTCTTCTTCATGCTCATGCGGACTTCCTCGTCACCAGGTTGATCAGCCGTCCCGGCACCAGGACGGCCTTGGCCACCTCGCGCCCGGCCAGGTGCTCGACCACCTTGGGGCTGGCCAGCACCGTCTCTCGCACTTGCCTTTCGTCGGCCGTGGCGTCCACCTCCACCCGGTCGCGCAGCTTGCCGTCCACCTGGACGACCAGGTGGATGCGCTCGCGGCGGAGCTTGGCCTCGTCGTGCTCCGGCCAGGAGGTGTCGAGCAGGCTCTCGGTGTACCCTCGCCGCTCCCACAGCTCCTCCGTGACGTGGGGCGCCAGGGGGTGCAGGAGCTGGACGAGCGCGTCGAACGCCTGCTCGCAGCGCAGCCGCGACGCGGTCTTCTCCTCCAGGGCCCGCCCCAGGCTGTTCGACAGCTCCATCAGCGCCGCCACCGCGGTGTTGAAGGAGAAGCGCTGGAAGCTCTGCGTCACCCGCTGGATGGCGGCGTGCGTGTCGCGCTCCAGCCCGGCGTCGGCCGGCGCCGTGGGCGGCGCCTCGGGGAGGCGCTCCAGCAGCCGCCAGACCCGGGTCAGGAAGCGGTAGGCCCCCGAGACCGCCTCGTCGCTCCACTCGGCCTCCTTCTCGGGCGGCCCGATGAAGAGGGTGTAGACGCGCTCGGTGTCGGCCCCCATCTCCGCGATCAGCTCGTCCGGCGAGACCGTGTTGCCGCGCGACTTCGACATCTTCTCCACCCGCCCGGACCTTTCCGAGAAGCGGGTGATCATCCCCTGGTTGAACAGGTTCTGGAACGGCTCCTCGACGCCCACCATCCCGAAGTCGTGCAGCACCTTGCAGACGAACCGCGCGTAGAGCAGGTGGAGGATGGCGTGCTCGATGCCGCCGATGTACTGGTCGACCGGCATCCAGCGGTCGGCGGTCTCGGGATCGAGCATCCGCGTCTCGTCGCGCGGCGAGAGGTACCGCAGGTAATACCAGGAGCTGTCGACGAAGGTGTCCATGGTGTCGGTCTCGCGCCGGGCGGGGCCGCCGCACTTCGGGCACTTGGCCTCCACGAACGATTTCGAGCGCGACAGCGGGTTCCCCTCGCGGCCGGTGAATTCGACGTCATAGGGGAGCTCGACCGGGAGCTGGTCGTCCGCCACCGGCACCATGCCGTCCTTCTCGCAGTAGACGACCGGGATGGGGGTCCCCCAGTAGCGCTGGCGCGAGATCAGCCAGTCGCGCAGGCGGTACGCCACCTGCCCCCGGCCCCAGCCGTTCTGCTCGATCCAGGCGATGAAGCGGCCGATGGTCTCGGGCCCGTCCACGGCGCCGTCGAACGGCGGCGCGTTGCGGATCACCCCCTCGTGCAGGATCGGCTCCGTCAGGCTCGCCGGATCGACCGGCCCCCCCTCCGGGTGGTAGACCAGCCGGATGGGCAGCCCCTCCTGGCGAGCGAAGGCGAGGTCGCGCGCGTCGTGCGCCGGCACGGCCATGACGGCCCCGGTGCCGTACTCCGGGAGCACGTAGTTGGTGAGCCAGATGGGGATCTCCTCCCCCGTGGCCGGATTGACCGCCACGGCCCCAGTATCGCGACCCTCCTTGGGGGTCTCCTCGGCCGAGCGCTGGATGCGCGGCGTGTTGCGCACCGCCTCGATCCAGGCCGCGAGCCCTGCCCGGTCGGGATGATCAGCAATAAGCCTCGCGCTGAACGGATGCTCGGGGGCGAGCACCAGGAAGGTGGCGCCGTGCACCGTGTCCGGCCGGGTGGTGAACACGGTGACCGTCTCCCCCAGGGAAGGGATGGCGAAGCGGATCTCCGCCCCCTCGGAGCGGCCGATCCAGTTGCGCTGCATCACCTTGACCTTCTCGGGCCACCCCTCCAGCCGGTCCAGCCCCTCCAGCAGGCGGTCGGCGTAGTCAGTGATGCGGAAGAACCACTGTTCGAGGTCCTTCTGGACCACCGGCGTGCCGCAGCGCTCGCAGGCGCCGTCGACCACCTGCTCGTTGGCGAGCACGGTCCGGCAGCTCGGGCACCAGTTGACCGGCGCCATCTTCTTGTAGGCCAGCCCTTTTTCCAGCATGCGCAGGAACAGCCACTGGTTCCAGCGGTAGTAGTCGGGGAAGCAGGAGGCGATCTCCTTCGACCAGTCGTAGAGGATCCCCCAGCGCCGGAACTGCTCCTTCATCACCTTGATGTTGCCCAGCGTCCAGTCCCTGGGGTGGACGCCGCGCTGGATGGCGGCGTTCTCGGCCGGCAGGCCGAAGGCGTCCCAGCCCATGGGGTTCAGGGCCCGCTTGCCGTTCATCCGCAGGTAGCGGTAGAGGGCGTCGCCGAGGATGTAGTTGCGCCCGTGGCCGACGTGGAGGCGGTCCCCCGACGGGTAGGGGAACATCATCAGCATGTAGTACTTGTCCTGGGACCGGCGCGGGTCCACCTCGGCCGCGCGGGTCTTCTCCCAGCGGTCCTGCCATTTGGCCTCGACGGCCTTATGATCGTATGGATTGCTCATATCCTGTCTCTCAGGTCAGGCTGCCCGGGAAGGTGTGCTGCTTCAGCAGGCCGTCCAGGAGGCCGTTGACGAAGCGGCCGGACTGCTCGGAGCCGAACTTCTTGGCCAGCTCGATGGCCTCGTCGAGCACCACGAGCTTGGGGGTGTCCCGCTCGTGGAGCATCTCGAAGACGGCCAGGCGCAGGATGTTGCGGTCCACCGGCGGCATCCGCTCCAGCCGCCAGTTGTCGGCCTGGCCGCGGATCAGGTCGTCGATCCGCTCGCGGTTGTCGACCGTGCCGCGGACCAGCATCTGGGCGTACTCGAAGGCCTCGTTGACCCGCTTCTTGCGCTGGCTGAAATCCTCCCGGTCCTCGGGTGTGGGCAATGCCCGCTTCTTCTCCTCGGAAGCGGCCTCGCGGGCCAGATATTCCGAGAGATCGAACGTGTTGAAGATGTGGGGCAGCGGGCTGCCGCCCAAGTCGCTCTGGTAGAGCATCTGGATCGCCATCTCCCGCGCCATTCGCCGCTTTCCTGCCGTCATGGAACCTCGCCTCAAAGACCCCAGTGGAAATACGTCATGGACGAAAGAGCCGCCCCGGGGGCGGCCGCTCGTGTCCGCAATGCTTGTGCCCGGGATGATAGCCGCGGGCCGGACCCGTCCGCTAGCGCCCGGCGGCGTCCCGCAGCCGTGCGAAGAGGTCGGTCATCTCCAGCGCCGCGAGCGCCGCGTCCCAACCCTTGTTGCCGGCCTTGCCGCCCGCCCGCTCCACCGCCTGCTCCGAGCTGTCGCAGGTCAGGAGACCGAATCCCACCGGGATCCGGTGCCGCTCGGCGACCGCCGCGATGCCGCGGCTCGCCTGCGCGCAGATGTAGTCGAAGTGGGGGGTCTCCCCCCGGATGACGACCCCGATCGCCACCAGGCCGTCGACCTTTCCGGCCACGGCCAGCTCCTCCAGCGCCTGCGGGATCTCCCAGGCGCCGGGGACCGACACGAGATGGATGTCCCCCGGCTCGACCCCGTGCCGGCGCAGGCAGTCGACCGCCCCCGCCACCAGCAGGTCGCCCAGCCGTGAGTTGAACCGGGACGCGACGATGCCGAACCTGCGCCCGGCGCCGCTCAGGGCCCCTCTTGTCTCTCGGATCTCGTTCAAGCGCGGATCTCGTTCAAGGCAGTGCTCTTCAAAGGCGCGGGAAGTATAGGAGATTGGCCGGACATTTGCACCTCTCCAGGCTGAGGCGTGAAGGATGAGGAAGGAGGACATCATGAAACGGCATCACGTCATCCGGCTCGCTCTCCTGACGCTCGCCTGCGTCCTGTTCCTGGCCACCCTGGCGCCCGCGCAGGTGATGACCCGGCAGCTCGTCTGCCCCGGGCCGATCCCTCCGGGCTGGATCAAGGTCGACGCCAGCACGAGCCCTTCGGACTGCGGCGGCAACGCCTGGGTGCTCGAGCTCTATACCAACAAGTCGGTCGGCTCGGCGATGACCGTCTGCGCCGACCAGCCCACCCCGCCGGGATGGGAGACGATGGGCTTCGCCACCAGCACCGGCCAGTGCGTCGACGACGCCTTCGCGGGGGGGAACATCAAGGCGATCCGGCGGATCGGATAAGGGTCACCGATTCCGGCGCGAGGGAATAGCTGGTGCTGCGCCCGCCTTCCGGGTTGCGGACGAGGATTCCACTTTGCGCGGCGTCGATGGCCCGCCCCAGACAGCCCAGGAACCAGCTCATCCAGGGCGTGATGTCCAGCGTCCCTTTCTGCGTCCGCTCCAAGATGTCGTAGTAGGCCCCGCGCTCCTGCAGGATCTGCGTCGACATGCTGTAGAACCGCTGCGGGCTGCCCTCCGAGCGCGCGAGGGCCAGGTCGGCGATGGCGCGCGCGATACGGCCGTTGCCGTCCTCGAACGGATGGATGGTCACGAACCAGAGGTGGGCCTGCGCGGCTTTCAACACGGGATCGATCCCGGTGGCCGTCTCGAACCAGTCCAGGAATGCGCCCATTTCGGAGTCGAGGCGCTCCGCTTTCGGCGCTTCGAAGTGGACGCGTTCCTTTCCGACCGGACCGGAGACCACCTGCATGGGCCCTTTGCTGTCGTCGTGCCACGCCCCTGTCCGGATCCGGGTCATGCCGCTGCGCCCGGTGGGAAACAGCGATGCATGCCAGGCGAACAGCCGTTCGGCGGTCAGCGGCTGATCGAACCGGCGCGTGGCGTCGAGCATCATCTCGACGATCCCCTCGACGTGGCGGTCGGCCGGCTTGAGGGCGCCGATGTCCATCCCCAACCGCCGGGCGATCGACGAGCGGACCTGCTCGGCGTCGAGCGTCTCCCCTTCGATCTCGCTGCTCTTGACCACGTCGCCGGTCAGCGTCTGGAGAACCGCCTCCTGCCGAAGGTTGAAACCGAGCGCCTCCATGTGCCCGATGAGCCGGCCCTGGCGGTGGCGGACGGAGGCGAGAGGCTCCGCGAGCTCTCCTTGGTCCCAGTGGAACCGTGGCCAGTCCTGAAGCTCATGGATATACATTCTCCGCACCGCCTGCGGAGATTATGGCCGGGATTCGCCGCAGGGAGAAGAGGCGGCTGAGCTGCCGTGAACCCATGCCGGTAGTCATGGAGCACTGCCCGGGGTTCCCTGACTACTGCCGTTTTCGTTCTCCTCCCTCTCGAACCCGCTCTCTCGGAGAAACTCTTCGATGGCTTGTACAAAGAGCTTCGCCCCCGCGACCATCTCGGAGATTTCTTGAGGATCGAGCTCCCCCACCTCTCCGTAGTCCCAGCTCTGACGGCGATTGAAGGCCAGCCGCAATGAGCGGGAGAGCGCTCGGGGTAGCAAGCCGGGCTTCACGAATTCACGATCGAAGAGCCCCAAAACTCCGCTGTGCTTGGAGGAACCCAGTTGCCGGGTCGCCAGGAGGGCGAGGACCGCATAGAACATCGCGTAATAGGCTCGATTCTGCGCACCGCGCCAAGCGCTCTGGTCGAGAAGCAGGCTGGCTTCACGGAGGGTCTCGACGGCTTGCTCAAGCCGGTAGCGCACCAGGGCACGCAGTTGCTCGGGGCTCCGACTCAAATGGGGATGCCTTCTCGCTCGATGGTCTGGACGACAGGCTGCGCGCCGAACGGGCCCTGCTCGAGCTCGCGGCGAGTGGTCACGAGGGTCGAAATCACTCGATCTTTTTCGAATCCGATTTCCCAGGCGATTTCGTCGATCCAGCGGCGGAGGGCAGGAGTCAGCTCGGTGACGACGAGGTAGACGTCGAGGTCCGATTCGGGCGTGGCCTCGCCGCGGACCCGCGAGCCGAACACGCGAAAATCCTCGATCTTCACACCTTGCGCGAGGCGCCGCCGCAGCTCCTGGGCAATCTCACGGTCCGTAGCGTTCATTCCGGCCATCTTTGCCCTCCCGGTCCATTCGCCATGGCCGTATTGTACGATCTTTCTGGGTTGGAGCCCCCGGGCGGCCTGACGGCCGTCTATGAGCGGCTGACGGCGGGCCAGCAGCCTGCGAGGGCTGGCGGCTCCGCGGGTTTGCCGAGCTTCTGTCGTCCGATTGTGACGTTCTGCCCTTGGACCGTGATGCGGCGCTCCGCTGTGCCGTTCTGGAGGCGGAAGCCCGCCGCCAGGGGAGAGCCCTTGAAGTGCGAGACCTCCTGATTCTTGGGATCGCGAAATCCCAGGATCTGGGCGTCGCGACCCGGAACGTCGCCCACTTTCGTGGCTTCGGGGTCCCCGTCTACGATCCTTTCAGCAACGTCCATACCCTCTGATCGCAGCCCGGCTTGCAATCTGTGCCTCCTTCCAGCTTG
>DASXJP010000592.1:0-5905 GCA_036497345.1 Thermoanaerobaculia bacterium
AGCCCTCCGCCGCCGCTCTCAAGGCGTCCGCGGCCCGGGCCGAGTGCCTCCAGAAGCAGTGCGGGAACGCCTGCCGGGTTCAGGCCGCGCAGTAGCGTGTGATTGCTGGCCGGTCAGGCAGAGCTCAGCCCGGGAGGAAGCCAGGAGGAGAGGTCCCTTGCCTCTTCCCATTTCGGGTATTATCCTTCCCAATATGGGAACGGAGCTGACGCCGAGCACGAGACTGGCGGATGTCCTCTTCTCGCCTGTCCAGCAGCGCGTGCTCGCTCTCCTCTTCGGCCAGCCGGGACGGAGCTTCCAGAGCGCCGAGGTGATCGCCCTGGCCGGCTCCGGCACGGGAGCGGTGCATCGCCAACTGGTGCGCCTCGCGGAGAGCGGTCTGGTCACGGTCACGCGAGTCGGGAACCAGAAACACTACCAGGCCAATCCCGATTCGCCCGTCTTCTCCGAGCTCCACGGCCTGGTGGTCAAGACCATGGGCCTCGCCGGCCCGCTTCAAGAGGCCCTCGCACCTTTCAGGGACCGGATTCAGGCGGCTTTCGTCTACGGCTCGATCGCCAAGGGGACGGACACGGCCCAGAGCGACATCGATCTGATGATCATCGGTGACGACCTGGCCTACCCCGATCTCTACAGCGCCTTGCAAGAGGCCGAAGCGACCTTGCGCCGCCCGGTCCACGTGAGCTTGATGACTCCAGCCGAGTGGAAGCGCAAGCTGGCCGCGGGAAATCCGTTCGTCACCAAGGTCCAGGCCCAGCCCAAGGTCCCACTGATTGGATCGGCGGATGACCTCACCTGAGCTCCAGCGGGTGGTCCAGATCGGCACTCTCAAGAGAGAGCCGGGAGCCCAGGCGGAGATCGCCGGGCTGATCCGCTCTGCACGGAGCCGGCTCACGGACGCGGGGCGTCCGGATCTGGCGCTGGAGAGCCGGTTCGATCTCGCCTACAACGCGGCTCACGCACTGGCCCTGGCGGCTCTGCGCTGGCACGGCTATCGTTCGGATAACCGTTACATTGCTTTCCAGGCATTGCCTCATACGCTCGGCCTGGGTCCCGCCGTTTGGCGGGTGCTGGCCACCTGCCATCAGCGCCGCAATACGCTTGAGTATGAGGGGGGGTATCTGGAAGTGGATGAGCGCCTCCTGGCGGATCTCCTCAACGCTGCCGAGACCGTCTACGCGGCTGTTCTCACGCTGGGCCCTGTGGAGGGCGAGACATGACAAGCTGATCGACAGGCTTCATATTCGCCTGGCGACGAGGACATAGAGCTGCCACCCGCCCCCGCATACGAGTGGCAGCCAAGGAAGGAAGCCAGGAGGACGGGCCCATAATCCATCCCCCTGGCAGGAATTCAGTTGTCAAAGAGCAGCGTCTGCCTCTGGGGTAGATCTCGGAGCAAGCGGTTCGAGGCATCCTGGTATACGAACCGAGCGGCGGGACCGTTGAGACCGGGCCGCTCGGAGCCCGCCTTTCGGCGTGCGTCGCGGCCAGTCCGTCCTCTCTCCAAGCAAAAAATGCCACTCTTCTCCGGGGGCGGTCCCGTCCGGCCATGGCGGCCGAGCGCGCGGCCCCCCTGGAGAGGAGAGATCTGATGCAGCGCACGATCCGTTCCGTTGTGCTCGCCCTGGTCCTGCTGGTCCTGGCGGCCGGCGCGGTCCAGGCCCGCCCGCTCGCCGCCCGTTCCGCCCCGGCGGGCTTTTTCGAGGCGCTCTGGCAGTGGTTGGCGCCGTATGTCCCCATCTGGGCCAAGGAGGGGGGCACGCTGGACCCTGATGGCACTCACCCTAACTCCCTCGCCCCGCTCCCCACGTCCGATTCCGGGGGAGCGATGGACCCCGACGGCAAGCAGTAGCCGATTTGAACGACGCCGGTTCCAGTTTCCAGGAATCGGCGTTTTCTTCTCTCCTCCTTGTCCCAAATTCCGGCTCTGCGGCAACAGATATGGTGGAGAGGTGCTACCCTTTCACGCCATGGAAAGACCGGCCGACTCGTGCGTCGAGATCCTCGAACGGCTCACCCCGGTGCTGCCGGCGGTGCTCAACGCCTACCGCGTACCGGAAGCCCGCGCCAGGGAGATCGTCGACGACGCCTGCCGCACGCTCCTCGCCAAGCGGCGGCTGCGGCACGAGGACCCGGAAGGGTGGCTGCTACGGACCATCATCGAGAGCTGCCGGAAATGGCAGGAGGAGGAAGAGCGTGAAGATTCACCCGAATGACGACGTCTTGGAGGAATTCGTGCTGTCGCTCGACGAAGAGCACCGGTCGCTCCTGGGGCACCTTGCCGGGTGTAGCTATTGCCGTTCGAAGCTCTACTATCTCCCTCGCCCCCTTCCCCTGCACCCGAAGGATGCGCTCGGAAATCCCAAGGCCGGGATCTACGAGGCGGGGTTGGCGGAGAGCCGGCGCGCTCTCTCCGAGTGGGAGGCCGTCCTCGAGAGGGAACGGGACGACGCGCCGGGGCTTTTCGTCGAGCTCTTCGAGCAGCCGGCAGAGGATCGTGACCTACTCCTGCGCGACTCCCTCCGATTCCAGACCTGGGGCGTCTTCGAGCTCCTGGTCGAGCGGAGCCTGGAAGCCAGTCTTCAGGACCCGGCCTTCGGAGAGCATCTGGGGATGCTGGCGCTCCGTCTCTCCGATCACCTCGACCGTGAGCGCTACGGAGCTGAGCGGATCGCGGACCTACGGGCGCGAGGCTGGGCCTTTGTGGGCAATGCCCGCCGGCTCCGCTTCGACTTCCAGAGAGCGGAAGAGGCCTTTGGGCAGGCCTATCAGCAACTAAAGAAAGGGACTCAGGATGGCTTGGAGCGGGCCATTTTCTTGGACTTGAAGGCTTCGCTACGCCGAGCCCAGCGTCGCTTTGATGAAGCGCTGCGGCTCCTCCAGCGAGCGGTGGACCTTTTCCTCGCTCATGGCGAGCGGCACAGAGCCGGGCGGTCACTCGTAAAGACCTCGACTGTGCATCACCACGCCGGGAACCCTGAAAGAGCAATCTCGGCTCTGAACAGGTCGATCCCTCTCATCGATCCCGAGCGGGAGCCGCGCCTGCTTCTCTGCGCCCGCCACAATCTAATTTTTTATCTCGCAGAGATTGATCATTTTCAGGAAGCCCAGCGCCTCTATCGCGACGCCCGGCCGCTCTACCGCAGCTTCAACGAGCCCTGGATCCAGAATCGCCGCAGGTGGGTGCGCGGGAAGATCGCCAGGGGTCTCGGACAGCTCCAGCAGGCCGAGGCGCAATTCCTGGCCGCGCGGGACGGCTTCATCGCGGAGGGGATCCCGTACGATACGGCCCTGGTCTCGCTGGAGCTGGCGCTGCTCTACGCCGAGCAGGGGCGGATGGAGGACCTGAAGCGGCTCGCCGCCGAGATGGTGCCCATCTTCGCCTCGCGGCACATCCACCGGGAGGCCCTGGCGGCCCTCACCTTCTTCCAGCAGGCCGTGGAAGCCGAGACGGCCGGCGCGGAGCTGGTGGCAAAGGTCGCCGCCTATCTCCGCCGGGCGGAGGGAGACCCCGGGCTGGCGTTCGAATCCGGAGGCACGGCGTAGCCGGCGAGCCACGGGTCCTCACGGGGCGACCGCCGCCCAATTTGGACGAGGGGTCTCCCAAAAAAGACGGAGCCTCGTCCAATTGGGACGACCCCTCTCCCCAAATGGACGAGGGGGCGTCCAAAAAAGACGAGGCCTCGTCCAAAAAGGACGAGGGGTCTCCCAAAAAAGACGGAGGGGCGTCCATATAGTACGAGGGGTCTCCCTATATAAACCCGGAGCTCCCCCGAAAAGACGCCAGGCTCTCCAGAGACGTCGGACGCCCTGGGTCGGCCGGCGCTTACCCGGCGTAGATCTGGAGCTCGCGCAGCTCTCTGATCTGGTCGCGGAGGGCGGCGGCCTCCTCGAATTCCAGGCGCTTGGCGGCGGCGCGCATCTCCTTCTCCAGACGGGAGATGCGCTCGGCGATCGGCAGCTCCGAGCCGTCGCCATCGCCCCCGATACCCCTGGTGCCCAGGCGCGGCGGGCCGCCCGCGGCGTAGAGGTCGAGGTTCATCATCTGCACCAGCGGGTTGTGGATGTCCTTCAGGATGGTCGCCGGCTCGATGCCGTGCTCCTGGTTGTACTCCCCCTGCTTCACCCGGCGGCGCTCGGTCTCGCCGATCGCCCGCTGCATCGAGTCGGTCATCTGGTCGGCGTAGTAGATCACCCGGCCGTTGACGTTGCGGGCGGCGCGGCCGGAGGTCTGGATCAGCGAGGTCTCGCTGCGCAGGAACCCCTCCTTGTCCGCGTCGAGGATGGCCACCAGCGAGACCTCCGGCAGGTCGAGCCCCTCGCGCAGCAGGTTGATCCCCACCAGGACGTCAAAATCGCCGCGGCGCAGGCCGGTGACGATCTCCACCCGCTCCAGGGTCTCGATGTCGCTGTGCATGTAGCGGACGCGGACCCCCAGCTCGTTCAGGTACTGGGTGAGCTCCTCGGCCATCCGCTTAGTGAGGGTGGTCACCAGCACCCGCTCCTTGCGGTCCACCACCTTGCGGACCTCGCCCACGAGGTCGTCCACCTGCCCCTGGGCCGGCCGCACCTCGATGATCGGATCGAGCAGGCCGGTGGGCCGGATGAGCTGCTCGACGATCACGCCCCCCGTGCGCTCCAGCTCCAGCGGGGCCGGGGTGGCGGAGACGTAGATCCGCTGGCCCATGCGGGCGTCGAACTCGTTCCAGGTGAGCGGCCGGTTGTCGAGCGCCGAGGGGAGGCGGAAGCCGAAATCGACCAGCGTCTGCTTGCGCGAGCGGTCGCCGGCGTGCATGCCCCGCACCTGCGGCAGGGACTGATGGCTCTCGTCGACCACCAGGAGGAAGTCGTCCGGAAAATAGTCGAAGAGAGTGGGCGGCGGCTCGCCGGGGGCGCGGCCGGAGAGGTGGCGCGAGTAGTTCTCGATGCCGTGGCAGTAGCCGATCTCCTTGAGCATCTCGAGGTCGAAGCGGGTGCGCTGCTCCAGGCGCTGGCGCTCGAGGAGCTTGCCCTCGGCCTCCAGCAGGGCAAGCCGCTC
This sequence comes from Thermoanaerobaculia bacterium, assembly GCA_036497345.1. GTDB lineage: Bacteria > Acidobacteriota > Thermoanaerobaculia > Multivoradales > UBA5704 > DATARR01. The sequence goes on from DASXJP010000592.1 coordinate 5,039, forward strand.
TGTGAGCTCTTCGGCGATCGTCTCGACCGCCCTGTCCAGCCGCGACTTGGGGGTGACGTAGTGGGTCTTGGGATAGACCGCGATGCGGTCCACATGCTGGAGGGTCTCTCCGCGCAGCACGTCGAAGCGGGTGATGCGCTCCACCTCGTCGCCGAAATATTCGACTCGAATGCCGACGTCCTCGTAGGCCGGGAAGATCTCCAGCACGTCGCCGCGCACCCGGAAGCTGCCGTGGTAGAGGTCGAGCTGGGTGCGCTCGTACTGCATGGTGACCAGCCGCTTGAGGGCGACGTCCATGCCCTCGGTGTCCCCCTGGCTGAAGAACTGGAGCATGCCGAAGAAGGCCTCGGGCGATCCCAGGCCATAAATGCAGGAGACGGAGGCCACGATGATCACGTCCCGCCGCTCGAACAGGGCCTTGGTGGCGCGCAGGCGGAGGCGGTCGATCTCCTCGTTGATGCTGGTCTCTTTCTCGATGTAGGTGTCGGTGGCCGGGACATAGGCCTCCGGCTGGTAGTAGTCGTAATAGGAGACGAAGTACTCGACCGCGTTGCTGGGGAAGAAGCTGCGGAACTCCTGAAAGAGCTGCGCCGCGAGAGTCTTGTTGTGGGAGAGGACAAGCGTGGGCCGGTTGACCTGCTCGATGACCTGGGCGATGGTGAAGGTCTTGCCGGAGCCGGTGACGCCGAGCAGCACCTGCTCCTTGTCTCCCCGCTCCAGCCCCTCCGCGAGCTGGCGGATCGCCTCGGGCTGGTCCCCCTGGGGCGTGAAGCGCGATTCGAGCTTGAAGCCTGCCATAGGGAGATTGTAACCGGGGAGAGGGCCGCTTTGTTCCCGCCGAGCGTTGACGTAAACTGAGCAGCAGCG
>DASXJP010000593.1:0-2083 GCA_036497345.1 Thermoanaerobaculia bacterium
CCGGCTGCGTGTCGACGAGCACGACCTGCGCGTCGCCGTCGAGCTTCACCTCGCACACCGGCACGAGATCGATGCTGAGGAACGTGCGCATCGCGCGGTTCTCGGCGCGGCCGACGATGCCGCCGTAGGCCACCGTCACCGCCTGCTTGAGGGCCTGCCGGAGCACCCGCGCCAGGAGCTGGGCCGAGGCGAGCGCGTCCGGATCGGGGTTGTCGTGCGTGAGCACGAGCCACCGTCCCTTGCCCTTGCGCCGGATCAGCTCTTCCAGGGCGGCGTAGCGCTCGCGGGATACCTCGGTGATCGTCATGGCTGGCCGCCGGTGGCGCCGTCTCTACGTCTGCCGGCCCAGGATCTCGGCGAAATCCGCGCGCGCCGTCCGCAGCTCGGCCGTGTCCTGGCCGGTCGCCGCGGCGCGGGCGATGAATTCGTCGAGACGCGGCAGGTCCTCGAACACCTCGTAACGGCCGGTCAGCTCCTCGTCGCCGTGGAAACGGCGGATCCAGACGTACAGACGAGCGGGACCATCCTCGTCCACGGGGGTGAGGGAAGCTTCGAACTTCACGCGATCGTCGCTCGCCATGGGTTCCTCTTCGCGGGAGGTAGTGTATCCGAACCCTCACCTCCCCGGCAGGGTGGGTGGAGGGCCGGGAGAGAGGGGGTTGGGGGAGTGAGGGGCCATGCATGCTATCCTTCCGCCCCGGCCCTCCGGGCCCTCCGACATGATCCGCGAGCTCTTCCACATCGGTTCCTTCTCGGTCAGCCCCTTCGGGGTGATGCTGGTCTGCGCCTTCCTCGCGAGCTATCTGCAGCTCCGCTGGGGGATGCGGAAGCTCGGCATCGGCGACGAGGAGGACGCGAGCGCCCTGGTGTTCGCCGCCGGCGTGGGGGGCATCGTGGGCGCCAAGGTCTACTACGCCATCCTGTTCAAGGACTGGCACCTGCTTCTCGACCGCTCCGGGCTGGTCTGGTACGGCGGCTTCATCCTGGGCGCCATCGGGGTGATCTGGACCATGCGCCGCCGCCGGCTGCCCGCGTGGCCGATGGCCGACGTCGCCGCGCCCGCCCTCGCCCTCGGCTACGGCATCGGCCGCATCGGCTGCTTCCTGGTGGGGGACGACTACGGCCGGCCCACCGACCTCCCCTGGGGGGTCGCCTTCCCTGTGGGGCTCCCCGAGACCACCGCCGGCAACCTGCGCGATCTCTTCCACGTGAAGATCCCGGAGTCGATCCCGGACAGCACGCTGATGCGCGTCCATCCCACGCAGCTCTACGAGACCGCCATGGCGCTCGCCATCTGGGGGGTGGCGATGTGGATGTTCCGGCGCCGCCACCAGCCGGGCGCGATCGCCCTCGTGGTGCTGGCCCTGCTCGCCGTGGAGCGCTTCCTGGTCGAGATCCTGCGCGCCAAGGACGACCGCTTCTTCGGCCCCTTCACCCTGGCGCAGGTGATCAGCGTGGCCGTGCTCGTCCTCATCGGCGTCATCGCCTGGCTGCGCCGCGGCCGCCTCGCGCCGCGGGAGGCATGACCCCGCCCCGCCTGCTTACCATCGCCGGCTCCGACTCCGGCGGGGGGGCCGGCATCCAGGCCGACCTCAAGACCTTCGCCGCCCACGGGGCGTACGGCATGAGCGTGATCACCGCGCTCACCGCCCAGAATACCCGCGAGGTACGGGCCGTCCACGAGGTCCCGCCGGAGATGGTGGCGGCGCAGATCGACGCCGTCCTGGAGGACATCGGGGCCGACGCCATCAAGATCGGCATGCTGGCGAGCGCTGGGATCATCCGCGTCGTGGCGGACCGGCTGCGCTTCCACCTGCGGGACAAGAAGGTGCCGGTCGTCCTCGATCCGGTGATGATCGCCAAGAGCGGCGACCGGCTCCTGCGCGAGGACGCGATCGAGGCGCTCCTACTGGAGCTCCTGCCGCTCGCCACCCTGCTCACCCCGAACGTCCCTGAATTGGAGAAGCTGACGGGCTTCCCGGCCCGGAACGTTGAGGAGCGCCTCTTCGCGGCTCGGGGTCTCGCGACGATAGGGCCGGCCGTGCTCGCCAAGGGAGGGCACGCCGAAGGGGAGGAGATCGTG
>DASXJP010000594.1:0-2041 GCA_036497345.1 Thermoanaerobaculia bacterium
GTATAGTCCTCGTTGCGGGCTTCCGAGATCGGCGTGTCCGGCCGCGGTGGCTGGCCGGGGTATCCCTGGCGCAGGTGGATGCTCACGGCTTCGGCGAGCAGGCGGAGGTCCGCGGCCTCGATCGGAGCGTCGAAGGTATCCGTCCACATCACCCGGCCCTCGGCGCCATGGATGCGCCGCAACGTGACGCGTCCCAGGGGGCCCGCGGCCTCCAGCCGGACCGCCAGGACCTCGTCCGCCGCCGCGACGCGGGCCATGTCGATCGCCGACCTGGGATTTCCCACGAGCTGCAGCGGATCGATAGGGATCACTCCTTCGAGGGAGGCCAGCGTGTTGAGGCCGGCCGACAGCGCTCCCGAAGCCGCGAGCCCCAGACGGGGGTCATCGCCCTCCACCTCGGGCCGCGGCATCACGACTCGCAGGGGCGCCGCGGCGGCGACCGGCGCCACGGTCGCCTTCGTCGGCGCGGGGCGCGGGCCGGCGAAATAACGAGCCGCCCAGAAAGCCACGGCGCCGAGAGCCGTCACCGCCAGGACCGCGAGGGCCGCCGTCCTCATTCCGCGCCGCCGGAGCACCGACATCCCCGCGGTCGAGCCGGGAGCCCCGGGATGGGGGGCCACGGGCCGACTGACCGCGGGGCGCGGACCCTCCACCACCGTGGGCAGCTCGCTGACGCTCGCCACCTGGGTCGGCGCGTCGGACGAGGCCAGCGAGGCCGCGACCGCCGCGAGCTCGCGGACGACCTCGGCCGCGCTTCCCGGCCGGGCCGTGGGCTCCTTGGCGAGCAGGCGCGCGACCAGGTCGCCGAGACGGGTGGGCAGGCCGGAGCGGACGGAATCCACCCTTGGCGGATGCTCGGAGAGCACCTTGCGCAGGGTCTCCGTCGGGCTGGACCCGCGGAAGGGCGAGCGTCCGGTGAGCATCTCGTAGAGCAGGATTCCCAGCGAGAAGAGGTCCGAGCGCTCGTCCACTCCCTCGCCGCCCGCCTGCTCGGGGGACATCGTGTGGAAGGTGCCGAGCAGGACGCCGTGCTGCGTGACCACGGGATCGTCCGGCGCCCGGGCGCTCATCTGGGCGAGGCCGAAGTCGAGGATCTTGGCGCGCCCCGCGGGGGTGACGATCACGTTCTCGGCCTTGAGGTCGCGATGGACGATCCCCGCCGCGTGGGCGGCGGCGAGCCCGCCGGCGATCTCGCACGCCAGCCGGACCGCGGTCGCCGGCTCCAGGCGGCCGTCCTCGGTCAGGGTGGACGCCAGGGTCCGGCCTTCGACGTACTCCAGGACGATGCAGTCGCCGGAGGCGTCCGCGAGCAGGTCGTGGACCTGCACCACGGCCGGATGGCTGAGGCCGGCGACGGCCCGGGCCTCGCGCAGCAGCCGCTGGCGCATGGCGGGGTTGAGCCCGTGGTCGTGGCGGATCCGCTTGATCGCCACCCGCCGCCGCAGCCGGGCGTCCCAGGCGAGGAAGACCTCGCCCATCCCTCCCCGCCCGAGGAGGCCCTGGATCTCGTAGGCGCCGATTCGCTCCCCGCTGCCGGGGTCAGCTCCGGGTCCCGTCACGAAGACGTCCCCCCTCTCGAGTTGAGTGGAAGTCGTCTCCATTGTACTCAAAGTGAGCGGCCTTGTTTCCATGGGGCGCTTTCGCGGCTCCGCGAGCCCACGTCGTCGAGATCTCCATGCCATAAGTGGGGTCAAGGAGAGCGTTGTCGCGGGTCCGTCGCCGCCCCGTCGCCGCCCCGCCGCGCTACGATCCGCCGTCCGTCGCCTGGTGGGGGGCGAGCCCGCTGGCCCCTCATCTTCTCGATCTGTTCCAACTGAAGAGCATCGAAGCCACCGTGGATTTCGCGCCGGAGCCGGTGATCGACGAGGATCGCAAGCGGCTGGCGGAGCGGCTGCGGGAGGCGGTGCGGGAGCTGAAAGGAGAGTAAAACCTCACCATGCCCATCGCCCTCCCACCGTCCGGGAGAGGAGAGCTTTGCTGAGGCGATGTTGCTAATAGGAAGCCGGCTTAAAAAAGAGGCCATCCGACCGATCCGACGGAT
>DASXJP010000595.1:0-9739 GCA_036497345.1 Thermoanaerobaculia bacterium
CTCTCCAGTCTATGGGACTCCTTACCCTGGAGACCTGGTCGAATGCTTAACCAGCCGAACCGCCGTGTACGGACCCGTACGCACGGTGGTGTGGGAGGGGCGGGAGCCGCGAGGCTCTCCCCCTATCCCGATAAGCCTGGCTTCAGCCCCAGGTAGAGGAGCCAAAACAACCCGTAAGCCCCGAAGGGGCGCAGGCAGCTTTGCTTCGGCAAGGTGACTGCCTACACCCCTACGGGCTGTGATTAGCTATCCCGCAAGTATGCTGCTCTTGGCTCAAAATTATAGGCGTTATAGACGTCCTTCGCCACGCCTTCCGCTGATAAGTACATGGTGCTTCCTGTGATACCCATAACCTCCAATCGACTAAAGATCTTCGATATCCACTCATGGGGCACATTGAGTTTGAGGAGGACGTGACGGTCTTCGCTGGGCAAGCTTGGTGAATCAAAGCCTTCTTGGATGCCTTCGAAATAGGCTTCGAGGTCCTTTGGTTTGGGCGAATCTCCAAACTCCATGGTGGAGTAGATGAACGTGCCGAGTTGCACGTGCATTCTGCGAGTGTGAGCATTTGGGTATCGGAGAAAGATGATGCGTTCCTGTGGGAATCCGTTCTTGAAATGAGAAGCGCCTTCGTGTAAGAAGGACGATATAGCCCTTCCAAAGGTATGGGGATTGGCGAGATCCTCGGCCTGCGAAGCTCGGACGACCTCTTTGGCTAGTTGGTTTAAGTTTAGACAGTATAGTGCTGAGCTCAAGTGGGAGTCCGATTCCGCGCGAAGCCCATCGAAGGCGAAAAATAAGGCGACGAAAGGTGACCAGGTGAAATCTAGAAGTGGAGCTGGAAGTCCATGATGCCGGCCATACTCCAGCCAATCTAAGTTCCCGCGACAGTGGACGTCGAGCCCTAGACGGGTTACTCCACTTTGAAATCGGGCGACCATTCGTTCCACGTAAAATTCTTCGTGTAACGGTGTGCCATGCCAGTAGCGGTCATAACTTGTCTGTAGCCTCCACTGGCTGTTCTGTTGACCACGAAAGATGAATTCCGTCTGCGGAAATTCATCTGCCAGATTGGTCAGGATCGCGAATGTTTCGTCAACATCTTTAGGTTCAATCAGGCGTAGAGTCATATCTTTCTCATTCTTTATTGTATGTCCCCATTATTGCCCTGGCTAGGTTATGCTTCTCTTCCAACTTTTACCTGCCCCACTCCCCCCCGCCCGCCACAACACCCCCGCCACCACCAACACCAACCCGATCCCCACCACCATCCCCGCCGTCCCTGGAATCCACGCGAAGTCCTTCCCCGCGAAATGCGCGGCGTCGAGCCACCGGCTCCATCCCGAATCCGGCCAGGTCTTCTTGGCGGCGACCATCAATGCGATCGCGACGCCCACCAGCCCCTCCCCGGCGATCATGCCGGAGGCGGCGAGGACTCCGGGGTTTCCTTCCTGTGATCCTTCCTTGCGGCGGGATTCGACGAGACGGCGGACGGCTCCTCCCAGGAAGATCGGGGTCATGCTGCTGAGGGGCAGGTAGATGCCCACGGCGAAGGCGAGGCCCGGCAGGCCGGCGAGGATCGCGCAGAGGGAGAACGATGCTCCCGTTCCCACCAGACCCCAGGGAAGGGTGCCGGTGAGGACGCCGTCGATCACCGTCTTCATCAGGGTGGCCTGGGGCGCGGGAAGCTCGGGGGAGCCGAAGGTGTAGGCCTTGCCCAGGAAGAGCACCGTGGCCGCCACCGCCCAGCAGGCGAAGGCCGCGCCGAGGAATTGCCCCGCCTGCTGGCGCGCCGGGGTCGCTCCCACCAGGAAGCCCGTCTTCAGGTCCTGCGAGATGTCGCCCGCCTTGGAGGCGGCGATGCAGACCACCGTGCCCACCGTGAGGATGGCGGCGCGGGCCGAGGGGTCCGTCCAGCCGCAGAGGACGAAGATGAGCGCGACACCCAGCAGCGTGACCAGCGTCATCCCCGAGGTGGGGTTGGACGAGACGCCGATCAGCCCCACGATGCGCGAGGAGACCACCACGAACAGGATGCCGAAGAGGCCCACCCCCAGGGCCGAGGCGAGCCGTGGCAGGAATCCCATGTCCCCCGCGATCAGCCCGGGGACGCCGACCAGCGCCAGCACCACCACCACCGGACCGGCGAGCACGACCCAGCCCGGCACGTCGCGGTCGGTGCGCGGAACGGGACCGGCGGCCTCGGCTCCCACGCCCTGCTTGCGCAGGCCGCGGAGGACCGCGCCGAGCGATTCGGCCATCACGGGGATGGCCCGGAGGACCGTCACGATGCCCGCGGCGGCCACGGCTCCGGCGCCGATGTAGCGCACGTAGCGCGCCCAGATCTGCCCGGCGGTCATGGCGCCAATCGTCAGCTTGGTCTCGGGGAAGAACGGCGTGGCCAACCCGTTGCCGACCAGGCCGATCAACGGCGTGAGCACCAGGGCCGAGATGAGGCTCCCGGCGACCATGATCGACGACTGGCGGTAGCCCAGGATGTAGCCCACGGCGAGGAGGGCGGGCGCGATCTCCAGCGCCACCTCGGCTTTGGGCAGGAAGGCGAGCTGGGTGGAGAGGGTGGGCGCGATCAGGCAGAAGCCGCCGATGGCCAGCTTGATGGCGGCGCCCACCGCGAGGCCGAGGAAGATCCAGCGTCCGCCGCCCGCCTCGGCCGCCGTGGCCCGCAGCACCTCGGCGCAGGCCGTGCCTTCCGGATAGGGGAGCTCTCCAGCGCTCTGGACGATCAGCAGCCGGCGCAGCGGCACCATGGCCGTGATCCCCAGGATGGCGCCGAGAAAGGCCAGCCCCACGATCTGCCAATAGGGAGGAATGACCCCCCAGAGGAAGAGGGCCGGGATGGTGAAGATGGTGCCCGTGGCAAGGGAGGAGCTGGCGGAGCCGATCGTCTGCGCGAGGTTGGCCTCCAGGATCATGCCGCCGGGCCGGCTCCCCCCCAGCAGGCGGAACAGGGCCACGGTGAGCACCGCGATGGGGATCGACGTCGCCACGGTGAGCCCTACCCGCAATCCGAGGTAGGCGTTGGCGGCTCCGAACAGGATGCCGAAGAAGATCCCGGCCACGGCGGCGCGCAGGGTGAATTCGACGACGGATTCGTCCCGCGGAGACGTCGGCGCGATCATTCGCTCCCTCCTCTCGAAAAGGTGAGGGGAGGGTAGCACAGGGGTCAGAGGGCGGCGCCTGCTGCTGTAGCCGCCCGCTGCTCCGCCGTGCCCGGCCGCAGCTCCACGATCCACCAGGGGGTCTGCCCGAGCGCGGAGCGGCGGGAGCCGGTGCGGACCTGGAGGAAGAGGCGGCGGGGATCGTTCAGCGAGGCGAGGGGGATGCGCGCCACCAGCTTGCGATCCTGGGCTCCTCCCCAGGCGGCGGAGCGGGGCAGGGGCCGTCCCTGGTCGCGGACGGTCCAGGCGTGCGGCTCGATCCGGACCTCCAGCTTCGGCATGGCGGCGAAGGGGACGTCCGGCCGGTAGCCGAGGGCCGAGAGGGAGACGGCGGACCCCTCCGCCAGCGGCTGCTGGAGCTCCATTTCGATTTCCAAGCGGTCCCGCACCCGCCGCACCGTCAAGCCCTGGAGATCGACGGCGCCGCCTCCCGCCGCCAGGACGGGGACGGTCAGATCGCCGTAGAGCTCGTTGGGGCGGACGAACGGCAGCAGGCGCGAGGTGCTGTAGCCGTATTGCGTGCGGTGCGCCGCGAGGGCGAGGCGCTTGGCCGTCACCGCCTCCGGGTCGAGATCGCGGGACTGCCAGTGGAAGCCGGCGAGGAGGCGGTCCGGGGGCGACAGCTCCTGCCCCGGGAGCTCCTTGGTCCGCGGCCAGCCGGGATAGTGGACGAGGAACGGATGCACCGTCGCCGTGATCTCCCCCTGGAGATCCCATAGGGCCACGCGGGTGAAGAGGTAGAGGGCCGCGTGGTCCGGATGGTGGTCGGCCGGATGGGAGACGAAGATCCGCGTGGGCTTGAAATCCCGCAGAATCGTCTCCAGGTCGGCGAGGATCTCCTCCCCCTTGTACGGCGCGCCCGGACGGAAGGCGGTGGGGTAGGGGACGGCGCGGGCGCGGGTGAGCCGGCCGCGGTCCGGCGGGCTCAGGGCCCAGTGGGAGCGCCAGATGTCGAGGGTGCCGTAGTCCGGATAGCCGAGGAAGGTGAGGTCCTGCGCGGAGACCCCCAGGGCCGCGGCCGCCGCCAAAGCTTCCTGATGGCGGATCGTCCCCATGGCCAGCGCGCCGGCGGGCATCAGCACCGGGCGCTTGCGGTAGGCGAGGAACGACCACTCGTTGCTGTCGCCGTTGGTGAGGAAGACCACGCGCACGGGCAAACCCCGGCGCGCCGCCTCGCGCAGGACCCCGCCGGCGCCCAGCACCTCGTCGTCCGGATGGGGGACGAGCACCAGGATGCGGTCGCTCTCCTGGAGCGCGACGGGCCCGGCCGCGGGAGCCGGCGAAGCGGGCGCGAGGGTCCGGCACCCCGCGAGAAGCAGGGCGGTCAGGGCCAGGGCCCGCGCGGTGGAGGAGAATCGCAACACCAACAGAACCTCGACGCGACGTGTGCTCGCTTCGACGAAAGGTTGGTGTGATTGTACAGGAACTGCGGCCTCGCCCACCCGGGATTGAAATCCCGGGCGGGAGGTCAGCACGGACGCTCCCTACCCGGGCGTCTTCAGAATTTCCTGAATCTCCTCCTCGCTCACCCCCACCTCCCGCAGCACCGCCTCCGTGTGCTCGCCGAGCGCGGGGGCCGAGGAGGTGGGCGCGGCCCGCTCGCCGTCGAAGAGAAAGGGCGCGGCGATGGTGGGGAGGATTCCGTAGGCGCCCGCGGGGAGATCCACCACCTGGCCCCGCCGCCGGGCCTTTTCGACCGCCTCTCCCACGGTGGCGGGCGGGCCGGCGGGGACGCGGTGGGCCCGCAGGGTGGCGTCCCAGTGGGCCACGGGATGGGCGGCGAAGACCTCTCCGAGCAGGCGGTCGAGATCGGCGCGGTGGCGCACCCTGGCCTCGCTGGTCGCGAAGCGGGGATCGTCCACGAGGTCGGGGCGCGCGATCGCGGCGCAGAAACGGCGCCAGAGCTCCTGGCTGCCCACGCCCACCACCAGCCAGCCGTCCGCGGCCCGGTAGGCCTGATAGGGGGTGAGGTTGGGATGGGCGGAGCCGAGCCGGGCGGGCTGGCGGCCGTCGGCGAGCCAGGACTGCGCGGCGTAGGAGAGGAACGAGGTGCCGGCGTCCACCATCGAGACCTCCACCCGGCTTCCCTGGCCCGTGGCGTCCCGTTGTCGCAAGGCGGCGAGCACGGCGGCGAGGCCGTAGAGGGCGGAGAGGACGTCCACGATGGCGACCCCCACCCGCACCGGCTCGCCGTCCGCGAAGCCGGTGAGGGACATCAGCCCTGATTCCGCCTGGAGGACCACGTCGTAGGCCGGGCGGTCCGCCTCGGGGCCGGCGGTGCCGTAGCTGGTGACCGTGCACTGCACGAGGCGCGGATGGGCCCGGGTGAAGCGCCCGCCGCGGAAGCCGAGCCGCCGCCATTCGGAGGGGAGGAAGTTCTCGACCAGGACGTCCGCGCCGCCAAGCAGCCGATCGAACGCCCCGCGCCCCTCGCGTCTCTTGAGGTCGAGGGTCACCGACCGCTTGTTCCGGTTGGCGGAGACGAAGTAGGCGCTGGCGCGATGGTCCCCCTCGCCGACCCAGGGCGGTCCCCAGGCGCGGGTCTGATCGCCGCCGTCCGGCTTCTCGATCTTGATCACGTCCGCCCCCAGGTCCCCCAGCAGCATGGCGAGATAGGGACCGGCCAGGACGCGCGAGGCGTCGACGACGCGGACCCCGGCGAGGGGGGCTTTTTTCGTCCTGGATCGGCGCGGCATGGCGACGCGGATCGTACCGCAGGAAGCGTACCCGCCCGGCCGGGTAGCCCACCCCCCGTCCGGCCGTGAGCGCGGGCCGCCCGATGGGGCGTGGGCCGCTTCCCTGGCGGGAGCTATCTTCGGTACGGAGCCGGAGAAAGGGAGGGCGGGAGAGGAAGGCTCCAAGGAGGAGTTATGAAAGAGAAAGTCCCTGTCAAGTACGAGCGGCCCAACCCGCTGGTGATGTTCGACGATCTGCGGACCGAGTTTGAGCATTTCTTCGACCGTCCGTGGGGCATGTTCAACTGGAAATTCCATCCTGAGAAGGTCGGCTGGGCGCCGAAGATCGACGTCTTCGAGAAGGAAGGCTTCCTCACCGTGAAGGCCGACCTGCCGGGGATGAAGAAGGAGGACGTATTCGTAACCCTGGAGGACGACGTTCTGGTGCTCAAGGGTGAGCGCAAGGAGGAGAAGGAGATCAAGGAGGAGAATTTCTATCGCGCCGAGCGGATGTACGGCAACTTCTACCGCCGCCTGCCGCTGAATTTCAAGGCGGACCCGGCGAAGATCGAGGCCAAGTTCTTCGACGGCGTGCTGGAGGTCCGTCTCCCCGTACCGAAGCTGGAGGAGCCCCAGGGGCTGCCGATTCCGATCAACTGATCGGTCGGATCCGACGGATCGGACCGATCCGCCGGATCAATCAACACCGACCCACCCCAAAGGAGGTCCGCCATGTTCGAATTCATCGATACCGTTGTCATTGGAACCTCACTGACCGAGCTCAGCGACGACGTCGTGCGCGCGGGGCTCGACGTGGCCCGGGCCTCCGGGGCGCGGGTCGGTCTCGTGCACGCCTTCCAGCCGCAGTGGGCCTACTCGGCGGGCCCCTATCTCACCGAGGCCTTCATCCAGGAGACCCTCGACGTCGAGAAGAAGCTCGCCGAGCAGCGCCTCGTCGATCAGATCGCCCGGCTGGGCATCCGCAAGGAGGAGACCGCGGGCACGGTCATCGCGTATGGTCCCCCCCATCGGGTGGTGATCGAAGCCGCGGAGGAGATGAACGCGGGCCTGATCGTCGTCGGCTCGACGGAGTCGCCGCAGCTCTCGAAGCTGTTCGGCTCCACGGCCGACCGGGTGATCCGCAAGGCCACCCGGCCCGTGCTGATGGTCCGCGGCCGGCTCGCGGTTCCGCCGCGGCGGGTGCTGATGCCGGTCGACCTGTCGCCGCTTTCGGCGGTGGCGTTCCGTAGAGGCCTGGAGATCCTGGGCCAGATCGCGCGCGGTCCCGAGACGGATTTCGAGGCCGTGTTCGTGATCTCGCCGCAGGACCGCGAGCTGTTCGCCGCCAAGGACCTGGCTCCGGCGAGCGAGGCGGCGGCCCTGGAGGAGCTCGAGACCTTCGTCGGCCGCAACGCCGCCTGGAGCGGCCGGCGGCCTGGAGCGCGGCTTTTGTATGGAGAGGTGGAGACGGAGATCCGGGAGAGGGCGGGTGAATGGCAGGCCGATCTCGTCGCCCTCGGCACCCATGGCAGGGGTGGGTTCGAGCGCTTCCTGCTCGGCAGCGTGGCCGCGGACGTGGTCCGCCGCGGAACGGCGAGCGTGCTGGTGATCCCGCCCGAGCTGGCGCCCGAGGCGGTGCAGACACCGGTCCGGGAGGTGGCGGCATACGCCTGACCCTCTCCCGTCTTCATAGCAGCACCGGAGGGAGCTGTTTTCCTGGGGCGCGGAGCGATCCGCGCCCTTTTTCTTACTCCGTCGTGGTCTCCACGATCCGGTGGCGGATGGCGTAGCTGACTACCTGCGCGCGGTTGTGGAGGTGGAGCTTGTCGAGGATGTTGCGGACGTGGAACTTGACCGTGTTCTCGCTGACGCCGAGCTGCTTGGCGAGCTTGCGGTTCGAGGTGATGCCGTTGACCAGCAGCTCCAGCACCTCCCGCTCGCGGTCGGTCAGCGCGTCGGGGTCATGATGGGGCGCCGGCGCCTGGGCGGGGCGGGCGAACTCCTGCAGGAGCTTGCGGGCGAGGGCCGGGGTGAGCGCCGGCTCCCCCCGGTTGACGCCGTCGAGCAGGCTGAAGAAGTCCTCGGATTCGAGGTTCTTGAGCAGATAGCCTTGCGCCCCGGACTTGATGGCCTCGAAGAGCTTGGAGTCCTCGTCGGAGGCGGTGAGGATCACCACCTTGACCTCGGGCTGGTCGGCGCTGATCAGCTTGGTGGCGGCGAGGCCGTCCATCTCGGGCATCGAGAGGTCCATCAGGAGGACCTCCGGCTTCAGCTTGCGGGCGAGCTCGACGGCCTCGCGCCCGTTCCTGGCCTCTCCCAGAACTTCCAGGCCGTGGGCCTCGAGCAGGCTGCGCAGGCTGTCGCGGAAGAGGGCATGGTCGTCGGCGATCACGATTTTCATGGGCTCTCCTGGAGAGTCTCGAAAGAGAGTGGAGGCGAAGGTAATTCTATCGTGACCCGGGTGCCGGACCCAAGGGTGGAGTCGAGGACGAAGGTGCCGCCGATGGTCTCCGCGCGCTCGCGCATGGTGGAGAGGCCGAAGCGCGGCAGCTCGGCGCGGCCGAGCTCGCCGGGCTTGAAGCCGGCGCCGTCGTCCTCGATGGTCACCCGCAGCGCCGAGTCCCCCTGCGCGAGGCTCAGGCTCACCAGGGTCGCGTTGGCGTGCTTGCGCACGTTGGCGAGCGACTCCTGGACGATGCGCAGGAGCTGGAGCTGGGCGTTGGGGGTGAGCCGGGGGGCGCCGTTGATGATCAGGCTGCAATCGACGCCCGTGTGGGCCTGCCAGGTGTTGACGTAGTCCTGGAGCAGATCGCTGACCGTGCGCCCGGGGACGGCGGCGCTGCGCAGGCCGATGATCGACTCGCGCACGTCGGCGTAGACCTCGCGGGCGGCGGCGGCGAGCTGGTCGAGCTGCCGGGTGGCCTCGTCGGTGCGGCCGTTGCCGAGGAACGCCTTCACCGCCTGCGCCTTGGTGTTGACGTAGGCGAGCACTTGGGCGAGGCCGTCGTGCATCTCGTGGGCGATGCGCAGCCGCTCCTCGGCCACCGCGAGGTCGTTGAGGCGCATGTGGAGGTGGGCGTTGTCGATGGCGATCGCGGCCTTGGTGGCGAAGCGGATCAGGCTTTCCTCGTCCTCGGGTGTGAACGGGGCCCCCTCGGCCTTCTCCGCCAGGTAGAGGTTCCCTTTGAACGGGCTCTTGCAGAGCACCGGCACCGCCAGCAGCGAGTGCATCGGCGGATGGTTGAGGGGGAAGCCGAGCGAGCGCGGGTCCTTGGTGAGGTCGGGCATCCGCAGCCGCTGCCCCTCGTTGAGCACCACTCCCAGAATGCCGTGGCCGATGGGCGGCGGGCCGATCTTCTCCCGTGTCCCGGTGGAGATCCCCGAGGTGATGAACGATTGGATCCGGTGCTGCTCGTCGATCACCGAGAGGGCCCCGTACTGGGCGTCGACCAGATGGCGGGCACGATCCACCACCCGCTGGAGCACGGTCTCCAGGGCCAGATCGCCGTGGATGCCCAGCGCCGCCTCGTGAAGGGCGAGCAGCTCCCGGTTGCGCAGCTCCAGGCTCCCCTGGATGCGCTCGATGACGCCGAACAGGGCGGCGAAGAAGAAGAGGCAGCCGGTGAACACCGCCGCTCCCATCAGGAGCTTGCCCGGCGTCGAGGGAAGGTACGGGTAGAGGGCCCGCCGCACCAGCTCGAGCAGGAGGATGAAGACGAGCGCGGCGGAAACGGTGATCCATTTGAGCCTGCGCAGGGTGGTGGCTCCGTTGGTGAGCCATGGATTCCTGACGTCAGACATTGAAGGTATTGTACGCGAACTGATGAAAACGCAGTGAGGCGAGGCTTCGCGGGCCATCTCTAGAGCTCAGGCCTGCGGGTCCGG
>DASXJP010000596.1:0-6059 GCA_036497345.1 Thermoanaerobaculia bacterium
CCCTAAAGAGACGCCCCACGGGGCGTCTCTACAGTGGCGCGGGCAGGAATCCCCCGCCCCCCCTTCCTGTTATCCTACCGGGAGATCTTCCGCCCGTTTTGCGCCATAATAAAACTATGCCACTCGCCGACTTCCACCCCGCCGTCGCCTCCTGGTTCACCCAGCGTTTCGGCTCGCCCACCGAGCCGCAGGCGCGCGCCTGGCCGGAGATCCGGGCCGGCCGTCATACCCTGATCGCCGCCCCCACCGGCTCGGGCAAGACGCTCGCCGCCTTCCTGGCCGCCATCGACGACCTCGTCCGCCGGGCGCTGCTGGGGGGCGGGCTGCCGGACGAGACGGCGGTGGTCTATGTGTCTCCCCTCAAGGCGCTGTCCAACGACGTCGAGAAGAACCTTGAGGAGCCGCTGGCGGGGATCCGCCGCGAGCTGGTGGCCATGGGTCTGCCGGACGCCGAGATCCGCACCCAGGTGCGCACGGGGGACACCCCGGCCTCGGTCCGGACCGCGATGGTCAAGAAGCCGCCGCACATCCTGGTCACCACGCCGGAGTCGCTGTTCATCCTCCTCACCAGCGAGGGGGGGCGCGGCATGCTCAGGAACGTCCGCACCGTGATCGTGGACGAGATCCACGCCGTGGCGGACGACAAAAGAGGCTCCCACCTCTCCCTCTCGCTCGAACGCCTGGAAGCGCTGGTCTCCCCCTCTCCCGGTGAGCATGGACGGGAGAGGGGGCCGGGGGGTGAGGGTTCGGGAGGGGGCCTCACCCGCATCGGCCTCTCCGCCACCCAGAAACCCATCGAGGAGGTGGCCCGCTTCCTGGTCGGCGCCGGCAACGTGGCGCCGGACGGCACCCCTCACTGTGTGATCGTGGACGCCGGGCACGGCCGCCGTCTGGACCTCCGCGTCGAGGTGCCACCCTCTTCGCCGCTGGAGGCGGTGATGCCCACCGAGGTCTGGGCGGAGATCTACGACCGGCTCGCCGCCCTGATCGCCGAGCACCGCACCACGCTCGTGTTCACCAACACCCGCCGGATGGCCGAGCGGGTCACCCGCCACCTCTCGGAGCGGCTGGGGGAGGAGAAGGTGGCCTCCCATCACGGCAGCCTCTCCAAGGAGGCCCGGCTGGAGAGCGAGCGCCGCCTCAAGGCCGGCGAGCTCTCCGCCCTGGTGGCCACCGCGTCGCTGGAGCTGGGCATCGACATCGGCTCGGTCGACCTCGTCTGCCAGCTCGGCTCGACGCGCTCCATCGCCACCCTCCTCCAGCGGGTCGGCCGCTCCGGCCACCATCTGGGCGGCCTCCCCAAGGGGCGGATCTTCCCGCTCACCCGCGACGAGCTGGTGGAGTGCGCCGCCCTGATCGACGCCGTCCGCCGGGGAGAGCTCGACCACCTGATCATCCCGGACAAGCCGCTCGACATCCTGGCCCAGCAGATCGTGGCCGCCGTGGCCGCCGAGGAGATGGGCGAGGATCGCCTGTTCGAGATCGCCCGGCGCGCCTGGCCGTTCCGCCATCTCGAGCGCAAGGAATTCGACGACGTGGTCGAGATGCTCGCCACCGGCTTCACCACCCGCCGCGGCCGGCGCGGGGCCTATCTCCATCAGGATGCCGTGAACGGCGTGCTGCGGGCCCGCAAGGGGGCGCGGCTGACGGCGGTGACCTCGGGCGGCGCCATCCCCGACCTCGCCGACTATCAGGTGGTGCTCCAGCCCTCGGGTGCGGTGATCGGCACCGTCCACGAGGACTTCGCCGTCGAGAGCCTGGCCGGCGACGTCTTCCAGCTCGGCAACGCATCGTGGCGGGTCATCAAAGTGGAGCAGGGGCGGATGCTGGTGGAGGACGCCAAGGGGCAGCCGCCGAACATCCCCTTCTGGCTGGGCGAGGCCCCGGCGCGCACCGAGGAGCTCTCCACCGCCGTCTCGAGGCTGCGCGAGGAGATCGTCCAGAGGGTGCGCGAGGGCTCGCGCGCCGAGGCCGCCGCCTGGCTGGAGGACGAGCTGGCGCTGCCCCCCGCCGCCGCCATCCAGATCGTCGACTATCTCTCCGCCGCGTTCTCGGCCCTGGGCGTCATGCCCTCGCAGGACACCCTGGTGGCCGAGCGCTTCTTCGACGAAGCCGGGGACCAGCACCTGGTAATCCACGCCCCCTTCGGCAGCCGGCTGAACAAAGCCTGGGGACTGGCCCTGCGCAAGCGCTTCTGCCGCGCGTTCAACTTCGAATTGCAGGCCGCGGCCACCGAGAACGCCATCGTGCTCTCCCTCGGCCCCTCGCACAGCTTCCCGCTGGAGGACGTCTTCCACTTCCTCAGCTCCAACACGGCGAAGGACGTGCTCACCCAGGCCGTGCTCGACGCCCCCCTCTTCGGCGTGCGCTGGCGCTGGAACGCCGGCCGGGCGCTCGCCATCCCCCGCCAGCGCGGCGGCCGCCGGGTGCCGGCGCCGCTGCTGCGCCAGGCGGCCGAGGACCTGGTGGCCGTGGTCTTCCCCGACCAACTCGCCTGCCTGGAGAACATCGTGGGCGAGCGGGAGATCCCCGAGCATCCGCTGATCGATCAGACCCTGCGCGACTGCCTGGAAGAGGCGATGGACATCGAGGGATTGGAGCGGCTGCTGCGCCGGATGGAGGCGGGCGAGATGGCGATGATCGCCCGCGACGTGGTGGAGCCCTCGCCGCTCGCCCACGAGATCCTCAAGGCCCAGCCCTACGCCTTCCTGGACGACGCTCCGCTGGAGGAGCGCCGCACCCAGGCCGTGGCCCTGCGCCGCTGGCTCGATCCCGAGACCGCCAAGGACCTGGGCGCCCTCGACGCCGACGCCATCGTCCGCGTGCGCGCCGAAGCCTGGCCCGACGCCGAGACCCCGGACGAGCTCCACGACGCCCTGCTCACCCTCGGCTTCCTTTCTATAGAGGAAGGGGACCTCTCCGGCTGGACCCGGCTCTTCGACGCCCTCGCCAGCGCCCGGCGGGCCACGGTGGCCACGGTCCCGAACGGACCCCGCCTCTGGATCGCCGCCGAAAGGCTGCCGCAGCTCCAGGCGCTCCACCCCAAGCTGATTCTTGAGCCCGAGATCGCCGCGCCCCCCCGTTTCGCCCGCGACTGGGCGCCGGAGGCGGCGCTGGTCGAGATCGTGCGCGGCCGGCTCGAAGGATTAGGGCCGGTCACGGCCGAGGCGCTCGCGGAAAGCGTGGGAGTGAAGCGCGGCATGGTCGAGATCGCCCTGGCGGCCCTGGAAAACGAGGGGTTCGTCTTCCGCGGGCGATTCACCCCCGGCGTCCCGGGCGAGGAGTGGTGTGAAAGGCGGCTCCTGGCGCGGGTCCACCGCTACACCCTGGACCGTCTGCGGCGGGAGATCCAGCCGGTCTCGCAGGCCGACTTCCTGCGCTTCCTCCTCGCCTGGCAGCGGGTCGATCCCGACGAGCGGGCCGAGGGTCCGGGGAGCCTGGACGCGCTGCTCGGTCAGCTCGAGGGATTCGAGGCCGCGGCGTCCGCCTGGGAAGGGGAGATCCTGCCGGCGCGGATGAAGGAGTACGACCCCGCGTGGCTCGACGCCCTCTGCCTCGCCGGCCGCTGGGTCTGGGGCCGCGGCGGCGCGCCGGCCTCGGACGGCTCCCGGCGCTCCGGCCCGGTGCGGGCCACCCCCCTCGCCCTCCTCTCCCGCAACGGCCTCCCCCTATGGAGAGAGATCGCGCCCGCGGCCGATCCATCCACCCTGGAGCTCTCGGCGGGAGCGAGGGCCGTCTACGATCTCCTGCAACGCCGCGGAGCCTGCTTCTTCGGCGAGATCGCCCACGGCGCCGGGCTCCTCCACACCCAACTGGAGATGGCCCTCGCCGAACTGGTCGCCTGGGGCCTGGTGACCTCGGACAGCTTCACCGGCCTGCGCGCCCTCCTCACCCCGGCCCACAAAAGGCCGCCGGTCGACCGCACGGGGAGGCGAGGAGGCGGTAGTCTCTCGCTCTTCGGCATGGAGAACGCCGGCCGCTGGTCCCTGCTCCACCCCACCGGAGAGCCCTGGGTGGAATCCCCCTCGCGAGACGCCGTCGAGACCGTGGCCTGGACGCTGCTGCGGCGCTACGGCGTGGTCTTCCGCAAGCTCCTAGAAAGGGAGACGCTCCTCCCCCCCTGGCGCGACCTCCTCCAGGTCTTCCGCCGTCTGGAAGCCCGAGGCGAGATCCGCGGCGGCCGCTTCGTGGACGGTTTCTCGGGAGAGCAATACGCCCTCACCGAAGCCGTGGGCCAGCTCCGCGCCCTCCGCAAGCAGCCCCGCAAGGGGACGTTGGTCTCGGTAAGCGCCGCCGATCCGCTGAACCTGGTGGGCATCGCGACCCCCGGGGACCGTCTCCCCGCCTTGGCGGGTAATCGTTTGCTCTATCGGGACGGGCTGCCTATTGCTGTTCTTGAAGGGCGGGAGCCCCGCTTTTTGGTGGCCGACCTGGACAATGCCACCCGCTGGCAGGCCCAGAGCGCGTTGGTGCGGAGGAGCGTGGCTCCGAAGCTCAAGGCGTATTTGGGGAAGTCGGCGTAGGATGTCCCCGAAAGGAACTCAAGAATAGTGTAATAGTATTCGGGTAGAATAGATTAGAGAATGGGGCCGATCAGGTGACAAGTCAGGCCTGTCTTCCGCAAGGTTCTTAGGTCGTATGTGGAATCGTCACGCACAGCATCCCTGAACTGAGATCTGTCCCGGAGGAACGCATGCACAAGGTCTTCATAAGCTATCATCATGGTGGCGATGCATCCTACAAAGCTCGCCTTATGGACCTAAATCTTCGTTATCGGATTTTTATCGACGGATCAGTGGACACTGGCGGAATTCCTGATGGCATGCCGGACGCAACGGTACGGGAAATTATTCGCGATAACTACCTCCGCGACACTACTGTGACCATTGTTTTAGTCGGCCTTGAGACGCGGTGCCGAAAACACGTCGATTGGGAGACTTACTCTAGCATGTTCGACGGGAAACGGAACAAGAAATCAGGACTGATCGCGATCACGCTTCCGCCTACCGGTTGCGCGTATTTCACGACTGCACATGATGGCGAAAAGGAGATTGTCTATCCCGACAATTCAGTGTGGACCTCCATTTATGACCGAGTTGAATACGAGCGAATATATCCCTACATGCCCGACCGTATTATTGATAACCTTGTGAACGCGCGAGCGAAAATTTCCGTGACGAATTGGGATCGGATTGAATCCGATCCCTCAAGGCTTTCCTACTTGATTGCGGCCGCTAGCCAGGACAGGTTTCAATGTGAGTACGATCTGTCAAGGCCGATGAGAAGGGCCAATTCTTGATTCGGTAAAGGAAGTGGAGAGACTTGCGCTAGGCGCTTGGATAGTACTGCCTGAGAAGACAGCCAGTAGTACAGCTCCTCGCTGGATCAACACTCCATCCCAATCGTGGAGTGTTGATTATTAGATAGAAAATAATCCAACGGGACCAGATGTTACCCAAAGATGAACCGCTACGAACGAGAACGATACGAGCGCTTGCGGCCAGAAGAGGCCTTTGAGGAGGCCACCACCATCCTGTCGCGCACAAATCCACGCGACGCGTGGTCACTCTGTGCGCTTCTCTCAAATACCGAGGCATTTGCGAAGGACCTCGAAGATCTTCTATTTTTCCCCCACCTAAATTTTGAGAAGGTGCGGATGCTCTGCGGGGTGGTGCTCGACAGCAAGGCACTCGACTACAAGACCGGAGACCTCTCCACCGATCAGATCATTGACGTGCTCAACTATGGGCACCGCGCTTTGACAGACTATGAAGGCATCCGACTCATGGAGGAACTTCGGGGTAGGGCTAGCCCAGATCTGGCTTTCTTGGTCTATCTTTCCCGCCTCGGGAATATTCAACTACGATATCAAGACCATCGGTTTCATGAGCGCGTTGGCCGTCTCATAGGGATGATAGAAGAACTGCCGCAGACACATCGTCACAAGATGCCTGCGGAGTTCTGGGACAGGGCAGATCCAACGCTGAAGGCAATCCGTGAGTTCATCGGCTTCCCGATACTATCGCTTGCAGCCGATATACTGGGATTGCTAGAACTTT
>DASXJP010000597.1:0-9094 GCA_036497345.1 Thermoanaerobaculia bacterium
CGCGCCTCTCGAGATGGAGATCGCGGCGTTTTTTATCGCCTTCGGGTGGCTCGAAGGCGGGGGAATGAGGCGCGAAGAGTGGGGAATGTGACGCGAAGATGTCTTCGGGGGACACGAAGCCCCCTCCGCATGGGAGGGGGACGGGGGAACGAGGCTCGCCGGGCTGGCCGCGCGGCGCCTCGCCCTCGCGCTCTTTGACAATTGACGGTCCAAGCAGGGGAGCGGACGGGGACCGCTCCTCTGCTCCCACCTTGTCTCGCGGCGGCCACGCTTCCGGTCCTTCGCGGCCGGGACCGGTGCGTGCGCCGCCGTCCCGCCATCGCTTTCCCCTAGATGATCGCGCCCTCTCTTTCGTAGAAGTCAATGCGGCACGACGGGAATCTTGTTTTCTGGAGGGATCGGCCTATGGCATCGAAGCTCGTCGAGCTCTACCGGCGGCGGCGCGGGTACGCGAAGCTCCCCTGGGGGATCGACCTCCTGCTGACCGACGCCTGCAACCTGCGCTGCAGCTACTGTCCGATCTGGGGGGAGAATTCGAAGCTCCCGGCGCCCGCGGCCTTCATGGACACCGCGGCCGCCCTCCGCCTGGTCAGCGAGGTGGCCACGTTCCGCCCCATGATCCGCCTGTTCGGCGGCGAGCCGTTCATCCACCCCGAATGGCGGCAGGTGGTGGCGCACGTGCGCGCCCAGGGGCTCCACTGCACGGCGGTGAGCAACGGCATGCGGCTGGTCCGGGAGGCGGAGGACGTCGTGCGCTCGGGGATGCTGGCCGTGGGCATCTCGCTCGACACCAGCGGCGCGGTCAACGACGCGGGGCGGGGCCAGGGCGTGCTGGCGACCGTGCGGAGCGGGCTCCAGGCCCTGAGCGGGGCGAAGAGGCGGCTGGGGTCGGCGACGCCGCAGGTCGAGATCTATACGACGGTGACCGCCGGGACCTACGAGCACCTGTCCGCCTGGACCGAGGAGCTCACCTCCTGGGGGATCGACAAGCTCCGTCTCCAGCACCTCATCTGGTTCTCGTCCGATCAACTGAATACCTCCCTGGAGCTGCTGGGGGGAGTGATGCCCGACCCGGCGTTCTTCCGCGCCGAGGACGCCTCCTACTGCCAGGACGAGGTCCCGAAGATGGACGTGGCGCGTCTCGCCGAGGAGCTGCGGGTGCTCCGAAGCCGGGAGTATCCGTTCCAGATCGAGTCGCATCCGGACCTCTCGGTCGAGGAGATGGTGCGCTACTACGGCGAGGCCGAATACACGCGGCAGGACAAGCTGACCTGCACGACGATGGAGAATTACGCCTTCGTCGATCCCCGGGGGCGGCTCTACCCGTGCCTCACGCTGGACATGGGCAACGTTTTCGAATCGTCCTTCCTGGAGGTCTGGAACGGCGCCCGCTTCCGGGCTTTCCGCCGGCTCATCCGGCGCGAGAAGCGCCTGCCGCTTTGCCACCGGTGCCCGGATTCGTAAGCGGAAAACGCTCAGCGGAGGCGGTAGAGACGTCCCAGTCCGTTTCAGCACAACACGGGCAGACCGCCATCGTCGGGACGTCTCCCTCCCGAGGTCGCCAACGCCTGCTACCCGCGCGGATCGATCCAGATCCAGATCGCGCTCCGGCGACACGGGATTCCCGGCAGGGTATGCCCTCCGAAGAGACGTCCCGACGTTGGCGGCCTGCGGGGGTTGTGCTGAAACGGACTGGGACGTCTCTACCCCCTTCGCCGTAGGTGGCCACCGCGCCAGGCAGGGCCACGGCCCGATTTTTGCTCCTGCCTATCGCCATGTGGAGAACCGCGCCCCACCGCACCCACCGCCTAGCCCTCGCCGCGACCATCCTGGCCCTCGCCGGCTGCGCCTCCTCGTCCAACGTCCCCGTCTCCGCCGGCACCGGCCCCCACCCGGAGCTGCCGCCTCCCGACCGATCGCTGATCCCGGTGACGCACGTGGTCACGGCCCAAGGTTGGCCGGAGGGCCACACGCCGGTGGCGGCCCAGGGGCTGGCCGTGACCGCGTTGGCCCGCGGTCTGGATCACCCCCGGTGGCTCTACGTGCTGCCCAACGGCGACGTGCTGGTGGCGGAGACCGACGGGCCGGAGCGGCCCAAGGACAACCGGGGGATCAAGGGGTGGTTCTTCAAGCATTTCCAGAAGAAGGCCGGCAGCGGCCGCAAGCCCAGCCCCGACCGCATCGTCCTGCTCCGGGATGGCGACGGCGACGGCGTGGCGGAGACGCGCTCGGTCTTCCTCTCCGGCCTCCATTCCCCCTTCGGCATGGCGCTCGTGGGGGACAGCCTCTATGTGGCCGATACGGACGCCGTTCTGCGGTTCCCCTATCAGCCGGGGGAGACGAGGGTCACGGCGCCCGGCGTCAAGGTGGTCGATCTGCCGGCGGGGCCGATCAACCATCACTGGACCAAGAACGTCGTGGCCTCCCGGGACGGCTCGAAGCTCTACGTGAGCGTGGGCTCCAACAGCAACATCGCCGAGAACGGCATCGCGGCCGAGGAGGGGCGCGCGGCGGTGTGGGAGGTGGACCTCGCCACGGGCCGGCATCGCGTCTTCGCCTCCGGGCTGCGTAATCCGGTGGGGATGGCCTGGGAGCCGGAGAGCGGCGCCCTGTGGGTGGCGGTCAACGAGCGCGACGAGCTCGGCAACGACCTGGTGCCGGACTACATGACGGCCGTCCGCGACGGCGGCTTCTACGGCTGGCCGTACAGCTACTTCGGCCAGCACGTGGACACCCGCCCGCAGCCGCCGCGGCCCGACCTGGTCGCCAAGGCCCTGGTGCCCGACTATGCCCTGGGGCCGCACACCGCCTCGCTGGGCCTGGCCTCCTCCAAAGGGGCGTCCCTGCCCGCCCCCTTCCGCGACGGGATGTACGTGGGCCAGCACGGCTCGTGGAACCGCCGGCCCCGCAGCGGCTACAAGGTGATCTTCGTCCCCTTCACCGGCGGCGCCCCCGCCGGCCAGCCGCTCGACGTGCTGACCGGCTTCGTGGACGATCAGGGGAACGCCATGGGCCGGCCGGTGGGCGTCGCCGTGGACCAGCGCGGCGCATTGCTGGTGGCGGACGACGTGGGGGATGCGGTGTGGCGGGTGAGCGGGTCGGGACGGTGAGGGTCAGCCCCGGCTCCCGCTTGTTTCACGTCCGCCCAAGGACCATGTCGATACCCATGAAAATCTGCTCGAGCTCGCGCTACGAGATCTGGCCAACGCATTCCACCAGTTGGCGCTTATTGACGGCGAGAAGCAGAGACACGTTGGCAACCGAATCCCGCGGCAGTCCGGTCGAACGAGACGATAAGAGGAAGTTGCCCGGAGAATCTGCCAACCGGACATTGCTCGTCAGCGGTACACAGAGCGCCGTCGCGATACGACTTCGGTTGAAGTGATCGCACTGCACGATGATGACAGGACGCCGGAACCCGGGCTCAGAGCCGACAGGCTCCGGCAAGTCCGCCCACCAGATCTCTCCTTGGCGGATCACCACTCGACACGGCGGAGCACATCTTGCGCCGTCTCAGTCACGAAGCGGTCTTCGGGCTCTGCGACCGAATCATAGACTGCGTTGAGCCGCTCGGTGATGGTATCCGGGTTGCGACGGGCCAAGTATTCAATCAACGCTTCGGTATAGAGCTGATTGCGGGTTTTCTCCAACCTCTCGGCAAGTTGCTCGGCTTTCTGAAAGATCGGGTCCGGCACAGAGATCGACGTCGTCATGCGCCAAGTATAAACCAAGCCGGCTCCACAGGGCACCGCATGTGGCGGCCGCGTTCGCCCGCTGGCTCGAGCACCCGCGGTGGCTCTATGTCCTCGGGCTGCGCAATCCGGTGGGGATGGCCAGGAAGCCCGAGAGAGGCGCCCTGTGGGTGACGGTCAACGAACGCGACGAGCTCGGCAACGACCTGGTGCCGGACTACATGACGGCCCTCCGCGACGGCGGCTTCTACGGCTGGCCGTACAGCTACTTCGGCCAGCACGTGGACACCCGGCCGCAGCCGCCGCGGCCCGACTTGGTCGCCAGGGCCCTGGTGCCCGACTACGCCCTGGGGCCGCACACCGCCTCGCTGGGCCTGGCCTCCTCCCAGGGGGACGTCCCTGCCCTCCCCCTTCCGCGACGGGATGTTCGTGGGCCAGCACGGCTCGTGGAACCGCCGGCCCCGCAGCGGCTACAAGGTGATCTTCGTCCCCTTCACCGGCGGCACCCCCGCCGGCCAGCCGCTCGACGTGCTGACCGGCTTCGTGGACGATCAGGGGCACGCCATGGGCCGGCCGGTAGGCGTCGCCGTGGACAAGCGCGGCGCCCTGCTGGTGGCGGACGACGTGGGGGACGCGGTGTGGCGGGTGAGCGGCCGCAAGTAATAGCTTATTTAAATCTTGGAATAGATCTTGCTTCCGGGGGTCTCTTGTCTGAGAGAGGCACGCCTCTCTCAGAGCGGACGCGTTCTTTGAGCGCACAACAGCGGAGCCGCGCCAAGGCTCCCAGGAGATCTCACCATGAAACGCGACTTCATCCCTCTCCTCTTTGCGATCACGCTCCTCTACCCTGTCACCCCCACCTTGGCACAGACCACGACCCACACGGCGGAGACGGCCAACAACACCAGCGCCTGCAGCGGCGTCGGGCTCCCCGGCGCGTACTGCAAGGGAGCCTTCACCGGGGTGAGCAGCTCCGCGAGCGGCACCTACGACCCGGCGCCGGCCAACGTGAGCGACGTCCCCCTGCGCCAGCTCCTCTACTCCGGCGGCACGACGAAGGTCTATGCCGCCTTCATGCCCTGGTTCACCGTCTGCCACAACAGCTCGACGTATCCGGTCCCCTCGGGGACGGACTACCAGCACTGCAACGGCCACTTCGAGGTCGGCTACAACTCGGATGACGCCGGGACCGTGGACGCCCAGATCTCGGACCTGCTGCGCCGCGGCTTCGACGGCATCTCGATCGCCTGGTACCACTCGGCCAGCCGGCCGGAATATGACGGCACCACGGCGAAGATCCGCGACAATCTCGACAGCCGCTGCGTGGGCCTTTCGCCGTGCCCGATGAGCTTCCTCCTGCGTCTCAACTCGGGCGCCTACGACTCCTGCGCTCACGACGGCAACGAGCCCAACTGCGTGCTGACCAACCTGGAGGCCAACCTGGATTACGCCAACACGAATTTCCTCGGCAGCGCCTCCTACCTGAAGGTGAGCAATCGCCCCGTGATCTCGTTCTTCCTGGACGAGGGGAATTCGGTGATGGCGCAGTGCGGCGGCTCGACCTATCCGACCTGCAACCTGAACGGCGGCACCTGCTCCAGCCGCTCCGACTGCTGGTCCAAGATCTGGGCCGCGATCAACAGTCACGTGCAGGGCTACTCGCACGGCGATCCCCTGCTGGTCTTCCGCAACTCGACCGGCTTCTCGCACACCCAGAGCGACGGCTCGTTCGCCTGGGTGAGCCCCACGGATTCGACCGATCCCTACGGCCTCGCCTATCTCGGCCGCTTCTACACCGCGGCGACCTCCAGCAGCAATCTCGGGAAATTCGCCATGGGCGGCGGCTGGAAAGGTTTCGACGGCACGCACAACTCCTGGAACAACAGCGTGATGGCGCAACGCTGCGGCCAGACCTGGCTGGACGTGATCGCCAAGGCGAACGCCTACTACAGCTCGTCGAAGCAGCTCCCCTACCTGCTGGTCTCCACCTGGAACGATTACGAGGAGGGGACCGAGATCGAGACCGGGATCGACAACTGCTACGCGGTGAGCGCCTCGGTGGCCGGCTCGACGCTCTCCTGGTCGCTCTCCATCTCCAGCGATCAGCCGAACGCCGCGGCCAACGCCACCGAAAACACGATCGATCACTACGAGGTCTTCGACTCCTCAGACGGCGAGAACCTGACGCGGGTGGCGACCCTGCCGCGCGGCTCCCGTTCGGTCGACCTGTCGACGCTCGCGATCGGTTGCGGCAGCCGGACCCTCTACGTCAAGGCCGTGGGCGTGGCCTCGATCCGCAACAAGATGTCCGGCGCCGTCTCTTACGCCGCCCCGGCCTGCGCGGCGGTGACGATCAACGCTCCGGCGGACGGCGCCACGGTGGCCGATCCCTTCCAGGTCACGGCGACCGAGAACACGGCCAAGAGCACCGACTCGATGCTGATCTATCTGGACGGCACCTCGATCTACAAGGCCTACAACACCGAATCGATCGACACCGGCGCCAACGTCAGCGTCCCGGCGGGTCCGCACACGCTCCTGGTCAAGGCCTACTACAGCGACGGCACCAGCGCCTCGGGCCAGGTGAGCGTCACCCCCTCGAACCCGGGGGTGGTGACGGTCTCCTCACCCGTGGGCGCGGCCACCTATAACTCCCCCATCC
Organism: Thermoanaerobaculia bacterium; assembly: GCA_036497345.1. Lineage (GTDB taxonomy): Bacteria > Acidobacteriota > Thermoanaerobaculia > Multivoradales > UBA5704 > DATARR01. Next base: position 6,355 of record DASXJP010000597.1, read on the forward strand.
TGGTGCTGGCTGACGAGAATACCGGCGCGAGCGTCAGCTCGATGGAGATCGATCTCGACGGCACGGCGGTGGCCACGGTGGCCGGCACGGGCCACGTCAATCAGTCGATCGACGCCGCCCCCGGCTCGCATACGGTCACGGTGAAGGCGACCTATGCGGCCGGCGGCACGAGCACGGCGTCCCAGGCCTTCAACGTGCGCACGGGGACGGTCACGATCACCAGCCCGGCCGACGGCGCGACCGTGGCCTCGCCGATCCACGTGGTGGCCAACGAGAGCTCCAGCCTCTCGGCCACGGCGATGAAGGTCTATCTGGATGGAACAGGCGTCTATACGATCAACAACAGCGACACCGTGGACACCAGCGTCACCGCGTCCTCCGGCCCGCACCAGATCACGGTGAAGGCCTGGTACGCGGACGGCACGGTCTCCCAGCGGAGCGTGAGCGTGACCGTGCCATAGCGGACGGGGCGAGGGAGATGCCGGGCCTCAGTGGTGCGTCTTGTCCACCGGGTGGTCCGGCATCTTCTGGGTCAGGCTGTTGTAGATCGCCTCGATCCAGTCGTCGGTCTTGATGAAGCCGCTCCCCCACTCCTTCCATTCGGCGGGGAGCCCGGCGGCCTGGATCTGCGCCAGGGTCTTCTTGGCCTTGATCTGCTTCTGGACGATCGCCGTCGTCTCCACCAGCATGTGGTGATAGGCCTTGAGGCCGTTGACGTCCGAGAGCGGGCCGTGGCCGGGGATCACCTTGGCGTCGGCCGGGATCTGGGCCAGCACCTTCTCCACCCCCGCCGTCATCCCCTGCACGCTGCCGCCGCTCTCCAGGTCGACGAACGGGAAGCGGCCGGCGAAGAAGTCGTCCCCCATGTGCACGACGTTCGACTTGGTGAAGAAGATCACGCTGTCGCCGTCCGTGTGGCCGTGGGGGTAGTGGATGATCCGGATCTCCTCGCCGTTGAAGTGGACGGAGACCGAGTCCTGGAAGGTGATCACCGGCAGGCCCGGCCCCACCATGGGCTCGGTCTTGTTGCCGCGCACGGTCGAGCCGGCCGCCAGCCGCTTGCGCACGTTGTCCTGGGCGACGATCGTCGCCTCGGCCCCGAAATCGGGATTGCCCCCCGTGTGGTCGCCGTGGAAGTGGGTGTTGAGCACGAATCTGAGCTTGCCTTGGTTGATCCCCTTCAGGGCCGCGCGGATCTTCTCCGCCAGCGGCGCGTACTGGTCGTCCACGATCAGGATGCCGTCGCTCCCCGCGGACACCCCGATGTTGCCCCCCGCCCCCTGCAGCATGTAGATGTTGCCGGCCGCGGGGACGACCTTGATCTCGACCTTCGAGAAGTCCTGCTGTTGCGCCATTGCCGGCGCGGTCAGGGGAGCAACCGCAACCAGGGCGAGCCCGGCGAGGAGCCGGACGCACGTCGATCTCTTCATCGCAACCTCCTTGGGATTTTCAGATCAGGTACGGCGGGTGGCACTTTAGCAGAAACGGCCTGTAGGGGCGGCCCTGCGTGGCCGCCCTGGGAGCCTGTAGGGGCGGCCCTACAAAATCTCTCTTTATCCGCCGCCCACCACCCGCAGGAACTGGCTGGCCACGCGCCCCAGCATCTGCCCCACTTCGGGGAACTGGGTGGCGACCAGGCCGAGGACGGGGATGCCGGCGTAGGTGACGAGCTTGGTGACGAAGGCGGTGTCGAACGTCACCTGTCCCGGCGTGGTGCCGCCGATCCGGCTGAGGGTGGGGTTGCGGTCCATCTGGAGGAAGATCCAGAGGGTGAGCACCACCGCCAGGGCCAGCCCCAGCCAGCCGCCCAGCGAGACGAAGTGTTTCGGCTCGAAGGCGTAGAGGGTGACCGCGATCAGGGCGAGCAGCCCGGAGGTGAGGGCCGCGATGAGGCAGCTCCGCAGGTGGGCGAAGACGAAGCGCAGATAGGCCGCCACCCGCAGCGCCAGGAATTTCTTCACCTCGGGATCGTCGATCTCGGGGCGCAGGTCGAGACAGGCCTGGGCGAGGATCCTCGCCAGCTTGTTCCGGTTCTCGATCTCCTGGACGGAGCCCTCGCTCCGCTCGCCCTCGAACATCCCCTGGAGCGCCTGCTCAAGTGCGTCCGGACCGCCCGCACCTTCCGCGATACCGACCTTGCCCGCGGCCCCCAGCTCCCGCAGCTTCTGGACCGAGAGCATCAGGGAGCGGAACGGTGGGATCCGCCAGCCGAACGACTTGATCGGCCGCCAGTCGAGCTCCTTGGAGATCGCCTCGAAGGCGGCCGCCACCTCGGGCGAGGCGTTGTCGAGCCGGTGCAGGACGCGCCGGGTCTCGAGCCAGAGGCGGACGAAGCGGTAGAAGGAGAGGGCGCTCAACGCGTAGGCGGCGAGGACGAAAAGGATGAACAAGCGGCCCAAGGGGCGCGCCTCGCCGATCGGCTGCACGGTCCCCCAGAGCAGGATGGCGGGGGGCACGAAGGCGATCGCGGGGAGGACCCAGGGGGGCGTCTCGCCGGCCGCGAGCCGCCGGGGCCAGGTGCGGGTGAGGAGATGGCGGAGGGCCCGCATCATCGGCTCGTACCCCTTGACCGCCGGGTCGCCGAGCGCTTCGAGCGGGCAGTCGGACGCCAGGCGGACCATCAGCCGCCGCCGCTTAAGCTCGCTCCAGATCCAGAAGTAGATCGCTCCCCCCACGACGGCGAGGGACACCAGCGGCGACAGGCCGCTGGAGAACGCCCGCACCCGCAGGTAGAACAGTT
>DASXJP010000598.1:0-7799 GCA_036497345.1 Thermoanaerobaculia bacterium
GGCGGCGTCTAACGAAGCGCTTGCAGCGGACGGCAGCGAGGCTCACCGCCCGTATCCCTGACCCGGAGAGCCCTGGTGGTGCCAGCCGCCGCCTGACCGCGGAGGGATTCCGCACCGAGGTCACCGTCAAGTCGGCGGCGACGGAAGCGACGATCGCGACGCAAATACAGCTTCCCTGCCGCGTCACCTACGTTCGTATTCCGGTAATCGACCACTGTTGGCCCAGCGAGGACGCGGCAAACCGGTTCATCGAGCTCTGCCGTAAGATCGGCCCCGCTGACTGGGTACATTTCCATTGTCACGGCGGCGACGGACGCACGACGACGTTTCTCGCCATGTACGACATGGTGTGTTGGGCCAGACGCGCTACATCCGAATTTCCGTCGCTGGAGGACTTCGCTGAGCGGGAGTGCCACCTCTTCGAGTACTGCCTCGATCCGGATGGCTGCACCAGCAAGATTCCGAATCGCTGCACCGGCACGGCGAGCGCGACCAGGGACTGGAAATACTTCCTCGCGTTCAAGCGTTGGGTCTGGCTCGGATTCATGCGTGACTTCATCGCCGGAGGAGGCCTCGCCGGAGGGCAACCTTTCGCCCTCCCTGAGGATTGGTACCGTCGGATCAGCCTCGAGCCCCAGTGAGGTTGGGCGTCCGGCAGCCAGGAACGGTGCCGGGGAAAGATGCCCCAGAGCCGCATGTTCAAGCTCCTGGGGATCGGCCCGGAGGAGGCCGAGGCCCGCTTCGGCTTCTTCCTGGAGGCGCTGCGCTATCCCCGCCCGGCGAGGTCTGGAGCAAATGGGCTTCGCCCAGCTCACCCACGGCCACACCCACGCTCTCCTCCCGCCCGCGACACCTACGAGATCCGGGTCTTCCTGAAGAGACTGGCCCGGTAGTCTCTCCAGCCTCCCGGGGACGGGAGGAGTGAGGGAACGGGCGTGTTGGTCTCGTTCCAGGAGGGAGTGGAACGTGCGCATGGATCCATTCCACGGAAATTCGAGCACCCATAGATTCCCAACCCTGATGGCGGGGATGGGTTTCGTCCGGGTTACCCGGGCTTGAAAGGAGTGTCCACGATGAAGAAGAACCAGATGAGCCGGCGGGCGGAGCTGCGCGAGCAGATGCAGCGTGAGGTGGAGAATAACCTGATCAGCCAAAGCGAGCTCGAGCGGGTGGCGGGGAGCCTGATCGCGGATACCGATCAGGATACCTGCAAGTGTTGGTGCTCCACCGGCCTCCTGAGCACCTGCCACACGGGAACCGTCCAGTAATCGGGACCATGAAACATCGCGACGGCATGGCGGCTCCGGTCCGCCAGGGAAGCGAGGCTGGACGGGATCGCCGTGCCGTCGCGAGCGCTCTACGCTTGGCGTCCTTCCCGGAGGACGCCCGGGCCGCGTTCCTGATTGGGCGCGAGCCCACGGAGGACGGCCCGCCGTCCAGCGCCGCCGGGCCGCTGGCGAAGGAGCTGGCGTTCCTCGGCCGGACCGCCTGGGCCGAGCTGCGGCGCAGACTTCCTTCCCCTCCCCGCTTTCTGACCCCGCAAGCCGTCCAAGACCTCGAAGAGGCCCTGCGCGAGGATCTGGCCCGGCTCTTCGGGCCCGCGCTGGCGGTCGAGCTGGGCATCGCCCGCGCGCTGGGAGAGGACCCTGCGACCGTGACGGCGTCCCTCGGCGGTCTGGACGGCCTCTCCGCCCTGTTCGAGAGCTACCCGGTGCTGGAGCGCCTGTGCGCGCGGCTGATCGATCGCTGGGCCGGCACGGTTTCCGATCTGCTGACGCGACTCGCCGCGGACCGCGAGGCGATCGCATCGCTGATCCCCGGCGGCAGCGGGCTGCCGGTCATCGCGGGCATCGACTGGGAGGAGCGGCCCGCCGTCCTTGGGCGCCCCGAGCTGCGGCTGCGCCTGGCGGGTGGGGAGACCGTCCGCTACGTTCCCAGGCCTGCCGCCGCCCAGGCCGCCTGCGCGCGCTTCATCGAGTGGCTCAACGCCCACGGCGCGCCCTGCGAGCTGCGCGCCGCCGCCGTTATGGACCGCGGGAGCCACGGCTGGGTCGAGCACGTCGAGCCCCGACCCTGCGACGACGCCGGCGAGGTGGAGCTCTTCTACCGGCGCGCCGGCGCCTGGGCCTTCCTGGCCTGGGTGCTCCGCGCGACCGATCTCGGCCATCAGGATTTCGTGGCCTGGGGCTCCCACCCGGTCCTCCTCCGGCCGCGCTTCCTGCAGCACCGGCTGGTCAGCACACCGGCGGGGGTGCTGGGGCACACGGTGCTGTCGACGGGAATGGTCGGTTCGTGGCGTCTCCTCCGCGGCGCCTTCTGGGACGTCTCCGTGTTGCCCCTGGGCGAGCGGCGGGGGAGCGGGCGGGTGATCGCGAGCTGGAGCGGGTCGGGCGCCGGCCTGACCGGGGTCCAGTTTCAGACGGTCCCGGTGGAGACGGCCGATCACCTGCCTCGTCTGCACGGCCGGCCCGAGCCGGTGTCCGTCCATCTCGGGCCGCTCGTGGAGGGCTTCCGCGAGACCGCCGCCTGGTTCCTGGGGTGGCGGGAGCTCCTGCTGAGCGAGGATTCGCCGCTCGCCGGCCTGCTGGCGAGCCCGGTCGAGCTCGCGGCCTACGACCAGCCCGGCGCGCGCCTGCGCGCCTGCCGTTTCACCTCTCCCCAACTGCTCGCGGACGAAGAGGCGCATCGCGCCGCAGCGGAGGCCAGCAGCACACAGTTCCTGACCGGTCTCTGCGACGAACGGCCCGAGACCGCGCCGCTGATTGCCGCCGAGGCCCGCGCCATCGCCGGCCTGTCGCTGCCCTCGCTCACCACCCATCCCCGGGACGCCGCCGTCCGGGTGGCGAACGAGGATGGAGCGATCCTGGAGGCGCCGGGGCTGCTCGCGGGGCCTAGCGCGAGCGAGGTCCGGACGAGGATCGGGGAGCTGAGCCCGGCCGAGTGCGAGGAGCAGGCGCGGCTGCTGCGGATCACGATCTCGCCGCCGCCGGTCCTCGGGGACGGGGAGCCGGGCGGTTGGGTGGAGGAGGCTCTCGCCCTGGCCGAGGGGATCGTGAACGGCGCTGCCCGCACGCCGTCCGGCGCCCCGACCTGGCTCACGGTCTCCGAGCGTCCCTCCCGGGGTTTGTACCAGCCGACGCCGCTGCCGCCGGAGGGGGTGCTGTCCCAGGGCGGCATCGCCCTCTTCCTGGCGGCCGCCGGCCGCGTGGCCGGTCGTCGGGACCTGACGCGGGAGGCCCTGCGGGCGCTGGCGCCGGTCCGGTCCGCGCTCTTCGGCGACCTGGGGGCTCCGGCGATCCCTCCCGGCCTGCCGAACGGCGCGGCCTACGGTATGGGCTCCCTGATCTACACCCTCGCGACCGCCGGCCGCCTGGCCGGCGACGACGGACCGGTCGAGGACGCGCTGGAGCTGGCGCGGAGCATCACGACGGAGCGCATCCGGAGCGATGCCCTGCACGACGTCTACGGCGGCAACGCGGGGCTGGCGCTGGCGCTGGCCGCTCTCCATGACCGCACGGGCGAGGCTTGGATCGCGCGGCGGCTCCGTGAGATCGGCGAGCGCCTGGCCGCGCGATGGGCGCAGGTCCGCGACGGCCGCCCGGAAGGGAGAGCCGCGGACGGCGCGCCGCCGCTCGGCGGCTTCTCGCACGGAGCGGCGGGCTTCTCTTACGCGCTGGCGCGGGCCGGCGAGATCAGCGGCCATCCGCCGCTGCTGGAGGCCGCGCGGAGCGCCATCGCCTACGAGCACGGGCTGTACTCCCCCGAGCAGGGGCAATGGCGCGATCTGCGCGCCCCGGGCTCCTTCATGTGCTCGTGGTGCCACGGCTCCCCGGGCATCGCGCTGGCACGCGCCTCGGTGCTTGGGACGCTGGACGACGCGACCGTGCGGACGGACCTGGAGCGCGCCGTGAAGGCCACGCTGGACTGGCCGATCGAGAGCCTGGACCACCTCTGCTGTGGCAACGTCGGCCGGGTGGAGTGCTTGTGGGTCGCCGCCGGCCGGCTGGAGAGCGCGCCGCTCCGGGAAGCGACGCTGGCGCTCGCCTCCCGCGTGCGGGCCGCGGCGCGCGCGCGGGGCCGGTACGCGGTGGACTGGCCCGGAACCCAGGATTCGCCGACCTTCCTGCGGGGGCTCGCGGGGATCGGCTATCAATGGCTGAGGCTGGCCGATCCCAGCCTGCCGAGCGTGCTCGCCTTTGCCTGAGCGAGATCTTCCGGACCTCCGGACCGCGCTGTTGGACGTGGTGGCCTGTTGCGCGACCCTGGCCGAGCGCCTCGGCGATCCCGGTTTCGTGCCGCTGGAGCCGCAGGAGCCCGAGGTGCTCGCCGACCGCGAGCGCCGGTGGCGGAAGGCGGCCGCGGACGAGGACCCGGCGCGGTTCGACGCCCTGCTGGCCTCCCTGGACCTGGACCCGGGCGCCGCCCGTGACGCCCTGCGGGATGTCCGGGTGAGAGACCCGCGGCGGCTGCCCCCCTGGGCCGAGGGGTTTCTCCGGCTGCTCGAGAGCGCCGACTTCGCCGCGCGCCGCGAGCCGCCGGCGCCGGGCTCCTCCCCGGACCGGGCCAGCTTCGGCGGCGCCTTCGTGCCGTTCGCGAACGTGGCGGAGCGCGAGCTCGAGCGGATGTCGAGGGACCACCCCGTCCCCTTCACCGCCGCGGCCCGCCGGCAGGTGGTCGAATACCTGGTCGCCCGGTGGCTGATGGCCGGCCAGGCCGCGCTCACGCTGGAGTGCCGGCTGCGGCGGGAGCTGGAGAGCGCGTCCGGGGATCCCTGGGACCTGCCGCTCGACTCCGCCGCCGACTGGGTCGAGCTGCTCGGCAATCATCCTCTGCTGCTACGCCTGATCGGCACCTCGTACCTGTGCTGGCGGGAATCGGTCGCGCAGCTCCTGGCCCGGCTGGCGGCGGACCGGGAGGATCTCGCCCGGCTGCTCGGCGGCCGGGCGCCGGGCCCGGTCGCCGCTTGCGAGCTAGGCGCGGGGGACAGCCATCGCGGAGGCCGGACGGTGGCCATCCTGACTTTCGAGGACGGCCGCAGGGTGGTCTACAAGCCGCGGGACGTCCGGCCAGAGGCTGTCTTCAACGAATTCCTGCGGCGGACGAACCGCTGGGCCGTGGACCTCCCGCTGCGCGTCTACGACGTGGTGGTCCGCGACGGCTACGGCTGGGTGGAATTCGTGCACGCCTCGCCGTCGCGGGAGGTCGGCTCGGCCGCGGCCTTCTACCGGCGGGTGGGCCGGCTGCTGCGGTTGCTGCAACTGCTCGGCGGGCACGACCTGCACTGGCAGAACGCGGTCCTGAGCGAGGAGCAGCTCGTGGTGCTCGATCTGGAGGGGCTGCTGGCCGTACAGCCCGCCAACCAGAACGCCGGGCCCGGCGCCGCGGCGCTGCGGCGTCTGCGGGAGTCTCCGCTGACCACCTGGATCCTGCCGCCGGTCTGGTCGTTCGGGCCCTACGGATCCCGTCCGCTGGACTCCAGCTTGCTGACCGCGGGCGGCACCGGCCAGACCGCCAACAATCTGCTGGACGCCCGGGTGGACGACAGCGGGCTGCCGGTCCTGGTCGCCGGCCGGCTGGAGCACCGGATCGGCTCGCGCCAGCCGGTGGAGGGCGGGCGTGTCCACAGCCCTTACGAGCACGCCGGGGACATCCTCCAGGGGTATCGCGAGATGAATGGCCTGATCCGCTCCCACGGCCCGGAGCTGCCCCTCCGGGAGCTGGCGGACCTGACGGTGCGCTTCGTGCCCCGCAACACCGCCTTCTACGCCGGCTTCCTGCAGATGAGCCTCTCCCCAGCCTACCTGCAGAGCGGCGTGGATCGCGACCTTTTCCTGCACCGGCTCTTCAGGGCGTGCCGCGAGCCCGGGGACCGCGCGGCGGCGCGGGTCGTGCGGGCGGAGGTCCACGCCCTGCGCGATCTGGACATCCCGTACTGCCGGAACCGGGTCGATCGCGACAGCCTGCTGCTCGACGACGAAACCGAGGTCGGCGGCTACCTGGAAGGGGTGCCGCTGCGGCGGCTGGAGGCGCGCTGGCGGGGCTTCGACGGCGACGAGCTGGAGGAGCAGCTCGACCTCGTGCGCGGTAGCCTGGACGTCTCGACGGGCGCTCCGGTCAACCGCTGCCGGGGCCGCTCCGGCCCGCTCGGCGGCGGTGACGGCGACTGGCTCGGGACGGCGGTGACTCTCGGTGACCAGATCCTCGCCCAGGCCACCGAGGAGGAGGACGGCGGCGCCTCGTTCTTTGGGCTGTGCTACCTCGCCCCGCATGACGTCTGTGAGGTGGCCGTGCTTCGCCCCGATGTGCTCTCGGGGGTGGGAGGGCTGGCCGTCGTGCTCGCCGACCTGTTCGCCGCGACCGGCGAGCGCCGCTTTCGCGACCTGGCCGCGCGGCTGGCCGGGACTGTCCACACGGCGCTGGCCAAGACCATGGAGAACCTGGAGGCCACCTGCCGCGACGCGCGGGCCCGCGGTGAGACCCTGCTGTGCGGCGGCCTGACGGGGCTGGGCTCTCTGCTGTACAGCCTGCGGCGCTGCCGGTCCGCGCTCGCGGAGGGAGCGCTGCCGGAGCCCGCGGTGACCGCGCGGGAGGTCGCCCTGCTGGCCGGGCTCGTCCCCGAGGACCTGGTGGGCGGATGGGCGGGCTTGTTGATGGCGCTCCTGGCGGAGCCGCGGGGAGCGGAGAGCCTGGACGCGGCGCGGCTCTGCGGCGAGGAGCTGGGGGCGGCGCGCCGGAGCAGTGAGAGCCGCGCGGCGGGCCTCTATCCGCCGGACGCCCTGCTCCTGAGCGGTCTGCCGGATGTCCAGACCGGAGTCGCCCTCGCGCTTCTCCGGTGGGCCGAGGCGGCCGGCGAGGCGCCGGCCGGGGTCTCGCCGGAGGGCTTCATAGGCGCCGCGGCGACTCCGGGAAACCTGCTCGCGCGTCTCCGGGTCCGGCGGTGGTCGGGAGACGACGAGGCGGGCGGGCTGGCGCGCCGGCGCCTGGAGTCGCTCGATCGCGGGTCCTCCGGCCTGGACCTCCTTGACGGTCTGGAGCTGGCCCTGGAAGGGGAGAGGGCGATCGGGGACCGCTGGTTCCGGTCGCGCGCGCTGGAGATCCTGGGCGAGCTCCAGGGCCGTCATCGCGAGACCGGCTCCTGGTTCCCGGACCGCCTGGCCGCTGACCGTCACAACCTGTCGGCCGTCACCGGCCTCGGCGCCCTCGCCCACACGCTGGCCCGCTGGGGCTCCGCGGCCCCGCTCCGCTCGCTGCGGCTGCTGGATTGAAATCGGCGGCCGGCTCCTCACCGGCGGCCGTCTCTTTCTCAGCGGAGCGATCCCGAACCGCGCGAGGCGCTCGTTCCGCGGGCCGAGCTTGCCCCGGATCATCGACCGCATCCCGATCGCCGTCTCCTTCCCCCGCGCCAGCTCCGCGTTGAGCCGCTGCGTGACCTCCTGGCGGAGCCCGGCCAGCTCGTTCTGACGGCCTTTAAGCGCGCGCGCCTGGGCCAGCAGATCCGCCAGGAGCGCGATGTCATCCTCCACGTCCGGCAGGAGATCGGGGCTCCTCCGCACGGCTTCGAGGAGCTCCTCCCAGTCGGTCAGCACGTCCGCCAGTGAATTGAGTCTGCCCATGATCGCTCTCCTGATGATCTGAATCGAGTCAAAAACGACGCTTTCGAATCAGGTATACGGAGGTGGGGGAGCGGGCGTCTAGGGCGCGGACTGGAGATGGAGCCACCCGGGAACGAGCGGGAGCGCCACAGCTTCGACGTGGGCGGCGCCATCTCCGGCGTGCGTCGCGCCCGCCGAAAGGCGGAC
>DASXJP010000599.1:0-20461 GCA_036497345.1 Thermoanaerobaculia bacterium
ACCTTGGGCGCCGTGATGAAGCTTCCGAGAGGCGACTTCGACGTGCCCTGGAGGAAGCGGTAGTAGTAGGTCTCGCTCGCCTTCAGGCCTGTGACCCTGATTCGGACGGTCCCGTCGTTCGACCCCGTCGCCTTCTGGCTCTTGCGCTTGGTCTGCTTGGCCGCGAACCGCTTGTTCGGCGCCACCTCGACCACGACCTTGCCGGTCTTCGGCGCGCGCGTCCACAACACGATGGTGCTCGACGTGGCCTCTGCGGAGGTCACCCCGTACTTGAACTTCGCGGCCGAGGCGGCCGCGGGCACTGCTCCAAGCGCCACCGCGCATGCGGCGGCGATACCCAGTTTCCCTCTCAACTCCCTCTCCTCCTTATCCGCCTTCCAGTTGCCTGGCGATCTTCACATAAGCCCTGTACGCGGGCTGCGTCACCGGCTGGCGCGTGCCTCCGCGGTAGCGGAACAGGCCGGTGAAACGGAAGATGTCGCCGCGGTACTCGGACGCCCACGTGTACCAGTAGACGCGCGGCACCAGCCGCCGCAGCTTCACGTACGCGCCGGTCAGGTAGCTCGCCATACCGCTCGGGGTGGTCTGCAGCGTGTTGCTCGAGTGGGCGCGTCCCTTCGAGGCCGGCAACCCGAGCTCGGTCACCCACGCGGGCGTTCGCGCGTCGTGGTTTTGCCTCATCACGGCGCGGAACTTCGACAGCAGCCGCACCACGCCGCTCGGCCTGCTCGTGTACGGGTGGATGGCCGCGACGTCGAAGTTGCCCGCGGCGCCTGCCTTGTAGAGGGCGGCGAGGTACCGCCACGAGGTGTTCGCAAGCCCCGCCAGGACGACCTTTGCGTTCGGGTCCTGCGCCTTGACCGCCTGGTAGAAGACCTTGAGCTGGGCCACGTACGTCCTCGGCCAGTACTTCTGTTGCGACTTCGGCAGGTCCCACTGGAACGGCAGGTGCGGCTCGTTCCAGAACTGCCAGTAGCGGATCGGGACTTTCGGAAGCTCGGGATGAGCTGCCCAGAAGGTTCCGTCGGGCCCGTAACGGGACACCAACGTGCGCACATAGGACACGAAGAGCTGGGGGTCGCTGGGCGGCGACATCGGCGCCGCGGTCAGCCGCGCCCAATCGGGCGCCGTGATGACGTGCGGGAAGACCTCGATGTGGCGGGCGGCGGCCTGTCCGACAAATGCGTCAGTCGCGGTCAGGTCCACCGGCCCGTTCTCCTCCGGCTGCGCGGCCGCCCACAGGAACGCCGTGCGCACGGTCTCGACCCCGGCGGACGCCATCCGCGGAAACTGGGCGCTCTGAACGCCGGTGGGCGCCTGGGAGATGGCGCTGTCCCAGTTCACCCCCATGAACTGTGGCGGCACCTTGGCCGAGGCCGACGGCGCCAGGGCGAGGAGCACGAGGGCTGCGAGCGCAGGCAGGACCTTCATCGCGGGGGGCATCACAGGATGGCAACACACGTTGCGGACAAATGGCGCGCCGTACCGTTCGCAGCATGACGACCGCTCGAACAGCGGTAGCGCTCCTGCTGGTGGTGTTCGCAACGCTCACGGGGGGCGTCATCGCGATGGGCACCTACAGCGCCGACCGGTCGCTGTCGATCGGGACGATCTCGCTGTCGGTGGACTCGTTCCACCATGGTGCGCTCGACATCTACGTGCCGATCGTGGATTGGGGCGTCCGCTTCCCGGTGGTACGGCTGCCGGTGCGGCTGAAGGCGGAGGTCCGGGCCGTGAACCGCGAGGCCGTGGCGCGCCTCGCCGGCGGCCAGTCCGTCGACGTGAACGCCGTGCGCCACGAGGCGCGCAACGGCGTGGCGTCGTACATCCGCACCCTCATCGTGATCATCCTGCTGGCCGAACTCGCGATCGGGGTGCTTGCCGCCTTCGCCGTGCGGGCGCGCACGGGGCCGCGGCTGCGGCTGACGCTGCCGGTGGCCATCGGCACCGCCGTGGTGGGCGCGGTGCTCGTCGCGCTGCTGCTGCCGCCGCGCGGGCAGATCGAGCATCCCGAGTACTACGCGCACGGCCCCGAGGTGCCGAAGGCGCTACAGGCGATCGAGCAGGCGAACGACTCGAGCCAGGTGCTCGACGAGGAGCTGAACGCGCAGCTCGTGGGCGTGGCGCGACTGGTGCAGGGGCCGGCGCGCCGGCGGCCGCTCGGCGCCGTTCCCCGCTTCACGCTGGCGTCGGACCTGCACAACAACCTGCTGGCGCTGCCCGCGCTCGACAACGCCGCGGGCGGCGGCCCGCTGTTCTTCCCCGGCGACCTCACCGACAGCGGCTCGCCGTTCGAGACGCGGCTCGTGCGCCGCGTCGTGCACGACGGCAACCCGTTCGTCTTCGTCACCGGCAACCACGACTCCGACGTGCTCATGCGCCAGCTGGCCGCCGAGGGCGGGATCGTGCTGACCCAGAACGGGCGCCTTCTCCCCGACGGCCGGTTCGGCCCGAAGATCGTGAAGGTCGCGGGCCTGCGCGTGGCGGGCTACAGCGACCCGTTCATGCGCTTCCGCGCGCGCCACTACCAGGCGTCGGGCAACCCGAACCCGTCGCCGGGTCAGCAGGAGGCGTTCTGGAACTGGCTCCGCCCGCTGGTCGGGAAGATCGACATCGTGATGGTCCACGAGCCGGCGCTGGCCAAGCACGCGCTCGACGAGCTGCGCCAGAACCCGCCCGCCGACCAGCTGGTGTTCCTCGTGGGCCACACGCACAAGACGGAGCTCGACCGCTACCCGAACGTGACCGTCGTGAACGGCGGCACGATCGGGGCAGGCGGCCCCACCAACTTCACCGACACCAGCGACCTGAGCCTGGCGCGGGTCCTGTATTCGCTGCGGCCGCAGTTCACGCCGCTCGCGGTCGACCTCATCTCGATCGATCCCGGCACGGGCTCGGCCACCGCGGAGCGGACGCGCCTCGACGTGCCGCTCCCTTGAACAAAGGGCTGAATCGTGGTTCACTTCTTCCTGCATGCCATACCGGCACACCGAGCGCACCGAGGCCCGCAGGGCGCAGAACCGCGAGCGCATCGTCGCGGCGGCGCTCGAGCAGCTGCGTGAGGGCGGATACGCGTCGGCGGGCGTGCAGGAGATCGCCACGCGGGCCGGCGTGGCCACCGGCAGCGTCTATCGCCACTTCGACTCGAAGGCCGACCTTGCCGCGGAGGTCTTCCGCCGCGCCGCCGCGCCCGAGCTCGCCGCGGTCGACCGTGCGACCGCCGACGACGGACGCAATGCCCGCGAGCGCGTGGCCGCCGCGGCCGAGACGTTCGCCCGCCGCGCGCTGGCCGGGCCCACGCAGGCCTACGCGCTGCTCGCCGAGCCGGTCGACCCGGCGGTCGAAGCGGAGCGCCTCGCCTTTCGGCGCGGCTACCGCGACGTCTTCGCCCGCGCGATCGAACAGGGCATCGAGCGCGGCGAGCTTCCGCCCCAGGACGCTCGCACCGCCGGCGCCGCCATCGTCGGTGCGCTCGGCGAGGCGCTCGTCGGCCCGCTTTCGGACGGCGGGGACGACCACGAAGCGCTTGTGGCAACTCTCGTGAACTTCTGCATGAACGCGATTCCCGCGACCCGCGACCTGCGACCTGCGACCTTGTGAGGACCCATGGCAACGATTGAGCACGGCACCCACGACCCGACGCGCGAGGTCTTCAATCAGGCTCCCCCGCTCGAGGGCTACAACCTCTACCTCGAGAACAGGCCGCTCGTGGAGGCGGCGCGCCGCGAGGGCGCGGCCTGGGCCGAGGACCGGCTCGTGGCGATGGGCGAGGAAGCCGGCGGCGAGCCGATCGAGTGGGGCCGCCTGGCGAACGAGAACCCGCCGATCCTCCGCACGCACGACCGCTACGGCAACCGGATCGACGAGGTGGAGTTCCACCCCGCCTGGCACTGGCTGATGGACCTCTCGGTCCGCCATGGCACGCACGCGCTGCCGTGGATCGAGAAGCGCCCCGGCGCGCACGCCGCCCGGGCCGCGATCATGCTCACCGGCAGCGCGCTCGAGTCCGGTCACGGCTGCCCGATCTCGATGACCTACGCCGCCATTCCGGCGCTGCGCAAGCAGCCCGACGTGGCGGCCGAGTGGGAGCCGCGGCTCACGTCGCTGTCCTACGACAAGCGGCTGATCCCGTCGGAGCTGAAGTCCGGTGCGATCTGCGGCATGGCGATGACCGAGCGCCAGGGCGGCTCCGACGTGCGCGCCAACACCACCATCGCGCGCGAGGCGCCCGACGGCACGTGGCGGCTCACCGGCCACAAGTGGTTCTGCTCGGCGCCGATGTCGGATGCGTTCCTCATGCTCGCGCAGACCGAGTCGGGGCTGTCGTGCTTCCTCCTCCCCCGCTTCACGCCCGACGGCGAGCGGAACGCCTTCCACATCCAGCGGCTCAAGGACAAGCTCGGCAACCGCTCGAACGCGTCGAGCGAGGTGGAATTCCGCGCCGCCTGGGCCCGCCGGATCGGCGAGGAGGGGCGGGGGGTACAGACCATCCTGGAGATGGTGAATCACACGCGGCTCGACTGCGTGATCGGCGCCGCCGCGGGCCTGCGCCGTGGGACGGCGCTGGCGATCCATCACGCCGCCCACCGCAAGGCCTTCGGCAAGCTGCTGATCGATCAGCCGCTGATGCGCAACGTTCTGGCCGATCTGGCTCTGGAGTCCGAGGCCGCCACCACGGCCATGATGCGCCTCGCCCGCGCCTACGACGGCGAGGAGACGCAGCTCAGGCGGCTGGCCACGGCCGTGCTCAAGTACTGGGTCTGCAAGCGGGCGCCCGTGCACGCCGCCGAGGCCCTGGAGTGCCTGGGCGGGAACGGTTATGTGGAGGAATGGGGGATGGCGCGGCTCTACCGCGAGGCGCCGCTCAACTCGATCTGGGAGGGATCGGGCAACGTCCAGTGCCTGGACGTGCTGCGGGCGATCCAGAAGAGCCCCGAATCGCTCCGGGCGCTGCTCGCCGAGATCCGCCAGGCCCGCGGGGGCGACCACCGGCTGGACCTCTACGTCAACGAGCTCCAGGCTCAGCTCGCGAGATCCGAGGATCTGGAGCCGCGGGCTCGCCGCCTGGTGGAGCGCCTGGCGCTGGCCCTCCAGGGCTCGCTGCTGGTGCGCCACGCCCCGCCCGAGGTGGCGGACGCCTTCTGCGCCAGCCGCCTCGCCGGGGACGGCGGCCGGGCCTTCGGAACGTTGCCGGTGGGCACGGATTTCAGGATGCTTCTGGAGCGGGCGGGGGTGCAGGCTTGAGCCTCTCTTGCCGGCTGAGGCCGCCTGCCCTCCGAAGCCTCACCCTCGGTCCCTCTCCACTTCGTGGAGAGGGAGGGCCCATGGCACCAGCTTTTGTGGAAGGTTCCCCCTCTCCACGAAGTGGAGAGGGGGCCAGGGGGTGAGGCCTCGAAGGGCAGGACGCTCAGAGGGCACTTAACCCTGGGTCACCCGAGCTCCCGGAAACCGCAGCCAAAAATCCTTGATAAAAAAACCTCCCACCAGCTTCCCCTCGCTCAAGTCGGGGAATGCCTTGGGCATCGTACGGAAATCCAACAATCTTGCGGGCCGGAGCACCCCCCGACCGCTCAGCCGCGTCGCCAAAGCCTGACCGTCCCGGAACTGCACGATCGTCCGCCAGGAGGGAGGCGCCAGGAATCCCAGGGCCGGGACCGGCAGGCCGCGGCCCGGCGCCACGGTGAGGTCCACGTCGGCGAGGCGGTCGCGCTGGACGATCACGCGCTCGGCCTCCTGCTCTTTGATGACCTCGAATTCGGCGGTCTGTTTGGGGATCGCCCAATTCTCCCGGCCGCTGACGGCGCTCGCCGCGGTCGAGACGTAGATGCGGGTGATCGAGAAAAGGTGGTGCCGCCAGCGCGGGTTCCGGCCGGCCGCGAACAGCAGCTCGCGGTAGGGGCCGACCGGCGACTTCCGGTACTCGACGAGCATCAGGGCCCCGAGCTGGGCCTCGAAATGCTCGCCGACCAGCTCGGGTGGTAAGAACCCTCCGTTCCGCAGAAACCACGGCTCGAAGGTGAAGAGGAAGACGTAGCCGCTCCCCCGCAGGCGCCATGGGGGCGGGATTCGGGATATGGAGGGCACGGTCACGGCGGCAATCTTATGGGATCGCCGGGTCCCGGAATTGCATCGCCTTTCCGCGAGGTTCTTGTTTCTGGATACGGTACGGTAGCGAAAGGAGACGACGCGATGAGATGTCACACCCCGGGATGCAGCGGCGAGCACGAGGCGCGGGCGATCAGTCACGCGGTGATCTACCAGGAGCGGACCTTCGTCATCCACGGCGTGCCGGCGGACGTCTGCCCCGAGTGCGGCGAGGCCGTGCTGGGCGAGGAGACGATGATGCACCTGGAGGCGCTGCTGCGGCGCAAGGCGCGCGGCAAGGGAACGGACTTCCCCTTCGAGATCTGAATCCACGCAACTCCGGCTCCGTTCTGGCGTACTCTCTCTGCCGTCATCGCCACAGGAGAGAGACCGATGCGCAGAGCCGTCCTTGCCGTCCTGATCCTGGCCTTCGCCCTTCTTCCCGCCCTCTCCCACGCACAGCAGGCATCTCCGGCCGGCGCCGTGGCTCAGGCGTCCAGCGCGCCGGTGCCGGTGCCGCCGGCGAGCGAGAAGGCGATGCGGTATTACCGGACCGGCAACTTCCTGTGGGCGATCGGCACCCTCTGGGGCCTGCTGGTGCCGGCCCTGCTCCTGCTCACCGGATTCTCGGCCCGGATGCGCGACGCCGCCCGCGGGATCGGCCGCAACTGGTTCTTCACCGTCGCGGTCTACGGCATCCTGTTCATCCTCGTGATGGCCGTCCTCTCCCTGCCGCTCGACTACTACGAGGGCTTCGTCCGCCCGCACGCCTACGGGCTTTCGGACCAGACCGCGGCCAAGTGGTGGACCGACCACATCAAGGGGCTGTTCGTCGGCTGCGTCTTCGTCGCCTTGCTGCTGTGGATCCCCTACCTGCTGCTGCGCAAGAGCCCCCGGCGCTGGTGGCTCTATTCGGGCCTCACCGCGTTCCCCCTGCTGACCCTGCTCCTGTTCATCGCTCCGCTCTGGATCGAGCCTCTGTTCAACCAGTTCGGCCCGATGAAGAACAAGGCCCTGGAGAGCCAGATCCTGGCCCTCGCCGACCGAGCGGAGATCGAGGGGAGCCGGGTCTACGAGGTGAACAAGAGCGTCGACACCAAGACGGTCAACGCCTACGTGACCGGCTTCGGAGGCTCCAAGCGGATCGTCCTCTGGGACACCACCCTGGCCAAGCTCGCGCCGCCCGAGGTGCTGTACGTCATGGGCCACGAGATGGGCCACTACGTGCTCGGCCACACCTGGCAGCTCATCCTCATGGGGACCGCCCTGGCCCTGTTCGGCGCCTGGGTGATCCACCTCACGGCGGGCGAGCTGATCGCCCGCTACCGCGACCGCTTCGGCTTCGCCGAGCTGGCCGACGTGGCCTCCCTGCCACTGATGGGGTTGCTGTTCGGCATCATTTCCCTGGTGATATCCCCCGCCGTCCTGGCCTTCGGCCGGCACGTCGAGCACGAGGCGGACCGCTTCGGCCTGGAGATCACGCGCGACAATCACGACTGCGCCACCGCGTTCGTCAAGCTCCAGCAGGAGAACCTGAGCAATCCGCGGCCCGGCCTCTTCATCAAGATGATGCGCTCCGACCATCCGCCGCTCGGCGAGCGCATCGATTTCTGCAACGAGTACCGGCCGTGGGAGACGGGCCAGCCGCTCAGGTACGGGGAGAAGATCCGGGGACCGCGGGGGTAGGCGGCGCCAGGGCCAGCACCGAGGGGACCCGGACGGGATCGGCGAGGCGCAGGAGGCCGTAGCCGATGCCGGCGATGCCGTTCATCAGCCCTGAGGATTCGACGCTGCCGCGCGTGCCGCAGAGCCAGCCGTCGCGCGCGATGCCGGCGAGCACGGCCCGCGCCTGGCGGTCGGTGGCGGCGTCCAGCCCGGGATCGCCCAGGGCCTCGCGCGCCTGGAGGAGGAAATCGAGGTTCCCCAGATCGCCGTGGCAGAGGCAGTGGTTCTCGCCGAAGCCGCGGTCGAGGGTCTTCCGCGCGGCCTCCTCCACCTCGGTCCGCAGGGCGCGCCGCTCCTCCGCATCCCGCGCCTGGGAGAGGGCCCGCAGCCGCGCGATCCCCACCCCCGGCGCGCCGTAGCACCAGGCGATCGCCACCGTGCTTTCGAGCGGCGGCGGCGTCTCCCCGCCGCCGCGCAGCCAGCTCTCCAACTGGGGCCAGAAGGCGTCCCGCTCCCAGGCGAAGCCGTCCAGGCCCGCGGCGAGGAAGCGGGAATCCCCGGTGGCCGCGCCCAGCTCCACGAGCGCCGCGCCGATCCCCGCGTTGCCGTGCGAGAAGCCGATCTGCGGCCGCTCCGCCGCCAGCCGGGTCAGCCAGCCCAGCCCCGATCCCGCCGGCCGCGACCGCGCCAGCAGATGCTCGCCGCATTGGACCGCCACGTCGAGCGCCCGGCGCGACCCGGAAGCCCGATGCAGGGCGAGCAAACCGAAAATGGCGCCGGCCGCGCCGCCCACCACGTCGATCTCGTCGTCGTCCTGGAGACCGGAAGCGATGGGCGCGATCCCCGGCTCCGCCGCGGCCAGCAGATCGCGGTCCCGCCAGAGCGCTCCCAGATGGGCCAGGGCGTAGAGGACCCCGCCCCAGCCGGTGAAGGCGCCCAGCGAGAGCGGCGGCGCGGTGGCGGCGGAGGGATTCCGCCACCGGGCGAGCAGGCTCTCCACGGCCGCCCGCGCCAGCCGCTCCCAGCGCGCCTCGCCCGTGACCGCGCCGAGAGCGCCGAGGAAGAGGGCCACCCCGGGAAGGCCGGCGTAGAGGTCGTCCGCCATCGGCACCAGCGACCAGAGGCGGTCGCGGAAGTCGAGGCCGATCCAGGTGGCGTGCCGGCCGTCGCTGAGGGCCATGAGCTCGAGCCATTCCCCCACCGCGCGGGCGCCGGCCAGGGCGCGCTCTCGCAGCTCTTCCACCGCGAGGAGGGGACCGGGATCGACCGGCGGATAACCGGTCCAACCCACGTCGTCCCGGTTGAGGAGCTGGGTGCCCAGCGAGAGGCGGAGCAGCGTGAGCTGGCGCCGCAGATCCTCCTCTCCCAGGCCCTCGATGCGCCGGCGGGCGGTGACGAGGGCGGGCTCGCGGAAGAACCCCGCGATGCGCTCCCCCCGGCTGGTCCAGAGGTCGAGCGAAGAGGGGCGCGCCAGAAAGGCGGGGACGTCCCCGACGCGCAGGTCGCGGTGCTCGGCGGGAATGGCCCGCGCCACCACCGGCTGATCGTCGATGCCGATCCAGAGCCGGTCGAACACCAGATCGCGATCGAGCGCGTCGCGCAGCGCGTCCGGATGGAAGCTCTCCGCGAGCAGCAGGCCGTAGATCCGGGTCGCCCGCAGCACGGCCCGCACGGGATCGTCCGCGAAGCGGTCGAGGCGGGCGAGGAGCTCCTCACGGTGCGCCGCCAGCAGCCGGTAGACCGTGGAGAAGCCGGCCGCCATCTCCGCGGTGAATTCCGCGGCTTGAATTTCCCGGCCGTCGAGGGACGGACGGTTGCTCGCCCCCTCCATGGTGACCCGCTCGCGGATGGCCCGCATCTCGTCGGTGCCGACGCCGCGCCACTGGAGCACCGGCCGCGGGCTGGGCTGGCCCGCCACGGACGCCACGCCGCTCAGATCGACCGCTCCCTCCCCTTCTCCCACCTGGAACGGGAGGAGCCCGATGCGCAGCACCGATTCCCCCAGCGCGTCCCCCGCCAGCCGCTCGTCCGGCCGCGCGGGCTCGGTCGTCTCCCAGCGCGGATGGAACAGCGATTCGAGGTCGACCACCACCGGCTGGTCGCCGGCCGCGATCAGGTTCTCGTAATGGCAGTCCGTGGCCTCCAGGGCATAGAGCAGGGCGAGCAGGCCGCCGAGGCGGCGGTGGTAGAGGGCGACCTCCCCCTCGGTGGCGCACGCGGCCGCGGCCACGTGCTCCATCCAGCCGTAGTCGCCGCGGTCGAGCACGGTCAGGCGGCGGAAGGAGAGGTCCTCCTCCAGGGATTCGACCCAGGCGAGGAGCTCCTGGAAATGGGCGTCGGCGGCCATCGGCCGCGGCTTGTAGACGAGCTTCGCGCCGGAGGCGAATTCCAGGATGCGCACCGACCGGCCGCCGCGGTGGCGGTCGCCGGCGCCGCCGTCGCATCCGGTCAGCGCTCCCGGGTCGCGGCCGCCAAAAAAGGTTGCCAAGAGATCGGGCCAGTCCCTGGTGAGGCGGGCGAAAAGCTCCAGCGAGATCTCGACCCAGGCGTCCAGCTCCTCGGCGGCCAGCCGGGCGAGGACCGGGTATTCGCTCAGGATCTCGCGCGCGGTCTCGGGCCGGCGCAGCCGCTCGACGAAGGCGGCGAAGCGCTCCTCCGCCGTGTCGCCGGCCAGCAGGCCCTGGACCCGCGCCACGTTCAGCTCCAGCACCAGCGTCCGCGCCAGCACGGGCAGCAGGCGGTAGGCGAGCGGCTCGGTGGCCAGCCGCTCGGCCTCCGCGGGGGAGAACGGCGGGCTCGCCTCGCGGCAGACCGCCGCGATCCCGGCGCGAAGCCGGCCGCGCGCCCGCTCGATCAGCGGCCGGACCAGCTCCAGGAAACCGGCCACCGGATCGTCCCGCAGGCCAAGGGGCAGCGGGAGCGGCTCATCCGTCCGCGGTGGCGCGGCGAAGGCTTCGGTCAGCTCCGAGAGCCACTCCGGCATTCCGAGCAGGCGGGCCCCCACCGCGTCCGCGGGCTCGGCCAGCAACCGCTCGAAGGAGGTTTCGTCCAGCCCTTCGTCCGCCAGCCGGCGGGCGAGCGCGTCGCCCGACCGGAACGGGGAGAGGTCCCGCCACTGCGCGAGACGGAAGCGGGCCAGCTCGTCCGGCTCGGGGGCCGCCGTCCCCTCGGGGCGTGGTGCGGCGGCCCGCTCGGCGAGCGAGAGCGCGCTCCAGGCCGCAGGATCAAGCGGCCCGGCGGGGGACACCTACTTGCAGCACCCGCGCGCCTGGTTCTCGGTGTAGGCGGTGCAGGTCTTGTAGGTCGTGAGGATGGCGGCGCCCGCCACCTCCCTCAGCAGCCCCTCGTCCAGCTCGAGGAGCCCGGACGGATGGTCGGGCAGGCCGGCGATCTCCTCGCGGCTCAGGCGGGCGCGGTAGACGGGGTCTTTCCAGGCACGGATCAGGTCGACTTTGTTCATGATGATTCCTCCGTTCTAGCCATTGGGAGCAGCGGGAGCGGCGCTCCTCTTCAATAAGAGTGCGGCGACCGGAGCAAATCGGGGCTCACCCGATCCCGCTCAGCACCACCTTGCCCATCGTATGCCCCGCCTCGATCGCGGCATGCGCCCGGCGCAGGTTGGCGGCGTTGAGGGGACCGAAATTCTCCCGCATGGTGTGGCGCAGCGTCCCCTCGTCCAGCAGGCGGCCGGTCTCCTCCAGCAGGTCGTGCTGCGCAGCCACGTCCGGCGTCTGGAACATCGGCCGGGTGAACATCAGCTCGAAGCAGAAGGTCGCGCTCTTCCCCTGCAACGCGTTGATGTTGATCGGCTGATTCCCCTTGGCGCCGATGATGGTGCAGATCTTCCCCTGCGGCTTGATCACCTCGGCGAAGACCGGCACGTACGTCTCCAGGCTGTTGCAGCACAGGATGTAGTCCACCTCGCCCATGCCGATCCGTTGCAGCTCGCGCGGCAGGGGCTCCCGGTGGTCGATCACCTCGTCGGCGCCCAGCTCGCGGCACCACGCCTCGCTCTCCTCGCGCGAGGCGGTCGCGATGACGCACAGGTCGGCCACCTGCTTGGCGATCTGGATGGCGATCGAGCCGACTCCCCCGGCGCCACCAATGATGAGGACGCTCTGCTCGGACTGCTCGGCGAGCTGGTGCGGGCGCGCGCCCATGCGGTCGAACAGCGCCTCCCAGGCGGTGATCGTGGTGAGCGGCATGGCGGCGGCCTCCTCGAACGAGAGGCTGCGCGGCTTGTGGCCCACGATCCGCTCGTCGACCAGGTGAGCCTCGGCGTCGCACCCCGGCCGATTGAGGTTCCCGGAGTAGTAGACCTCGTCGCCGGGCTTGAACAGCGAGACCTCCTCGCCCACGGCCTCCACCGTGCCCGCGGCGTCCCAGCCCAGGATCTTGGGCTTTGTCTCGGTCTTGTCCTTGGGCGAGCGGACCTTGACGTCCACGGGATTGACCGACACCGCCCGCACCCGCACCAGCAGGTCCCGGCCGCGCGCCTCCGGCTTGGGGACCTCGACGTCGAGCAGGCTTTCGGGGTGGTCGATGGGCAGGTACTTGTACAGTCCGACGGCTTTCATGGCGTCTCCTCCGGGAAGGGCGGCTCAAGCGCCATTCTCCTCCGAAATCCCGGGGAACGGTCAAGACAAACGGGAGAGGGGTCCCCCCAGAGGGACGGAGGCCCGTCTATATAGGACGAGGGGTCGTCCTATATGGCCGAGGGGTCTCCCCAAAAAGACGAGCCCGCGTCCAAAAAAGACGAGGGGTCTCCCCAAAAAGACGGAGGCTCGTCCATATAGGACGGGGGGTCTCCCCATATAAACCCGGAGCTCCCCCGAAAGGCCGGACCGCGGAATCCTCAGGGGACCCATCATCAAGGGAGATATTGCAGCGGATCGGCGAGCCGCAGGTTCGGCGACTCGGCCACGTACTCGCTGAGGAGCTTGGCGTGCCCCTGTCCGATGAGGAGCAGGATGCGCTCGCCGGGCGACTCGATCAGCCGCACCAGGTTGCCGTAGATCAGCAGGTTCCGCTTGTACCAGCCGGCCAGCACCTCGGCGCCCCTGGGGTCCTCCGCCGAGCCGATCTGGGCCAGGTAGAGATAGGGGCGGTGGCTCGCCGCCAGCATCTCCGGGGAATTCAGCCAGCGGAAGAGCGCGCCGATCGTGCCCGCGTCACGCTTCTGATTCATCTCCTGGACGCCGGACTTCCCCGCCTCCATCGCCTGCGCCATCAGCGGTTGCTGCCCGTTCTTCGCCGCGGCGGCCATGACCGCGTCGAAGTCCATGTCCATCCGGGTATCCGCCGACCAGAGCTGCTTGTGCCCCAGCTCCCTGGCGAGGCGGAAGGCGAGCTGGTCGATCTCGTCCCCCTGGAGCTGGTATTCGTCCTTGAGGTAGGCCTGGTAGCTGGCGTTGAGCTTGCCAATGCCCGCCGGGGTGACCTCGACGGCGATCTTGGTCGGCTGATAGCGCTTCAGCGCGGCGATCACGTCGGCCAGCTCGCGCCGCCGCTTCTCGGTGAGGATGTCCGGCACCGACGGGGAGAAGAGGTCCGCGGTGGACCCTCCGAAGTGGACGGTGCCGAGGATGAGGATGGACGGCTTGGGCGCGTCCGGGACGGCCGGCTGCGCGGCGAGCGGCAGGGCTGCGAGGATGGCGAGCAGCCCGGCCGCGGCGAACCTGATCTTCATGGTCGTTCCCTCCGGACGCTTCCACGCGCCGGAGGGGAGGAGTGTTACGGGCTATCTGCCGAGCCTGCCCCGCGCCTGCATCGAGATCAGCTCCTCCGGCGACGGGCGGCCGCCCGAGATCCCGGCCCGGCGGATGGATTCGCCGTCGATCCCATGCTGGCGCATGGAGATGAGCTGGTCCGGAGCCGCGTTGCCATAGCCCGCCTGCACCATGCCGCGGAGCCACTCGGGGGAGATGCCGTACTGGTGCAGCTCGACGAGCTGGAAGGGGAGCAGGCGCCGGTAGCCGGACGCGCTCACCCCCTGGACCCAGTCGGGCTCGACGCCGTGGAGGTGGAGCTCCACCAGATCGGAAGCGGAGATGTCGCGGTAGCCGGCCTCCTGGATGCCACGCACGAATTCGGGGGTAACGCCGAAGTGGTGGAATTCCTCCAGTTGCTGGAGGGACGAGGGATGTCCATGCCCGAAGAGATCCTTGAAGTGCCACCGCACCATTTCGTGGAGATTCCGTGGCCGCCGGTATTGCGCGGGGCGGGCATAGCCCAGCTCCCGCATCTCCTGGACGTAGGAGAGCGGGATGTCGTACACCGCCAGCTCCAGCAGGCGCGGATCGGACGGCGAGCCGCCGATCTCCTTGGTGAAGGCCGGATCGCCGGCGAAGGTGAACGTGCCGTGGCCGCGCCGGCCGTCGTAATCCCCCTGGAGACGGACCGTCCCGGCGCTCCGGCGCAGCTCGAAGCGCACGTCCTTCCCCGGGCTCAGACCGGCGAGATCGCTCAGCGGGTAGTCGTCCATGGAGGTCCATTTGCTCCACGGGACGGTACGGACCTCGAGGCTCAGCCGGAGCTTGTCTCCCTGGCGCTCCACGCTCCAGGTCCGAGTTTGGTGAGGCTCCTTGCCGTGCAGGGCCTGCCGCGCCGTGGTGCCGGAGCAGGCGGTCTGGACCACGGCGCCGGCCGGCAGGAGCGCCAGGGCCAGGAGGCCCGCCGCCCAGGGCCGCCGGGAGGGGCGGCCCGGAGGCGCCAGCAGACGCCGCACGCGGCCGATGAGCGAGCCGCCGGAGGCCGCCAGGGCGAGCCGGGGCGTGGCGGCCCGCAATCCTTCAAGCTCCACCAGGGCCCGGGCGTAGCCCAGCCGGTCGCCGCAGACGGTCACCGCCAGGTCGTCGCAGCAATTCTCCCGCTCGCGGCGCACCTGGGCCGACACCCACCAGACCGCCGGGTGATAGAAGAGCAGGGTCTCGACCGCGGTCTGGAGCAGGTTGACCAGATAGTCGTGCCGCCGCACGTGGGCCAGCTCGTGGGCGAGGATCGCCTCGAGCTGGCGCGGCGTGAGGCCCGTGAGGGCGCTCGCCGGCACCAGCACCACCGGGCGCAGCCATCCCACGGTGGCCGGCACGGAGACCGCGGCGGATTCGAGCAGGGCCACGGCGCGCCGGACCCCCAACCGGCGGCCGAGATCGCGGGCGAGGGCCTGCAGCGCCTCCGCCATCGGCCGGCCCTGTCGCGAGAGATGCCGGACCCGGCGGAAGCCCCCCAGGTGAACGAGGGAGAGCGCCGCCACGCCCGCGAGCCAGAGGTTGAAGATCCACGGCAGCAGCGCGGCGCCGAAGGTCCGCACGGTGGCGCGGCCGCCGGCGGCCGCGGGCGCTTTCACGATCGGAGCCGCCGCGGGCGCGGCGGAGACGGCGGCCGGCGCGGGACGAGGAATATCCCCCGCCAGCCGGAAGGCGGTCGCGAAGGGGAGCGCGGCCATCAGGAGGAGAGCCCCCAGGGCCACCATGTAGCGCGTGGACGCCTTCGCCCGTTCCAGGAGGGACAGGGCGATCCAGGCGGCGAGCCCCACCAGCGCTCCCTGCCAGAGGAAATGCGTCAGAGCCTGGGCGGTGACGATGGCGCTCATTTCGTCTCTCCTTCGAGCTGATCCAGCCATTGACGGATCTCCGCCAGCTCCTCCGGCGACGCCGGCCGGGAGGAGAGAGCGCGCTGCACCAGGCGGGCGGCCGAGCCGTCGAAGGCCCGGTCGAGCAGGTCCCCCACGAGCTGCGTCTGCGTCTGCTCCTCGGGGCACCGGGCCACGTAGAGATGGGCCCGCTGGGACTCGTCGCGGGTCACCAGCCCCTTCTCCGCCATGATCTGGAGCTGCTTCAGGGTCGTGGTGTAGCCGGTCGGGCTGCTGCGGGCGAGCTCCTCGTGGACGTCCTTGACGGTGCTCGCGCCACGGCGCCAGAGCACGCGCAGGATCGCCAGCTCGGCGTCGGTCGGTCGGGGGGCGTCGCTCATGGAAGAGAGGATATACGAAGGATGTCGTACTTGTCAACGAAGAGTTTCGTAGATGGCTGGTCCCGAGCACCGTGGGCTAGTACCAGTCCACCAACGAGAGGCCTTCTACCCGGCCGAACTCTCTGGTGTTGTGGGTGACGAGTGTCGCGCCATGTCTCAGGACAGTGCCTGCGATCAGAATGTCGATGGGGCCGATCAGCTTTCCCTGTGCCTCCAGATTCGCGCGGATCTGGGCCGAGGCCTTGGCCTCTGGGAATCCGAAAGGAAGCACAGTGATCTTGGAAACCACCTCGTCCAACTGCGCGCGGCTTTTTTCGGGAAATCGGGACTTTGCGACCCCCGTCTCCAATTCGTACAACGCCACGGCAGGGATGGAGATGTCCTGGGGTGCGATGTCCAGAAAGTTCTCGACAACCCTCCCCTGTCTCTTGAAGTAGTGGATCAGGCAGTTGGAATCAAGGACGTACATCAGTCGAAGGGCTCGCGGGGCAGGTCCGGCGGAAGCCCAGCCCGGATCTCCTCGAGAGATGGGAAATCATCCTCAGCCCAGGCTCCCGCCAATTGCACGATCGACGCAGGCCACTCCGTCGCGGTCTTCGCTCGGATCAAATCCGATACCCAGCGGCTATGGGATATACCTGCGGCTTTCGCCGCCTCTTTCATCTTCTCTTCCGTCTCGTTGTCGAGATAAAGCGTCACTTGCCCCATAATACTCTCACTGTACCACACTTATACGTCCACATATAAGAGCTTCTTCCTCCGGACCCTGGAGCGTACAATCCCCCTTCCATGTGGAAGCCCGGAGACCGCGTCACCCATCGTTTTCACTCCGAGCTCGGCACCGGACGGATCGTCGCCGTCCAGGGGCGGAGCCTGAAGGTCGAGTTTCCGGAGGCCGGACAGGAGCTCAGCTTCGCGGCGGGCACGGACGCCCTGGTGCCGCTGGCGATCGTTCCCGGAGGGCGGGCGCGGCTGGAGCCCACGGGAGAGCTGGTGGTCGTCGAGTCGTGCGAGGAGGGGCGGTGCGTGCTCGCGGACGGCCGCGAGGTCGATCTCGACCTCCTCTGGCCCGTGCCTGCCGAGGTCTCCCCGGTGGAGCGGCTGGCGCGCGGGCAGGTGGACGGCTTCGAGGACTTCGCGAACCGCCTGGACGGCCTGAAGCTGCAGCGCATCCGCCAGGCCGGCGGGCTCGGCTCGTTCCTGGGCGGGCGCATCCAGATCTTCCCCCACCAGCTCTACGCGGCCGAGCGCGCCTGCCACAGCGATCCCGTGCGCTGGCTGCTGGCGGACGAGGTGGGCCTGGGCAAGACGGTGGAGGCCTGCCTGATCCTCAACCGCCTCCTCCACACCGGCCGCGCCGAGCGCACGCTGGTGGTGGCGCCGGAGACGCTCACCCTCCAGTGGCTCGGCGAGCTCTGGCGGAAGTATCACCAGGTCTTCGTGCTGCTCGACGAGAAGCGGCTGGACGACGTGGCGAAAGATTATGGCGAAGGGTTCAACCCGTTCGACGTCCACCGCCGGGCGATCGTGGGGCTGGACACGCTGGCGAAGCGCCGGCGGCTCACCGAGCAGGCGGTCGCGGCGGGGATCGACCTGCTGGTGGTCGACGAGGCCCACCATCTGCGGCGTCCCAAGGGGCATCCGGGGAACGAGGAATACCGGGCGATCGCCCCCATCGCGGCCCTGGGCCGGCACGTCCTCCTGCTCACCGCCACGCCGCTGGAGGACGACGCCCACGGCTTCTTCCGCCTGCTCCAGCTCCTGCGGCCGGAGGAATTCCCCGAAGAGGAGTCGTTCGACGAGCGGCTGGCCCGCCGCGAGCCGCTCCCCCCCTGCACCAGCTCCACCCGGCGGGTGGACATCGGCGGCCTGCCGCCGCGCGTGCCTTCGCCCATCGAGATCGGCGGCTGGGAGGTGACGGACCGCCTGGTGCGCCATCTGCGGAGCCGGCCGGCGGAGAACGCGCTCGCCCGGCGGCGCAAGGCGGAGCGCGTCTTCCGCGCCCTCGCCTCCCCCGCCGCCCTGCTCGCCGTGCTGGAGCGCGAGGACGAGGAGACGGCCGCCCTCGCCGCCGAGGCCGAGCGCGAGGACCCGCGGGTGCGCTGGCTGGTCGAGCAGTCTTCCCGCTGGATCGGCCCCACGGAGAAGACGCTCGTCTTCGTGGCCCATCGCGAGTCGCTCGACCTGCTGAAGGGGGCGATCGAGCGGCAGGGGCGGCGCACCGGCGTCTTCCACGAGGATCTTTCGCCCGAGCGGCGGGACATCGAGGTGGCCCAATTCCGGCTCCCCGAGGGGCCGTCGATCCTGATCTCCACCGAAGCGGGCGGCGAGGGGCGGAACTTCCAGTTCTGCCGCCGGCTGGTGCTCTTCGATCTGCCGTGGAACCCGGGGGTGGTCGAGCAGCGGATCGGCCGGCTCGACCGCATCGGCCGCACGATCCCCACCGAGATCGTCTACTTTCGCCCGCCGTCCGGCTTCGGCCGCGCGGTCGCCGGCCTCTACGAGGGGATCGGCCTGTTTACCGCGCCGCTCGGCGGATTGGAACGGGAGCTGCGCCACGCGGCCCGCGCCGTGGAGGCGGCCGCGGTGGAGGGCCCGGAGGAGGTCGGCCCCGCGGATTTCGAGCAGGTGCTGCGGGAGGCCCAGGAGGCGCACGACCGGGTGGGGCGGGCCGCCTATCACGAGCTCCACCGCGATCCTTACCGTCCGGAGATGGCGGCGGAGATCCTCGCCCGCGTACCGCCCGATCTCGACGCCCTGAACGAGAGCGTGGTGGTGCGCGCCGCCTCGCGCTTCGGCTTCGAGGTGGAGGCGCAGAGCGGCGAGCGCACCTGGCTGATCGGCTACGGCTACGAGGCGCTGGTGGACCACTTCTTCGGCGTCCCGCTGGGCACCACGCTCCTCGGCACCTTCAGCCGGGCGCGCGCCGTGGACGAGGAGACGCTCGACTTCTTCTCCTCCGGCCATCCGCTGGTCGAGGGGATCCTCGCCGAGCTCGAAGAGGGCCCCCGCGGCCGGGTGGCGCTCCTCCAGATCCCCGGCGACGAGGAGACCTTCGGCCTGCTGGCCATCTATCGCGAAGCTTCAGACTGGCGGGCGGTGGCCGTGGACGCCAAGGGCCAGCCGCGGCCCGACCTCGCCGCGCGCCTGACCGCGGGCGCGCTCGAGACCGAGCCGATCGAGGCGAAGAAGTGGACCAGCCAGGCGAGTTGGAAGAAGGCGATCCGCCGCATGGCCGAGGGGCTGCCCAAAGAGGAGAAGCCGCAGGCGGTGGCGGCGTTCCGGGTGCGGCGGCGGTAGGGCGGACCGTGCTAGCCTTCCCCGCCGGATTCAACTTCCTGGAGGGCACTGTCACATGACTCGCAGGCTCCGTCCGGTCGCGCTCGCGATCGTCTGTCTCCTGTTCGCCGTCTCCGCCGTCGCGGCGCCGATGAAGCCGCGGCTGGTCGTCCTCATCTCGATCGACCAATTCCGCGCCGACTATCTGAGGCGCTTCCAGGACCTCTTCCTGCCTCCCGAGGACAAGGGGGGCGTGGGCGGGTTCCGTTGGCTCATGGAGCGCGGGGCGTATCACACCGACGCCCATCACGATCACTACCCCCTGTTCACCGGCCCGGGCCACTCGATCCACTTCACCGGCGCGCCGCCCTACAAGACCGGCATCGTGGGCAACGAGTGGTTCGACCGCGACATGAGCTCGGCGCGCTACTGCGTGCAGGATCCCAAGAGCCCGCTGGTGGGCGCTCCCGATCCAGACGGCAAACGGGGGATCTCGCCCGTCACCCTGCGGACCAGCACCGTGGGCGACGAGCTGAAGATGGCGACCGGCGGCCAGGGCAAGGTCTGGGGGCTGGCCCTCAAGGACCGCGCCGGCGTGCTGATGGCCGGACATCTGGCGGACGGCGTCCTCTGGTTCGACGAGGAGACCAGCGCCTGGATCTCCAGCCGCTTCTACTTCAAGAGCGGCCAGTTGCCGGACTGGGTTACGAGCTGGAACGCGGCGAAGAAGATCGACCCCTTCTTCGGCAAGACGTGGAACCTCTCCGTCCCGCCGGCGGCCCTGAAGCGGCTCTGGACGCCCCACAACGAATTCGCCAACCCGCGTCCGGGCCTGGGGAAGGCGTTCCCCCACCCGATCACCGGCGGTCTGGACAAGCCGGGCAAGGCCTTCTACGCCGCGTTCGAGAGCACCCCATACGCCAATGAGTACGTGCTGGAGACGGCCGAGGAGCTGATCCGGCGGGAGAAGCTGGGGCAGGACGCCATCCCCGACATCCTGGCGATCAATCTCTCGACCAACGACTATATCGGCCACTCCTTCGGGCCTGACAGCCCCGAGGTGCTCGACGTCACCGCGCAGACCGACCGGCAGCTCAGCCGGTTCTTCCGTTTCCTGGGCAGGGCGGTCCCCGGGGGTCTCCAGAACGTCACGATCGTGGTGACCGCCGACCACGGGGTGGCGCCGATGGTGGAAGAGATGGCCGAAGCGGGCCTCCCCACCGCGGGGGCCTATCAGGAGAAGGCTCTCACCGACGCCGTGAAGGCGGCGCTCGACAAGGCCTTCGGCCCCGGCGAATGGCTCAAGGCGCTCTCGGAATTCAATCTCTATCTCGACCTCGACGCCCTCCGGCAGAAGGGGGTCGAGCCGGCGAAGGCCGAAGAGGTCGCGGCCGAGGCCCTCCGCCGCCAGCCCGGGATCTACGCCGCCTACACCCGCGGCCAGATCCTGGACGGCCGGGTG
>DASXJP010000600.1:0-1606 GCA_036497345.1 Thermoanaerobaculia bacterium
CTTGTTCTCGACCAACAAGAGGAAAGCACGTCTTCATGGCCTTTTGCAAGCACGTCTTCCAGCAAAAAGGGCCCCTTAAGCGATCACGGATGCATCGCCCACCTTCGCGGAAATACGCTGGATCGGCAAGGCCGAAGGAACCAAGCTCCTCGGCAAATGGGTAAAGGATGTGTCAGGGCCGCCGCGAAGAGGTTATTGGGCTGGAGAAGTTGAGGAGATCGAGATTGACGCACAGGAAGCTGGATTCACCCTTACTGGTCGAATCAAGGTCAAGATCACATGGGTGACGGATAGGACCAGCTACAAATGTCACGAGATCTACCTCATGAACGCTGATGATGTAGAGGACTTCGAATACCGATCCCTAATGCTCACCCAATGCCAGTAAGCTCGGATGTGCCCGAGATGGTCGAAAGATAGGTTTTCTCAATCCCCGTTTGGGGCGATGGCAATTCCTTTGCATTGATACTGCCGTCGCCCCTGCGGGGCTTGGAGCATGCTCTCGTTGAATGCAGATTGATCAGGGTGTCGCGTCCCCCACCCGCACCTCATACTCTCCCGCGAGCTCCGCCCTGCCCTCCTTCAACCCATACAGCCGGAGCCGGTAATCGCCAGGAGGCAGGAGGTCGGGGGGGAGGGCCACGCTGATCTCCAGGAGGCCGGTCTTGTGGAGGCCTCGGCTTGACCACACGGGCTTGCCCGTATCCTTCTTCAGGATCTCCAAGCGGTACTCGGGGAAGGACCGGAGGTCGGTGACGCCCAGTAAGAGGAAGAGATAGGTGGCGTCCCGGGGGAGAGCATAGGACTCAGGCTCTCCTCCCCTCTCCGGGTCTTTCGGACTGAGCGAGATGAAGGGGGCGTTGACCAGCGGCCGGACGTGGCCCGCGCTGTCCAGGCGCTTTTCCAGGTCGGCGATGCGGCTCCGGTCTTCCTGCTCGCGTTGCGCGGCCTGCCGGTCCCTTTCGGCGATCTCGCGCCGGTGCGCCTCCTCGGTCTGCCGCAGCTCGCCCGCGTGCCGCTCCCGCTCCCGGCGCAGCTCGTCCTCGGTGCGCTGCCGGCCCGCGGACAGATCGGCGATCTTCCCCGTCTGCCAGAGGAGCCCGCCGGCCAGGCCCAAAGTGATCATCAACAGGATCGAGGCGGCCAGGGCGTACGGATTCCCGAAGGTGGTCCAGCGCCGGCGGAACGGAATGGCCGGCGACGGCGCGGCCGGCTCCTCCCGAGACGCCGGCGGTGCGAGAGCGGCGTGGGCGGGGATGAGGACTTCGCGCGTCCAGTCCTCGTACTCGGGATCGACGTCCACCTCCCAGGCGAGCGGCGAAGCGGCGGAATCTCCAGACTCCAGGGCGGCCCGGGTCTTCAGGGCGCGAGCGATGGCGTCCGGCGCCAGGGCTCCCGTGCGCCGGGTCGGATCGAAACGGGCGGCGTCCAGCCAGAGGCCGAAGCGGCAGCGCAGGCTCAAAGGGCCGGCGGGCTCGTTGGCGAGGATCTCCACGTCGGCGCTGCCGGCGAGGGGGTTGGTGTCCGCGGGGACGGCCAGCAGCCGCTCGGGATCGCCGGCCTGGGCTTCGAGCACGGCCCACTCGACGGGAAAATCCGCCGTTTC
>DASXJP010000601.1:0-13671 GCA_036497345.1 Thermoanaerobaculia bacterium
TACCAGTCACCGCCGCCGGAAATCAAAAGGGTGTCAAAAAGTCCGCCGTCTCGGGTAGCACGGGTGGTAAGGAGGCCTCCTCCGGCTACTATACCTCTTCCTCCTCCGGCAACTATCTGATCGTCACCAATTGGTCCGCGAGCGTCAGTAACCAAATCGTGACAGTCAGCGCTGATGTCGTGTTCCAAAAAGAGACCCAGAGCATCCCGAATCTCACCCTGAGCTTTGGACCCGCTCACGGAAAGGGATCGCCGACCGAAGCGCAGTCTACTGTCCTCAACGCCTCGGGACCCGGGCCGGTGACGATCACCACGGCCGGCCCCGTCGACTTCGACCCCTCCACGGTCGCTGCCAAGATCAGCGGGACAGTCGATGCGACAGTCAATGGGAGGGAAGGAAGAATATCGATCGGACCCTCGCAGCAGACTCCCAACCAGCAGAATTACTACTACTTCTATTACAACATCCTTACTACTGCCGGCTCCTAGCGGCTTCGCTACCCGCAGTACGTTTGCATGCAGCCGGTCCCGGACGAGGTGGGGAAACGCCAGGATGACGCATTGGGTGTTTCACGGGTGCTCCGCATTGGACGGGACCGGCATGAGCTGTCGTCCGACACGCTAGACCAGGAGAGGTATCATGGCGCTCGAATCGCAACCGGAGCTGGGCGAATCGCAACCTACGTCCTCGGAAGAGACCGGTCCCGAGGCTTTCCGCAGTTATCACACTCCCGGCTTGCCGCACGTGCTGCGCGAGCTCGGGGCTTCGGTGCTCATTTCCACGTACCAGAGCGGCCGGGTCATCGTGGTGCGGCTCGACGGCGAAGAGATCAATACTCATCTCCGGGCCTTCCCGCGCCCCATGGGGATCGCTGTGGCGCCACACCGCCTCGCGCTCGGCGTCCAGCGGCAGGTCTGGGACTATCAGGACCAGACGGAGATCGGCTCCCGGCTCGATCCGCCGGGTCTTCACGATGCGTGTTTCCTACCCCGAGCCTGCCACTTCACGGGCCAGATCGATGTCCATGAGCTCGCCTTCGCGGCGGATGGTCTGTGGATTGTCAATACCCGCTTCTCCTGCCTCTGCGGGCTCGATGGAGAGCACAGCTTCGTGCCTCGCTGGCAACCGCCGTTCGTAACGGCCCTGGCGCCTGAGGACCGGTGTCATTTGAACGGTCTCGCCGTCATGGACGGGGCTGTACGCTGGGTGACCGCTTTCGGCGCGACGGATGCTCCCCAGGGTTGGCGCGAGAACAAGGCTCACGGGGGGCTGCTGATGGAAGTTCCCTCGGGCGAGATCGTGGCGCGGGGGTTGTCCATGCCGCATTCCCCGCGCTGGTACGCCGGCAAGCTCTGGGTGCTGGAGTCCGGGCGGGGCACCGTGGCGACGGTGGATCCCGCCACGGGCCGTGTGAGCACCGTCGCGGAGCTCCCCGGTTTTACCCGCGGGCTGGCCTTTGCCGGACCGTTTGCCTTCGTAGGCCTGTCGCAGGTCCGTGGCAAGAATTCTTTCGGAGCCCTCCCGTTGACGGACCGCTGTCAGGAAAGGCTCTGCGGCGTCTGGGTCTTGGACATCCGCAGCGGAAAGACGGTCGGCTCCCTGCGCTTCGATGGCCTCGTGCAGGAGATCTTCGACGTCCAACTCTTGGTAGGGCAACGTTTTCCCGAGATCGCCGAGCCGGAATCGGAGATCGCGGGCAACGCTTTCGTGCTGCCTTCTCCGTCGCCCGAAAGCGAGCTCCGGGTCGGGCTCCAGGCGGCGGCATGACAGAAACGCAGGTGTGCTCTTCAAAATCAGGAGGCCCGCTATGAGCTCGCTCAGGTCGACGCTACCGAATCGAGGCGCAGCTTGCATCTCTGCAATGCGCCTCCATGCTCCCCTTTTCGCCTGCGCCATCAGTCTTCTGGCAGGCTGCTCCTCCTACGTACGTCCGCCGGTCACGCCGGCGCAGCCTCCCACCCAGGAGCAGCGTGAGATGGCCACGCTCTCGTTTCTCGCCTACCTCGGAGACGGGCTGGTGGGCTCCGACGAGTGGGTGGAAAAGCATCTCGACCACTGCATGGAGAAGGCGCTCTGGGATCAGGTCGACGTCCGCCACTGGGAATTGGCCTGGGGACCCGCGGTCTACCATTTTTCCCTCGGCGTGTTGGATGACAACATGATGTACGTGGTGCGCGACCGGAACGACCCTGCCCACCTCGTGGTCGTGGTCCGCGGCACCAACGCCGCGTCGATCCTCGACTGGCTGGTGGAGGATTTCGACGTCTTCGATCAGGTCTCGTGGCCCACCGCCCCTCCGCCGGGCCTGCCGAAGACCTCGAAGGCGATCTCTGAAGGCCTCCATATCCTGCAGACCAAGACCACTGAAGGCGGACCGGTCAAGAAAAGGCATCTGTCGGACTTCCTCCAGAGCCAGGTGAATCAATATTCATCCGGTCCCCCTGCGTCCGGGCTCCTTCTCGACGTCACGGGCCACAGCCTGGGCGGGGCGCTGGCGCCGGTGCTCGCCCTGTGGTTGTCAGAGACTCTGACCGGCAACGTCCGGATCAGGGTGTTCCCCCTCGCCGGCCCCTCCCCAGGCAACGCCGACTTCGCCGCCTACTACGACCGGGCTCTCGGGAGCTCCACCCGGCGCCTGTGGAATCCGTTCGACATCGTGCCGCTGGCCTGGAATCACGCGTCCATGGGGAAGATGGCGGATCTCTACGAGCCGTTCACCGGGGCGGACCTGTGGACGCGCGGAGCGATCGACGGCGCGCGGTTGTTCGTCGAGGACTACGGCTACGCCCAGCTCAAACCAGGCCAGGATTCGCTCCCCGGAGCGGTCTACACCCAATCCGGGACGGATTGGTGGGCCGAGGTGGAGTGGCAGCACAGCTGCGGTTATCAGTGCGCGTTCGGAATCTCCGTGCTGACCTCGGTTCCGGGATGCCCGAGCAATGAGGCGCAGTACCCGTGTCCGACGACGGCTTGCCCGCAGCGCTAATACGTTTCTGTTCGACTTCATGGGCGCACACGCGCCGGGAGGTGTCTTGTGAGCATGAATATCCTGTTTGACAGCCTGGGCGCTCAGGTCCAGGTGCAGAACGAAACCGGAGATCGGCTGACCACGTGGGCCAAGGCGCTCGCAGCGGCCGGATACACGATCAAGTACTCAGATTACAGCAAACCTCTCGTCGGGCAACTGGGAGACAACAAGGTCCTGATCATCGCCACGCGCCAGCAGATGGACGTCCCTGGATATCCACCCGCAATTCCACCAAGTGTGAGCTTCGCCTACGACAGCAGCGACCTTAGTGGCATGCAGACTTGGATCCGTGAGGGTGGAAGTCTCCTCCTGTTTGTCAACCATAGCGCCAGTCCTCCGTTTACTCCCACACCGCCCAACTTTCCCATCTATTGGCCGATCTACGATATCCAACTGGCCGCGGCGCTCGGCATTACCACCGTTTTCGCTGTAATTGGCCTGAGTATCCCCCCGCTTTCACCAGGGCAGAAACCCCGGGCGATCCCGATGGCCCCGAATCTGGGAGCGCCTCCCGCGATCATCGACGGCGTCGCGGCCGTTGAGGCGTGGGATTCCGGCGGCATTGTGTCGGTGATGAGCCATGGCCGCGGCACCGTCCTCGTCCCGCTTCCTGAGGGCAGCACCGATACGAGTGGTTTGGGACACAGCACCAAGGACCTCGCTTTTGCCGTCCTCTATACGTTAGGCAAGGGCAAGATCATCGTCATTGGTCATTCCGGCATCACAGGGAACAAAGACACCCCCGAGCCTTCGTGGGGGCAAATCGAGTCTGGTGACAACCTGAGATTCCTGATGAATTGCGTTGCCTACCTGGCCGGCAGTACCAGCTAGCGCCGTCTTTGTCCGCGCAGAATCATTGATCGGGAAGGGCATGCCGCCACTCCCGGACGTCAGGAGGTTTGAAATGAGAAAGCACGGATTGGTCCTTGTCTTGTTGGGATGCTTCGGTGTCCACCACGCTGTCCTGTCTCAGACCCCTTCCGCTGAGCCCTCCAAAAACCCCAATATTTGCCATCACAAGTACGCTTTATGCATCGCTGCGAGCTGTGATCCCAAGACGGGCAAATGTGGCCGGTGCGACAAGAACGACGGAAGCTGCGGCTACTGTTACCTCTTCGAAGGTAAGTCCTTCTCTGTCTATGAGCCCTGCGATAAGGTCAAGCCGAGCGGCAACACGGTGTACTCCACGTATTCGGACAAGCTGAGCACGGATTTCGGCTTCAAGGTCCTGAATTGCCCGAGCTCCATGCACTCCGCCGACTGCATGGATGGGAAGTGCATGCTCACCGGCCAGACGGTCACGCTCACGAACAATCAGGGCCAGAAGGTGCAGGTACCGACGGCGATCTGCCAGTGCAAGGTCACCTCAGGCGGCGGAATGACGCTGGGCGGACAGTGTAACAAGGCGAATTGCTCCGCCACCTGGTCGGTCGCCGACCTGCAGAGCTTGCCGCAGCAGTGCCAGTAAGGTATAGGCGGGAGGGGGAGGAGCTTCGTCCGAGCCCATTCTGCCATGGACCGTCGGACGGTACCGTCCGACGGTGGGGGAGAGCGTCGGGACGGTGGGTTCTTGGCCGTCTTGGCGGTGGCTCTCTCTGCGGCACGTCTGGCATGAGGCTTGCGGAGCCCAGGGAAAGGAATCATCCATACCAAACGAGAGAGGAGGATCACGACTCATGTCCAACTTTCCATCGATCCGCTGGATCCACCGCCAATACGGAGATTGGCCATCGTTTTCGCCGGACGGCAAACAGGTCGTTTTCTGGCTTGACAATGCCCTCTGTGTCATAAACTCCGACGGTACGGATCTGCATTTGCTCTATCCGCAAAAAGGGGTCCCCGACATCTCTGCCACACGCCCGGATTGGTCGTGGAATGCGGACAACATCGCATTCACCTATAACCAAACAGAGATCTGGACAGTCCATCCCGACGGCAGTGGAGCCACGCTCTATTGCCGGGTACCGATCGGTTGGAACCTGTATTATCCCTCCTGGTACCGGGATCTCGAGGCGCTGGTCGCCGTCGGCTACAACCAGGCGAACACCCAGGCCGAGCTCTTCAAGCTGACTCCCGATTCTGCGGAGGTCTTGACCACCTCTCCCCACCCCTGCGCCGGTCGCCCGAGCGTCAATCCCGATGGTACCAAGATCGCCTTCGCCGGCAACTGGGGGGAGTACAAGCAGGTTCAAAATCAGATCTGGGTCGTGGAGCCCCCTGGCAAACCTTTCCTTCTCGAGCCGGGAGATAACCTCAGCCTCATCCAGGGACGCTCTCCAAACTGGTCGCCCAAGGGTGACCTGATCGTGTTCGAATCGACGAGGCCCTTCCCGAATCCTGGGCCTAGCACGCCATTGGCGATCTGGGTCATGAACAGCGACGGAACCGATCCCCGTCCCTTGACCGACCGGGGTCTCTTCAGCGCCTACCACGCCGAGTGGTCGCGCCAACAGACGCAGATCGTCTTCGCCGCGCAAGGAATGGGGATCGGAATCATCGATTTCCCATGTAAAGAAACTGGTTAGAGGGCCGGCGAGGGCGTCGGGGCGCCGGCGGTCCAGGGGGCGCTCCGCGCCGGCTTCTGCTACCCTGGTTCCTATGGCCACCGTCCGCCCCCCCGCCGTCGCCGGCACGTTCTACCCCGACGACCCCCGCGAGCTCACCCGCATGGTCGAGGGCTTCCTGCGCGACGGAGCGCCGCGAGAGGGCCGGCGGGCTCCCAAGGCCATCATCGCGCCCCACGCCGGCTATATCTACTCGGGGCCGATCGCCGGCAGCGCGTTCCGGGCTATCGCCGCCAATGCGGACGTCATCGAGCGGGTGGTGCTGATCGGGCCGGCCCACTTCGTGCCGATCCGTGGGCTGGCGCTGCCGGGCGACCCGTGGTTCGCCACCCCTCTCGGCGAGGTGGCGGTGGAGCCCGAGGGGGCCCAGGCGTCCATCCGGCTGCCGCAGGTGCGGCTGATCCCCGAGGCCCACGCGCGCGAGCACTCGCTGGAGGTGGAGATCCCGTTCCTCCAGGTCCTCCTCGGCGAATTCGACCTCATCCCCCTGGTGGCGGGAGCCGCCACGGGCGAGGAGGTGGCCGAGGTGCTGGAGCGGCTGTGGGGCGGGCCGGAGACCCTGATCGTCATCAGCTCCGACCTGTCGCACTACCAGGGCTACGAGGCGGCGCAGCGGGCGGACCGGGAGACCGCGGACCGCATCCTCGCCCTGGAAGGCCCCCTGGAGCCCCACCAGGCCTGCGGCGCCGTGCCCATCAACGGCCTGCTGGAAGCGGCACGGCGGCGCGATCTCGTCCCCGAGCTCCTCGATCTACGGAATTCGGCCGACACCGCGGGAGACTCCTCCCGCGTGGTCGGCTATGGAGCCTTCGCCTTCTATGACCGGGCTTGAGAGCCCCTGGACGGCGGAGCGGGGCCGGATTCTGCTGCGGATCGCCCGCCAGAGCCTCTCCGAGGCGCTCGGCTTCGGAGAAGGTCGGGAAGGCTGGGACGATCCCTGGCTGCGCGAGCCGGGTGCCACCTTCGTGACCCTGCGGCGGTGGGGAAACCTGCGCGGCTGCGTGGGCTCGATCCAGGCCTACCGCTCCCTGTTGGACGACGTCTGGCTCAACGCCCGGGCCTCGGCCTTCCACGACACGCGCTTCCCGTCTGTGGAGCCCGAGGAGCTGCGGGAGATCTCGATGGAGGTCTCGCTCCTCTCGGCCCCGGAGCCCCTCCCCTGCACCTGTGAGGCGGAGGCCATCCAGATCCTCCGCCCCGGGGTGGATGGCGTGATCTTCGAATGCGAGGAGAACCGCAGCACCTTCCTGCCGCAGGTCTGGGAGCAGCTCCCGGACCCCATCGAGTTCCTGGACCACCTCCGGCGCAAAGCCGGGCTCCCGCGCGGCTTCTGGGCGCCGGAGGTGCGGATCAGCCGCTACGGCGTCCTCAAGTGGGAGGAGTGAGCCGCGAAACGGCGCCCACCTTTCGGCGAAGGTCGTAGAGACGTTCCCAGCCCGTTTCAGCACATCGCTCGCAGGCCCCCAACGTCGGGACGTCTCTTCGGAGGGCATGCCCTGGCGAGCCTCCCCGCCTTGACGGGGCACGCCTCGACCCGATCGATGCGATAGGAAACGCATGGGTCTCGGCAGGGAGACGTCCCGCCGTCGGTGGCCTGCGGGCGATGTGCTGAAACGGGCTGGGACGTCTCTACCGCCTCCGCCGAGCGTTTTCTGCCGCGTAGGCCGCCTAGCAGCCGAGCGAATCGATGGTGCTGTAGACCGTGTGGACTCCCCAGAAATAGTGGTTGCAGTTGCAGTCATACTCCTCGTACCCCACTTCGGTCGTGTGGGTGGCGTCGCTGTAGTAGAACCACTCGTGGCCGCAGCGGCCGATGACCGCCTGTGCGCGCGGCGGGGTGGCGAAGAAGGTGGCGGCGAGGGTCAGGCACAGGGCGAGGGCGAGGAGCAGGCGGCGGCTGGTGTGCATGGGATGGGGTCTCCTTTCTGGACAGGGGGCGGGGGCTCCGCCTCCGTCTCCAAGGTGCCGGGCTGCTCGATTTGTGAGCCTGAGAAGGGGCGAGAGGTCTGGGAGCCTGTGCGACAGGAAGGGGTCGAGGGGAAATTCTCAAGGACGTAAAGGACATAAAGGACTGCAAGGACCAAAAGGACAAGAAAGCACCGCTCTCAGCTCTTCTTCCGTGTCTTTGTTGTCCTTGTCGTCCTTGCAGTCCTTTATGTTCCTCGCTTGGAGCGCCACTGCGTTTTTCAGTCTACTCCAAAGTCGAAAGCGGTGCCTCCCACAAAGCAGTTATGTTGTTGTTTCAAGATGAAATAAGGATCATCCGTGTCGGGGAGGTTGATATACCAACCGTACTCTCCGGGCTTAAGGTCATTTTTTAACGTGACGCGCCAAGTCCCCGGGCTATCCTCTTGGACATCGAAGGGGAGGACCCAGTCTTTATCCGGTGCCAGACGGCCTCCTGGTGTGGAGTTCTTTCTAATAGCTTGCCCGAGCTTGAGAGATCGAACTTCATTCCTCTTATCGACATTAAAGATTGCGAAGTAATATTGACCTGCTTCAAGAGCAGAGGGGCAAGTGACGAGTAACGTCGGGCGTTTGTCGTGGGTGCGTACTGAGGCCCGGAGATCGGGATAATTCATGAATACATTGGAGGTCCATCCAAAGCCTGCAGATGACACCTTCCCTGTCCCCATTTTGAGGGGAAACGTACCTTCGGCTGTCTTAAGAGAGATATTGGTTTTGGAGGAACCGGGCACTGTAGCAGCCGGGTGGCTGCGTCCCAGCATAGCGCCCACGACTCGATCGCTCACTCCGGCCTTGCGCAAGGCGACGAGATCGTCGATCGAGAGTTGAAAATCTACTTGAGGAGCCTCTCGAATCTTGGCTACGATAACTTCCTCGCTGAGGCCGGCCGAAATCATCTTTAATACATCTTGGTTTCTGAGAATTTCGTCGGCGATTACATTTTGATTTGATAGTAAAGCGAAGCCAAAAGCGATGGCTATGCTAGCACATAAGATTTTCGCCCTGTGGAACATCTCGATTTCCTTTCCCGCATGCAGCGTTAACCGTACAGGCTATTGAATTTGGGATAGGCGCCTCACTGCTCTCCTATTGCTTTAGCTTAGGGCAATTCTATCGGGGGGGTGGTATTCGCGTCAATGTCATGCAGAATGCCGCATAGGCAACTGAGCGACTGGCCCTTACGCTTGATTCTGCAAGCCTGCCCGCCGCGACGGAAAAAAGATACCGGAGGGAACGACCCCTTCTCTAAAGGAAGACCCCGACTCAGGATTTGGAATGAAGCGACCTGCTCTCTCCGCCCTCACTCCGCCCGCAGCGCTTCGATCGGATCGAGCCGCGCCGCCCTCCGGGCCGGCAACAGCCCGGAGAGCAGCCCCGTGCCCACGCTCACCCCCACCGCCAGCGCCACGAAGAGCAGAGGAGTATGCACGGGCAGGCCCGGGATGGCGAGGCGGAGCAGGGCGGCGATTCCCATCCCGGTGAGCACGCCGAGCGCGCCTCCCACGGTGGCGAGGGCCGCGGCTTCCAGCAGGAAGAGCACCTGGATCTGCCGGCGGGTGGCGCCGATGGCCCTGGCGAGGCCGATCTCAGCCGTGCGCTCGCCGACGGCGATCCACATCATGGTCAGGATGCCGATCGCTCCCACCAGGAGTGAGATGCCGGCGATGGCACCCACCGCCAGGGTGATCATGCTCATCACGTTGTCGAACACAGAGAGCATGGCCGCCTGGGTGGTGACGGTGAAGTCCTCCTCGCCGCCGTGGCGCTCCATCATCACCCGGCGGACCTCCCGCTCCACCTGGCCGGAGAGCCCCGCGTGCGCGTAGGTGATGTCGATCTCGTTGAGCTCGCTGAGGTTGAACAGCTTCAGCGCGTTCGCCACCGGCACGTAGGCGGCGTCGTCGATGTCGAAGCCCAGGAACTGCCCCTTGGAGGCCATGATGCCGATCACCCGGAAGCGGGTGCCGCCGATGCGCACGAGCTGCCCGAGCGCGTTGGCCTCGCCGAACAGCTCGCGCTTGAGCTTGGGGCCCAGCACGGCGAGCTGCAGCGCCCGGCTGGGGTCTCCGGGCGGCCAGAAGGCTCCTTGCCGCACGTCGAACTTCCAGGCCTTGGGGATGTTGGGCGTCACGCCGTAGATGAAGACGCTCCGCCCCCGGCCGTTGGCCTCGACCCGGGCGGCGCCGAACGCCACCGGCACGATCTCCTCGACGCCGGGCAGCCGCTCGAGGGCGAGGGCGTCGTCGATCGTCACCTTGTGGGTGGTGCCGCCGAGGACGCCGGGGATCCCCATCGTCTCGGATTTGCCTGGGGTGATCTGCATCATGTTGGTGCCGAACTGGGTGAACAGGCCGATCATGTAGCGCCGCGTCCCCTCGCCGATCGAGGTGAGCAGGATCACCGAGGCGATGCCGATGCCGATGCCCAGCATCGAGAGCCCCGAGCGCAGGCGGTGGCTGAGGACGGCGCCGAGGGCGAGGCGGATCAGGTCGCGCATCGGATCACCTTCCCGCCAGAGCGGCCACGGGGTCGAGCCGGGCGGCGCGGCGGGCGGGGAGCAGGCCGAAGAGGAGGCCCACGGCGAGCGAGAGGGTGAGGGCGGCGATCACCGCCCAGACCGGCGGGCTGGCCGGCAGGGCCGGGAAGATCTTCACCAGGATACGCACCGTTCCGAAGCCGGCGGCCAGCCCCAGGAGCCCGCCCGCGGCCGAGAGGAGCGCCGATTCGGCGAGGAAGACGGCCAGCACCTGCCGGCGGCGGACGCCCAGGGCGCGCAGGAGGCCGACCTCGCGGGTCCGCTCCGAGACCGAGACCAGCATCACGTTCATGATGCCGATGCCGGCGACGGTCAGCGAGATGGCCGCGATGGCCCCCAGGGCCAGGGTGAGGGCGCCGAGGATCTGCGAGAAGGTGGAGACGACGGCATCCTGGGTGAGCACGGTGACGTCCTCCTCGCCACCGTGGCGCTCCTTGAGGAGCCGCACCACCCGTTGCTTGGCGCTCTCGAGGGCCGCGCTCGACCGTACCTCCACGAAGATGCGGAAGAGGGACCGGCGGTCGAACATCCGCATGCCGGTCGCCACCGGCACGGCCACCGTGTCGTCGATGTTCATGCCGAGCTGGGTGCCGCGGGGGGTGATGACGCCGATCACCCGCATCCGCCAGGCGCCGATGCGCACCACCTGGCCCACCGGCTCCTCGCCGGGGAAGAGCTCGCGGGCCACCTTGTCCCCCAGCACCACCACCGGCTGGCCGCGGCGGAGCTCGCTCGCCGGGAGGTAGTCGCCGCGGGCCATGGCCAGCTTGCGGATGTGCAACATCTCGCGCGTGGTGCCGATGACCGCCACCTGCCGGCGCCGGGCTCCGTGCGCCACGTATTCGGTGCCGACCACCAGCGCCGACACCCGCACGGCCTCGGGGACGCCGCGCGCGACGGCCTGGGCGTCGTTGAGCGTGAGGTCGTTCGCGGACGTGGCGAGCCCCGGGATGCCGGTGGTCTCGGTCTTCCCCGGCACCACGATCAGCAGGTTCGAGCCGATGCTGGCGAACTGGTCGATCACGTAGCGCCGCGCCCCCTCGCCGAGCGCCGTGAGGGTGATCACGGCGGCGACCCCGATCGCCATGCCGAGCAGGGAGAGGGCGGTCCGCAGCCGGTGCCCGAAGAGGGCCTGGAAGCAGAAGCGGAGGAGGTCGCGCGGGGTCATGTGCTCCCTCCCGCCGGTGCCAGCAAATCCAGGGCGCCGGTGATCTCCGCCCCCGGCAGCCGGCGGGCGATGCGGCCGTCGACGAGGATGATCACGCGGTCGGCGCGCCGGGCCACCGAGGGGTCGTGGGTGACCACCACGAGAGTGATGCCGTCGTCGTTCATGCGGTCCAGCAGATCCAGGATCTGGCGGCCGGAGGCGGTGTCGAGGTTTCCCGTGGGCTCGTCGGCGAGCAGCACGCGGGGTCCCATGACGGTGGCGCGGGCCAGGGCCACCCGTTGGCGCTCGCCGCCGGAGAGCTGGTCGGGGCGGTGATCGGCCCGGCCGGTGAGGTCCACCGCCGCCAGGGCCGCCTCCACTCGCCGGCGCCGCTCGGCGCGGCCCACGCCCGCGAAGACCATCGGCAGCTCGACGTTCTCGGCCGCCGTCAGCCGTGGCACCAGGTGGAAG
The DNA here is from genome assembly GCA_036497345.1 of Thermoanaerobaculia bacterium. Taxonomy (GTDB): domain Bacteria; phylum Acidobacteriota; class Thermoanaerobaculia; order Multivoradales; family UBA5704; genus DATARR01. The sequence continues at coordinate 11,715 of DASXJP010000601.1, forward strand.
GACTGGAAGACGAAGCCGATCAGGTCGCGCCGCACCGCGGTCAGCTCCTCGTCGGAGAGCGTCCCCACCTCGCGGCCGTCGAGCCAGTATTTGCCGGCGTCCGGGCGGTCGAGGCAGCCGAGGAGGTTGAGCAGGGTCGATTTGCCGGAGCCCGAGGGTCCCATGATGGCCACGTGCTCGCCCGGCGCCACGTGCTCGGTGATGTCCACCAGGGCGTGCACCGGCTGGCCGCCGAGCTGATAGGTGCGCGAGACCCCCTCCAGGCGGATCACGGGGTGGAGCCCTGGCGGCCGGCCTTGATCGCCTTCACCTTCGCGCCCGCCTTGACCTCCGGCCGGTCGAGCGAGGTGACGAGGAGGTCCCCCGGCGCCACGCCGGAGACGATCTCGGTCCAGTCCCAGTTCTTGAGGCCGATCTGGACCTTGCGCTCGGCGAGCACGCCGTGGTCGTCCACCAGCGCCTTCTCCCCCTCGATCAGGGCCGAGGTGGGGATACGCGGCACGTTCTCCTTCTCCGAGAGCAGGATCTCGACGTCGGCCGAGGTGCCGGGCAGGAGCTTCACCGGCCCGGGATCGGCGAGGTCCACCTCGATCTCCACCGTGCGGTTCTGCTCCTCGCGGTCGAGCACGTAGGGGGCGACCCGCCGCACGGTCCCCGCGAAGTGGCGGCCAGGGTAGGCGTCGATGGTGATCCGCGCCGGCTGTCCGGCGTGGATGCGGGCGGAGTCGACCTCGTCCATGGGGGCGCTGATGTAGATCGAGCGCGGATCGAGGACGTCGATCACCGGCGGAATGGGCAGGCCGGGCGGCGAGGGGGTGGTGTACTCGCCCACCTCGGCCGAGAGGTCGGCCACGATGCCGTCGAAGGGGGCGCGGATGACCAACTGCCCCCCTTGCCGGGCCGACAGGTCCACGGAGGCGCGGGCCTGCTCGACTCCGGCCTTGGCGGCGCGGCAGGCCGCGGCGGCGCTGGCGGCGGCGGTCTGCGCCTGGTCATAGGCATCGGTCGAGATGATCCCCTGGGCGGCCAGCTTCTGCAGGCGGTCGCGCTCGCGGGCGGCCCGCTCGGCGGACAAGCACGACTGCTGGCGCTGCTGCTCGGCGGTCTGGAGCTCGCGCTGGGAGAGGGTGGTGCGGGCGTCCGGCACGCTGGGATCGAGCCGCAGCAGGACGTCCCCCTTCTTGAACGCCTCCCCCTCGCGGAACGGGATCGCCACCACCCGGCCACCCACCTCGGGGGAGATCTGGGCCCGCCGGCGGGCCTTCACCGTCCCCGCCCGCGAGTTGGTGACCGTCTGCTCCACCCGGCCGCGGGAGACCTCGGTCACCGTGACCTCGATCGGCTTGGGAGCGAGCACGGTGGCCCGCAGGGCGAGCCCCACGGCCACGATCCCGAGGAGGATCAGCAGGCGAATCGTCCAGCGCCGCATCGTGGGCACACTGTAGCAGCGGGCAGGAGGGTTGGCTCCACCCTGCGGGGTGGGGGCTTCTAGGGGGCTTCTCGCTCGGTCTTGACGCGGACCTGGAGCCGGCGTAGCATAGTGCTGTATCGTAATTTGGATAGGTGCGAGACCGACATGTCAGAACAAGACATCCCAAAGGCGAGTCAAAAGGCGGACAGCTCTCGAGGGCTCTGGGTCGGGCTCTCTCTGGCTGTCTTTGGCATCCTGACTTCCGCGATCGCGACGGTGGCTCCGGAGATCATCAAGGGGACCATGAGCAGATATAGCGCCTGGGTTCTCCTGATCACAGTTGTTGGGGCCGTCACAGCCCTCGGCATTGCCACGGCACTGGCGCGCCGGTTCGCCTTCGAGCAGCCGCGGGGTGGCTCTCGATTGGAGATGGAAATTCGCTCGGCATACCTGTCGGCTCTTGAGAAGAGCCCTCTGAATCCGAACCGGGAGGGCGAAGCGCATAATGCCGCGTGAGATCCCCTCGGCGGTTGCATCCCTCAGCAG
>DASXJP010000602.1:0-5561 GCA_036497345.1 Thermoanaerobaculia bacterium
CGACCACGGCCACTCCGGGAAGCTCCCCCGCGAGCAGCACCGGCTCGTCCCCGGCGACCAGAGGGCCCAGGATCGGCCCCTCCCCCGTGCTCACCACCCGCACCCCCCGCCCCTGGCTGGCGTAGCCGCGCGAGAGGATGCAGACGGCCGCCCCGCGGTCCCGCAGATGGGCGGCGATGGCGGCCACCAGGGGCGTCTTGCCGGAGCCCCCCCAGTGGAGGTTGCCCACGCTCACCACCGGCCGCGGCAGCCGCCGGGCCCGGGTGCGGTACCACTGCCGACGCAGACGGTGGGCGCCGCCGTAGAGGAGCTGCCAGGGGGAGGAGGGAGGGGCGGGGGCCTTCATGCCACGCCCGCCTCCTTCAACATCTCCACCGTCCTGCCCAGGGCCCCCCGGTTCTCCTCGACCAGCCGCAAGGCGCGCTCCCCCGTGGCGAGGCCGCTTTCCCGGTCTTCCAGCCAACCCCGCCAGACGGCGCCGAGCTCCGCGGCATCCCGCACCCGGCGCCAGGCGGCGGCGCGGTCGAAGGCTGCGGCCATCTCGCGGAAGTTGTGCATCGAGGGTCCCACGGCCAGCGGCACGCCGAAGCGGGCCGCCTCCAGGGGGTTGTGGCCGCCGGTGGGCACCAGGGTGCCGCCGATGAAGGCGGCGGCGGCCAGGCGGTAGAGGCCGGCGAGCTCCCCCAGGCTGTCGAGGAGGACCACGGACGGACGGCCCGGTTGCTCCTCCGGAAATGGCAGGGCGGTCCGCCGGACGGCGCTCTCCCCGCGGGAATGGAGGAGGGCGTCCACCTCGCTCCAGCGCTCGGGATGGCGGGGGGCGAGCACGAGGAGCGCCCTGTCCCCGCCGCCGGCCGCCTGGAAGGCGTCGAGCACCATCGCCTCCTCTCCGGCCATGGTGGACCCGGCGAGGAGGAGCGGCCGGCCGGCGGCCAGCGCGGTCAGGGCCTCCTCGAGCTCAGGGCTGCGCGCCGGCTCGGTGGGCTCGTACTTGAGGTTGCCGGTGACGGTCACCCGGCCGGGGTCTACCCCCAGGGCCACGAGGCGGTCGCGATCCTCCCCGCTCTGCACCCCGAAGCGGCCGACGCCGGCGAACAGGGGGCCGAGGAGGGGGCGCAGGCGGCGCATCCGGCGGAAGCCGCGGTCTCCCACCCGGCCGTTGACCACGGCGATGGGGAGGCCGCGGCGGCGGGCCTCGCGCAGCACCAGGGGCCAGTAGTCCCCCTCGACCAGGATCAGGGCGCGCGGCTGGTGGCGGCGGAAGAAGCGGCGGACGGCGAAGCCGAGGTCGAACGGCAGGTAGGCCACTCCGGCGCGGCCGGCGAAGGCCTTGCGCGCCTGCGCCTGTCCCGTGGGGGTGACGGTGGTCACCAGCAGGGGGAGCTCCGGCGGCAGGGCCCGGGCGAGGGCGGCGGCGACGCCGACCTCCCCCACCGAGACGGCGTGGAGCCAGAGCGCCCCCGGGGCCGGCGTCTCCTCCGGCCCCGGGGCCCGTCCCAGCCGGCCGGAGAGGGTGGGGAGGTAGTGGCTCCCCCGGCGGGCCAGCAGGAACGGGCCGGCGGCGAGGAGGGCAATTCCGGCCGCGAGCTGATAAAATACCCAAAAGACCGAGCTCATCTCGCGCGGCAGTATAATGGCTTGTTCCTGTGGGGCCGCCCCCGGTCTAGACGCCCGGCGACCCTGCTCCGTATAACCGACAGATATGCTCCGACTCGTCCACACCAGCCGACACACGCCCGTGCCCCAGCACGCGCCCTGGGCCGAGGTCTCCGACCGCGAGCTCCTGATAGGGATCCGCGACGGCGAGGAGGCGGCGCTCAACGAGCTGATCGAGCGCAAGACCAAGCCCCTGCTCCAGCTCTGCCAGCGCATCCTCGGCGACCCGGAGGAGGCGCGCGACGTCGTGCAGGTGACCTTCTTCCGGGTCTGGGAGAGCCGCAAGAAGTTCGACGACCGCTGGAGCCCGAACACCTGGGTCTACCGCATCGCGAGCAACCTGGCGATCGACCACCTGCGGTCGCGCCGGAGCCGCGAGCGCAGCCACGAGCCGGTGCGCCAGCACCTGCTGCAGGTGGCGGACAGCCGCGCCAGCCGCGACCTCTCCCGCCTCCAGCAGTGGGAGGTGGCCGCGATCTTCCGCGACCTGTCGGCCGGTCTCTCCGAGAAGCAGCGCATGGTCTTCCTGCTGCGCGAGATCGAGGGGCTCTCCTCCCCCGAGGTGGCCGAGATCCTCGACTGCCGGGAGTCGACGGTGCGCAATCACCTGTTCAACGCCCGCAAATATCTCCGCAAGGAGCTCCTGGAGCGCTACCCCGAGTACGCCGGGAGCTGGGCGGCCCTGGAGGAGGCGCCATGAGCTGCTCCGACTGGACCCGCCTGGTGGCCCTGCGGGAGGGCGCGGACGCCGAGCCGGCCGGGTGGGCGGAGGCGGTGGCGCATCTCGACGCCTGCCCCCGTTGCCGCCGGGAGGCCGTGGCCGCCGATCCCCTGCTGGTCTTCCGCCGGCTGCCCGCCGTGGAAATGACCGCGGGGGACGAGCGGGCGGAGGCCGAGTCGATGCGCCAGGCGGTGGCCGTCATGCGCACGGCCCGGCGTCTGCAATCGCGCCAGCGCTTCGCCGGCTGGCGGCGGTGGGCCGCGGCGGCGGTGCTCGCCGCCGCCGCGCTGTCGGTGAGCTGGGACAAGACCCCGCGGCCGGCGCCCGCCGTCCCGACGGCGGCCGACCTGGTGGCGCCCGCCGAGCCGCTCCCCGCCGCCGGCGGGGCGACGCTGGAGCCGCTGGACGGCTCGGACGCCCGCGTCTACCAGATGAACGGCCAGGGCGTCACGGCGTTCATGATCGTGGATCACAAGCTTGATGTCTGATCGGTGCCTGGATGCTTCATTCCTCCTCTTTCGCCGGGCTCCGCGGCGGCCCCGCCGCCCGCGTGTCCGCGTCCCAGGGTAGAATCCCGAGACTCCCCGTGTCGCCCGTGCGCCGCTCCCTGGTGAGCTTCCTGTGGGCTCTGGCCCTGATCGTCCCGGTCCTGCCGGTGGCGCCGCAGAGCGCGCCGGGGCCGCGGGACGTGGTCACGCGGGCGTACACGTTCAAGTACCAGCGGGCGAGCGAGGCGGTGGTGTTGGTCTATCCTTTGCTTTCGTCCAAGGGGACGGTGGAGCTGCAGCCGAGCGGCAACACCCTGGTGATCCGCGACACCCTGACCTCCGTCCAGAAGATCATGCCGGCGCTGCGGGCCTACGACCATCCGTCCCGCTTGTTGCGGCTGGAGATCTACGTGGTGAAGGCGAGCCGGGCCACGGTGTCGCCGCAGGTGCAGCGCTCGGACCTGCCCGAGGAGCTCACCAAGCGGCTGCGCGGCGTGTTCGCCTACGACAACTTCGCGACGCAGGCGCAGGCCCAGCTCTCCGGCGCCGAGGGGCAGTGGGTGGTCTACGAGCTGGGGCCGGACTACAAGGTGAGCTTCCGCTTCGGCAGCCTGACGCAGGACCGGCAGGTGAAGCTCTCCAACTTCCGCATCACCCGCCACGAGGAGGGGAAGGGCGAGACGGAGCTCCTGGCCGCCAACGTGATGATGCCGATCGACCACACCACCAGCCTGGGCATCACCAGCAGCGAGTCGAGCCCCGAGGCAATGATGGTCGTGCTGACCCTGCGGGAGGGCGGCGCCGCCGCCACGGCCCGTAAATAGAGATGGAGGCGGAAGGCTAACGATGCATTTCATCTGTCGAGTGGGGACGCCGGACGGCCGGGTGCTGGAAGAGGTCTTCACGGCGAGCGACGAGACGGCCCTGCGCAGCGACCTCGGCAAGCGCGGGTACCATCTGTTCGAGGTGAAGCGCCGCGGGGCGGCGCCGCAGCTCGGCCTGCCCGCGCTGCTGCGGGGCGGGCGCCGCGGGCGCATCCCGGTGAACGAGTTCATGGTGTTCAATCAGGAGCTGGCGGCGCTGCTCAAGGCGGGCCTGCCGCTGCTCCAGGCCCTCGAGCTGATGCTCGAGCGCATGAAGCAGGGTACCTTCCGGTCGGTGCTCACCGAGGTGCGCGACAAGGTGAAGAGCGGCACCGACCTCTCGGACGCCTTCGCCGAGTACGGCGACCTGTTCCCGCGGCTCTACCCCTCCTCGCTCAAGGCGGGCGAGAAGAGCGGCGAGCTGGAGCTGGTCATCCGGCGCTTCGTGCGCTACATGAAGCTGGTGCTCGACGCCCGCCGGCGGGTCTTCTCGGCGCTGACCTATCCGGCCGTGCTGGTCTGCCTGTCGGGCGTGATGATCGCCGTGATGACCATCTACGTGGTCCCCCGCTTCATGGGCTTCTTCAGCGAGCTGGACGCCGACCTGCCGATGATCACCAAGATCGTGCTGGGGGTGTCGAATTTCATGAGCGCCAACTGGGTGTTCATGCTGATCGCCATCGTGGGGGGCGCCGTCGCCCTGCGCTCCTGGGGGCGCACCGAGCCGGGGCGGCTGGCGCTCGACCGGCTGAAGCTGCGGTCGCCGTTCCTGGGGCCGGTGCTGCACCGGTTCGCCCTGTCGGAATTCTCCCGGTCCCTGGCGACGTTGCTCTCGGGCGGCATCCCGCTGGTGCCGTCGTTCGAGATCGGCATCGCCTCGGTGGGCAACGCCTACGTGCGCAGCAGGATCGCGCCCACGATCCAGATGGTGCGGGAGGGCAAGCCCTTCTACGCGGCCCTGGAGACGAGCGGGATCTTCACCGACATGTCGATCGACATGGTGAAGGTGGGCGAGGCGACCGGCTCGCTGGACGAGATGCTGAACAGCGTCGCGGACTTTCTGGACGAGCAGATCGAGACCCGGATGCAGCGGCTGCTGTCGCTGGTGGAGCCGATGATGTTGGTCTTCATGGGCCTGATCATCGCCATCCTGCTGATCTCGATCTACCTCCCGATGTACTCGATGCTCGGTTCGTCGAAGTTGTGAAGTGTTGTGCTCTGCTGGTGGAGGCTCCCGCTCGCGCCGATCCGGCGCGGCCGGGAGCCGTTTTGAAGTGGATGGATTCGAAGGAGCTTTGGTGATGGCGGTGATCAACGGCAACCGGACGGCGGTCAAGGAGCCCGAGGCGGAGACCCTCGAGCAGGCCCGGGAGCGCCTCGCCCAGGAGCGGCGGGACGCCGAGGCGTTCGCCGCCCGCTATGGTCTGGAGTTCGTCGACATGACGCACTTCCGGATCGACAACGACCTCTTCCGCCGCGTGCCGTTCGAGCTGATGCTGCGCTACGGCTTCATCCCCGAGGCGCAGCTCGACGGCCGGCTCGCGGTGGTGATGGCCGATCCGTCGAACGTGGTGAAGATCGACGAGATGGAGCTGCTGCTCGGCCAGCCGGTCGAGGTCAAGGTGGGGCTCCCCTCGGCGATCCACGAGATCCTCCAGAAGTCGGAGAGCGCCCAGCGCGTGCTCGACGAGGCCTCGGAGGACTTCCGCATCCAGCTCGTGCAGGAGGACGAGGACGGCGAGGAGGTGCTGTCGATCGACCGCATCACCGCCGACACGTCGCCGATCATCAAGCTGGTCGACTCGACGATGTTCAACGCCATCCAGCGCCGGG
>DASXJP010000603.1:0-2690 GCA_036497345.1 Thermoanaerobaculia bacterium
GACCCCGCCGCCATGGCGCGAATTCGCGAGCGGCCCCTGCGGAACTTTTTCCTTGCTGAAGCGCCCGATCCAAACGTGAAACGAAGCCTACTCCCTGAACGAACAGGGCTCAAACCAGCGGCTTAAGCGATCACGGATGCTCCGAGCAGGGCCTCGGCGACCCCGCGGCCGATCCCCCGGCTGCCGCCGGTGACGATGGCGATCCTGGCTTCGTTCCCCATGGCTCCTCCTTCCGGGGCTCACTGTATCAATCCGTCGCGAGGGGTGGAATTACGAAATCTGCTTCCACTGTTGTCAATGCTGGAGGTGTGAAAGAGAACGATGCTCTTCTTCGATCCGACCTATTTGCTCTTCATCCTGCCGGCGCTGGCCCTCTCGCTGTGGGCGAGTTGGCGCACGCATTCGGCGTTCAAGAAATACTCCCGGGTGCGGACCCTGCGGGGTCTGACCGGGGCCCAGGCGGCCCAGGAGATGCTGCGCCGGGCCGGCATCCCGGACGTGCAGGTGGTGCCGACCCACGGCTTCCTCTCGGACCACTACAACCCGGCGAACAGGACGCTGGCCCTCTCCGAGGCCACCTACGCGTCGAATTCGGTGGCGGCGGTGGGCGTCGCCTGCCACGAGGCGGGGCACGCCATCCAGCACGCCGAGGGGTACAAGCCGCTGTGGCTGCGCTCGGCCCTGGTGCCGACGGCGAGCCTCGGCTCCTCGGCGGGCTACTTCGTGATGCTGGGCGGCCTGCTGTTCCACTCGGCCAACCTGGTCTACTTCGGCGCCCTGCTGTTCTCGGCCGTGCTGCTGTTCCAGATCGTGACCCTGCCGGTGGAATTCGACGCCACGGCGCGGGCCAAGCGGCTGGCGGTCGAGACCGGGGTCGTGCTGCCGCAGGAGCGGGAGGGCATGGACAAGGTGCTGAACGCGGCGGCGATGACCTACGTGGCCGCCGTGGTCTCGACGCTGATGACCCTGCTCTACTACCTGCTGCGGGCCTCGGCGATGTCGCGCCGGAGCTGATCGAGATTTCGCCATCAGCGAAAACGCCCCGTCCGGTTCCCCGGCCGGGGCGTTCTCATTTGCGGAAACCGGCGCTTTGTGGCAATTTAGTGGAAAGCCCTGCAAGGAGCCAAGCCCGCCGATGCCCAACGAGACGTCCCGCATCAAGCCGCCCGCGCGGCGCCCACCTCCGTTCCGCAAGCTGCGGGTCTACGCCTACGATCCCAGCCTGGGCTGGCAGATCGAGACGGCGGTGATCAACCAGATGACCCTCCAGGTGCCGTGGGAGGAGCTGAAGCCGGGGCCGGTCGGCGAGTACCTGGAGGTGGTGGACGTCGATCCCCCGAGCCGCTGCTGCTACGCGCCGGTCGATCTCAACGATCGGCTCATTCTCGCGGAAGACGGCCTCGATCCGGCCGAGGGGGACCCGCAGTTCCACCAGCAGATGGTCTACGCGGTGGCGATGACCACCATCCACAACTTCGAGCGCGCGCTCGGGCGGCGGGTCCTCTGGTCGCAGACCGGCGCCGAGCAGGGGTATCAGCTCGTGCCGCGGCTGCGCATCTATCCGCACGCGATGCGGGACGCCAACGCCTACTACAGCCCGCAGAAGAAGGCGCTGCTGTTCGGCTACTTCCCCGCCTCGACCAGCGATCCGGGGCACAACCTCCCCGGCGGCACGGTCTTCACCTGCCTGTCGCACGACGTGGTGGCCCATGAGACGACCCACGCCCTGCTCGACGGCCTGCACCGGCGGTTCATCGAGCCGACCAACTCCGACACCCTGGCGCTCCACGAGGGGTTCGCGGACATCGTGGCCCTGTTCCAGCACTTCTCGTTCGCGCCGGCGCTGCGCGACCAGATCCGGCGCACCCGCGGCGACCTGGCGAGCCAGAACCTGCTCGGCCAGCTCGCGCAGCAGTTCGGCCAGGCGCTCGGCAACCGCGGCGCTCTGCGCGACGCCCTGGGTCAGGTAGACCCGGAGACGGGCGAATGGACGCCCAGGAAGCCCGATCCGGCCGATCTGCAGAAGGCCAGGGAGCCCCACACCCGCGGCGCCATCCTGGTGGCCGCGGTCTTCGACGCCTTCCTGACCATCTACAAGTCGCGCATCACCGACCTGCTGCGCATCGCCACCGCCGGCACCGGCGTGCTGCCGCAGGGGGAGATCCATCCGGACCTGGTCGAGCGGCTGGCGCGGGAGGCGGCGGCCACCGCCAGCCACGTGCTCACCATGTGCATCCGCGCCCTCGACCACTGCCCGCCGGTGGACGTCAATTTCGGCGACTACCTGCGGGCCCTGGTCACCGCCGACCGCGACCTCGTGCCGGACGACGACCGGGGGTACCGCGTCGCCATGATCGAGGCCTTCCGGCGCCGCGGCATCTACCCCCAGGGGGTGCGCAGCCTGTCGGCGGAGAGCCTCTGCTGGGCCTCACCCCTGGGCGCGGAGGAGGAGGCGCTGCGCAACCTGCTGCCCGGGGTGAGGAGCCTGAGCCGGATCCAGCCCGACTGGACGCTGACCACGGACCGCCGGAAGATCTGGGAGCAGATGCAGAAGAGCGGCCGGCAGATCCACGACTGGCTGCTCTCGGAGCCAGCGCGGGCCATCGCCGGCGACTTCGGGCTGGCGCTGGGGGCCGACGCCCCCCTGTCGATCGAGCGCAACAAGGACGGGATCCCGAAGCTCGAGGTGC
>DASXJP010000604.1:0-30539 GCA_036497345.1 Thermoanaerobaculia bacterium
CCGCGCGGCTCACTCCATGCGGAGCACCTCGGTCACATCCGCGGCGAGGGCGCGCGCCAGAGGTCCCGAGGCCGCCACGGCCGCGATCAGGAGCAGGAGACCCATGGCGCCTGCCAGGCTCACCGCGTCGCCGGGATGGACGCCGAACAGCAGGGCCGAGAGGGACCGGGAGGCGAGCACGGCGGCGGGAAGGCCCAGGAGCAGGCCGATCGCCACCGGACGCAGCGTCTGGCGGCCCAGCAGGAACAGGAGATCCAGCCCGCGCGCTCCCAGCGCTATCCGCACTGCCAGCTCACGGCTCCGCCGGTTGACGACGAAGGCCACCAGCCCATGCAGCCCGACGCCCACCAGGCAGACGGCGAGGGCGGCCTGGCAGAAGAACAGGAACGCGAAGAACCTCTCGACGTCCTGCTGCGCGGCGAGCTGCCCGTCGAGGCTGCCGACCTGGAAGAGCGGCAGGCGGGGGTCGACCTCGCGCGCCATCGCGGCGAGAGCGGACCGCAGGCGCTCCGGCGGACCCGCGGTGGAGAGCAACAGGGCCGTCGAGTCCGGCTGCCATGGGTAGGCCTGATAGAACTGGGCGAGGGGCAGGAAGAGGACGGGCCCGGGCTCTTCGCGGGGGCCCCGGTTCCTGAGGTCGTTGACCACCCCGACGACCTCCACGGTCACGTTCTGGGGCCCGATCTTCGCCAGCCGCATGCCCAGCGCCTTCTGGCCGGGCCAGAAGAGCTTCGCGAAGGCGCGGTTGACGATGGCGACGGGGGGAGACCCCAGACGGTCCTGCGGGCCGAAATCGCGCCCTTCGACGATCGACACGCCGAGCGCCCGGAAGTACTCCGGGCTGACGATGCCGCGGCCTACCCAGACGTGCCCGTTGTCCGGACCGGTCGCCAGGGGCAGGGACATGGCGTGGGAGGGCGGGAGCGGAGAGCTGGCGCTCAGCGCCGCCGCCCGCGCGCCCGGCAGCTCCCGGGCCCGCTCCAGCAGACGGGTGATCACCTGCTCGCCGGCGCTCTTGCCGTACCCCTCCCGGGCCGGGTCCACCGAGGCGCAGAGCACATGGCGGCCGTCGAATCCGGGATCGACGGCATTCAGGTTGAGCAGCGTGCGCGACAGGAGGCCCGCGGCGACCAGGAGGACCAGGGAGGCCGCCACCTGGACGATCATCAGCAGGCTCTGCGAGGGGAGGTTCCAGGGGCCGCCCCGCCGCACGCCGACGCCGCCCTTCAGCACAGAGGCAGGCCGGGTGCGCAGGGCCGTGAACGCCGGCGCCAGGCCGACGATGAACGCCGCCAGGAGCGCGACGCCGCCGGTGAAGGCGAGCACCCGGAGATCGAGGATCTCCCCGCCGGTGTGAATGGGGAGGGGGATCTTGGCCGGCGAGAGGCGCAACAGCAGGCGGAGCACCCCCTCGGCGACCAGCAGCCCGGCCACCGCGCCCAGGGTGACGAAGATCAGCGCCTCGGTGGCCACCTGCCGCAGGATGCGCCGCCGCGACGCGCCGAGCGCGATGCGCGTGGCGAGCTGGCGCTGGTCGCGCTCCGCCTTCGCCAGCAACAGGCCGGCGACGTCGATGCTGGCGGCGATCAGCGCCACGAGCACCGAGCCGAGCAGGAGCAGGGACATCCGCTTCAGCTCCGGCTGTACGGTCTCCGCCGCCGTCAACAGCAACGGCCAGGGCTCCTGGAACCCCTCCTCCTCGCCGCTGGTGAGCACCTTGCCGGCCCCCACCCGCGCCGCGATCAGGCTCAGCTCCGCCTGCGCCGCGTCGCGCGAGACCCCCGGCCGCAGCCGCGCCACCGTGGAGAAGAAGGAGGACGACCGGTACTCCTCCTGCCCTTTCGCCGTCGGAGCCACGTGCGAATACCAGAAGAGCGGCAGCCAGAGATCGCCGCCCCGGCCGAGATCCACCCCCGAGAAGCCCGGCGGGGCCACGCCGACCACGACGAAAGCACGGCCGTTGAGCAGGACCTTGCGCCCGAGGACGTGGGGGTCTCCCCCGAAGCTGTCGCGCCAGAGCCGGTCCCCCAGCACCACGATCGGCGGCGCGCTGCCGCCGCCGGCCCCGTCGGCCGGCGAGAAGAGGTGCCCGAGGACGGCCTGAATCCCCAGGAGCTGGAAGAAATTCAGGCTCACCACGCTGGCGCGCAGCCGCTGGGGGTCCCCCGCGCCGAGCGTGGCGTTGACCGGGATCTCGTCCCGGTAGAGCGCCAGCCCCGCGAACGAGGTGCTCTGGGAGGAATAGTCGCGGAAGATCGGCAGCGAAAGCGGAGAACGGTCGTCGATCCGCCGTTCCGTCGTCGTGTAGAGCTTGACCAGGCGCTCAGGGTCTTTTCCCGGCAGGGAGCGGAAGAGGACCGCGCGCACGACGCTGAAGACGGCTGTATTGGCCCCCGTCCCAAAGGACAGAGCCATCAAGATCAGGAGCAAGGTCAGGGGCTGGCGTCGCCAAGCCCGGAGGAAGCTGCGGAGGTCGCTCATCCTTTACCCAGGAAATTGGCTTCAAATTCTATTCGCGGATCACCCGGTCCGTCAATCCGATCGACCGCCCGCGCCCGCCACCCGCGCCGCCGCCTGCCGGATGAGCGCGCGATGCATGGGAGCAGCTTGGCCGGGACGGTGAATTGCCGCTGCTCGGCGGTGGGCAGGGGCTTGCCGCTGACCGGGCAGAGCGCCAGGTTGCCGGCGTAGGCCGCGCTGGTGGAGAGCGCGACGAATAGGATGAGGAAGGCCGCGGTCTTTTTCATTGTCATCCTCATGGCTGGCCGCTCAGCAGAGGCCACATCCGCGCGGCCAGAACCACCTGGAACAACCGGACCAGCACCGCGGACTTGGTCGCGTCCGCCACGCTGGGATCCAGGACCGGCTCCAACAACAGATCGGTGGCAGCCCGCCGTTGATCCGGAGAAAGCTCAGGCCGCGCCGTCAGCGAGACATCCCAGAGCTCACCGTAGAGATACCAGGCGATATCGTAATACATGAGCGACGCTTCCACCTCCCACGCCTGAGCGATTTTGAGGGCCGAGCCGACATCCAGCATAGCCGTCACGCTGCTGGCGAGGAGGCCCTTGAGCGGGTCTTCCTGCGCGGCGAACGTCTCCTGCAAACCGACGCTGGCGATGGCGGCGGTCCCCAAGGCCGCTCCCTGGCGGCTGGCGTTGCGCGAGGCTCTCTTGCTCTGCATGTTCCGCAGGCAACTGTGGAACGCGCCGGCGACCGCGCGGGCTTGCGCCGGGGCCTCGCCGCCGATCGCCAGCAGGTCCTTCTGGATCCGCCAGACGTCTTCCGCGGTGGGGTTCGTCAGGATGCGTTCGAGAATCGGTCTCAAGCCGGCAACCATGGATTCGCTCATGGGCTGGGATTATAGGCAACGCCACGGCGGTGGTCATATGCGCCGAGCCTGAAGTGGTTATTGCGCGGCTCTGCTCGCGCGTCACAGACTTGGATCCCGATGAGCGCGCTCAAAGTATTTCTCCCCTTCCTCCTGATGCTCGGCCTGGCTGTCAGTGACGGCCAGCACGATTTCGACTTCGAGATCGGCACCTGGAAGACCCACCTGTCGCGCCGCCTGCACCCTCTGACCGGCTCCAATGCCTGGGTCGACATGGACGGGACGACCGTCGTCCGCAAGGTCTGGAACGGCCGCGCCAATCTGGTGGAGCTGGTGGCGGACGGCCCTTCGGGTCACTTCGAAGGCCTCAGCCTGCGTCTTTATAATCCCCAATCTCACCAGTGGAGCCTCCATTTCGCCAGCAGCAGTGACGGGACCCTGGCCACTCCCACCATCGGCCAATTCAAGGACGGGCGCGGCGAGTTTTACGACCAGGAGACCCTCGACGGCCGCGCCATCCTGGTCCGGTTCGTCATCTCGGACGTCACCCCGAAATCCTGCCGGTTCGAGCAGGCCTTCTCCGCCGATGGCGGCAAGACCTGGGAGGTCAACTGGATCGCGGTCGATACCCGGGTGAGCGACGAGCCTGACCACGCTCGACCCGCTCATTGACGCACACCGCCACCTGCTCCACCGGGAGCAGAGGGAAGACGCGGCAATGGTAGGCGTCCTTCAGGCGAGGGCGCAGCTTGCCCTCCTCCCGCGGATCGACGAGCAGGACGTCCGCGTCGAAGTCGGGCGGGATGTCCTGGAAGCGTTTCCAATACCGGGCGTTCGGAAAGTCGCGGAGATACCAGGGGAGCGGCCAGCGGTATGGCAGGAGGGCGTGCAGGGTGAGGCCCCGGCCGGCGGGAGCCTGTTTGGCCGCCTCTCGCACGAGGGTCACGATCCCCCTCGCCTCGCGGAGGGTCTGGGCGTACGGAAGCTCCAGACGGGGATCGTCGTAGCCTCGGAAATTGACCTCGAAAGCGCGCCAGCCGCTCCATCCCAATCCCAGAAGGAGAGCCGTCAGGACGCCGATGCGGGCAGCCGTGGAGCGCCGATCCCAGATCTCCCGGACCAGGAAGCCCACGACCAGCGCGGCGGGCAGCAGGATGTTGAGCGCCAGCCAGGGGGTCTTGTAGGGAATGGCCGAATAGATCACAAGCTGGCTCAAGAGCCAGACGGCGCAAAACGATCCCCACGGGTCCCGGCGGCGCAGGGCGAGCCCACTGCCGAGCAGGCCGCCAACGAGCAGCGCGGGCTCATAGCGCAGGAGCCACTGGGGGAAGTAAAACCACGGCTTGGCGTGGATGCCGGCCCCCTCCGCCCCCTTCCCCACCCATAGGAAGAGCCCCCAGAACGAATCGATCAACCCCCGCGGATGGGTGAGGAACGAAGTGAAGAGCAGACCGTAGGGGACCGCGGCGTAGAGGACCGCCAGCCCGGCGGTCTTGCGATCGATCCGCAGCTCACCGAGCCGCAACCCGCCCAGGGTCCAGATCCTGGCCAGCGCGGCGGCCGCCAACAGCCCGGCCGCGGTGAGCACGGCCGTCTCCTTGACCGTGAAGAGGAGGCCCAGGCAGATCGCGGCGAGGAACAGGTGCTCGCGCCGGCGCGACTCCAGGTACAGCGACCCGGCCGCCACCAGGGCGAGGGTCAGGACGGCCAGCCAGGTCTCCGGGATCAGGTCCCGGCCGTAGTAGACGAAGAACGGCGACACCGCCAGCAGCCAGGCGGCCGCGGTTACCCCCACTGCTCCCAGGCGCCGGCGCAGCGGCAGGAGCAGAAGGAGCATCAGCGCGGAGGCGAGCGCGACCGGTAACCGCAGAGCGTCGTCGCCCGTGCCGAGCAGCCGCAAGGGCCAATACCCTACGTAGTAGAGGAAGGGGCCGTGATAGCCCCCCGGGTTGTACTGGTACGGCTTCCCCTGCGCCAGCGCCAGCAGGAACGCGGCAACGACCCCTTCGTCGTGATGCAAAGGCCGGACATCGAGCAAGACCAGGCGGACCGTCAGCGCAAAGGCCAGGGCGGTCCAGAAGGGGAGCCAGCGGAGGGAGGTGCGGTGCACGGCTGCCCATTATTTCAGGGTCAGAGGTCCGAAACAGGCGACATGACAGGCTGAGCCATAACCACGGAACACCTCTAAACCACTGGAGCGCCGAGGCAGCGCTGCAGCAGGCGAGCGTCTCCGAGCCGCTCCGCGTACGTGGCGAAGGCGGGGGTGGGGCCGCGCCAACGGAGCTCGTCGATATCGCGGAAGAGGGGCGCGTCGGTCCGGAGCGTCGCCAGGTCCTTGAACCGCAGCGCCAGATCACGGTCCCGCAGGACGCCGGGAGGGAAGCTCTCGAGGATGCCGTAGCGGTTGAGGAGCTGCGCCGCCGTCTTGGGCCCGATGCCGGGAATGCCTGGATAGCCATCCGCGGCGTCGCCGACGAGAGCCAGAAAATCGGGGATCAGGCCGGGGGCGACCCCGAACTTCTCGCGGACCCCGTCCGCGGTGAGGATCTTGTTCCCTCGGCGGTCGACCTGCACCACCCGGTCCTCGCGGACGCACTGCGCCAGGTCCTTGTCCGGTGTCCAGATGCAGACCTTCCGCACGCTTTCGTCGGCCGCGGCGATGCGGGCGGCGGAGGCCAGCGCGTCGTCCGCCTCGAGCTCGACCATGGGCCAGACAGGGACGCCCATGGCGGCGAGAGCCTCTTCCAGCGGGCGGAATTGCGCGAGGAGCGCGCGCTCGACTCCCTGCGCCGTCTTGTAGCCGGGCCAGAGACGGTTCCGGAAGGACTCGATGACATGGTCGGTCGCCACGCCGAGGTGCGTAGCCCCCTTCTCGATCATCTCCAGCACCGTGTGCAGCACGCCGGTCACGGCCCCGAACGGGGCATGTTTCTCCTGGTCGAAGCGGTCCTTCTCGAAGCGGCGCCGGCCGTAGTAATGGCGGAACAGCTCGTACGTGCCGTCGAGGAGATGAATCATCATGGCAGATCGCCCGCCGACGCCTCAGAGCCTGTTCCAGGGAATGACCCTGACACCGGGAACCAGGGAGGACGCTTCTTCGGCCTGGGTCAGCAACAATCCGCTCCCCGCTTTGTCTCCGGCCAGCGACTGCCAGCGCACCAAGCTCTCGGCGTGGGCGGGGCGTGGTGTCGCCGTCGCCTTGATCTCTACCGGATGCAGCTTTTCTTGGAGCTCGATCAGGAGATCCACCTCCCAGCCGTCCCGTGATCGCCAATACCAAAGGGCCGGCGGCAGGCCGCGGTGATAGAAACACTTGGCGAGCTCGGTCACCACGGCGGTCTCGAACAGGGCGCCAGCCATTGGCCCTCGGAGCACCGCTTCTTCGTCCTTCAAGCCGAGGAGAAAACAGACCATCCCGGTGTCGAGCCAGTAGAGCTTCGGGGCCTTGATCAGCCGTTTGCCCAGGTTCTCGAAGTGCGGCCGCAGAAAGAAGACCTGATGGCTCGCTTCGAGAACGGAGAGCCACTGGCGGGCCGTCGGCGGAGAGACCCCGGCGTCCCGGGCCAGGTCCACGAGGTTGAGAACCTGGCCGGTCCGGGCCGCCGCCAGGCGCAGGAAGGTCTGAAACGCCCCCAGGTCGCGCACACCGAGGACCGACCGTACGTCGCGTTCGAGGTAGGTTTGGACATAGCTCGCCAGCCAGAGTTGCCGGTCCACGTCCGGATCGCTCCAGAGTTGAGGGAATCCGCCGCGTAAAAGCCTTTGCGCCAGATCAGGCTGGGCAGGAGCCGCCGCGGCGGGACGGGCTTCCAAGAGCTCGCGGAGGACGATCTCGATGGAGTCCTCTGCCCGGGCGCGATGCTCGATCTCGCTCCAGGACAGGGGTAGCAGAGTGAGGATCGCCACCCGTCCGGCCAGCGACTCGCTCGTCCCCTGCAAGAGCGGAAAGCTCTGCGATCCCGACAGCAGCCATCGGCCTGGACGGCGGTCCTCGTCAATGGCCACCTGGAGGTACGAAAGAAGGGCGGGCGCATGCTGGATCTCGTCCAGGATCACCGGCGGGGGATGGTCGCCGAGAAAGCCCACCGGGTCTGCCAAAGCGCGCTCGCGGACGTGAGGAGCCTCCAGGGAGACGTAGCGGTGAGTGGCGTCGAAGTGAGTGCGGAGGAGGGTCGTCTTGCCAGATTGTCGCGGGCCGGTGACCAGCGCCGCCGGAAAGCCCTTGACAGCCTTCTCCAAGAGTCCGGAAAGAGTGCGTGGAAGCAGCATGCCTGCAAGCCTAACCTTTGCAGATCGAAAATTCAACTTCCGATCCGCAAAACCGGCCGGCAGACCCAGCCTCTGCCCCTACTTCGATCCTCCGGGTAGATCAGCCGGCGATGCGGGCGGCGGAGGCGAGCGCGTCGTCCGAGGGTTCGGGGCTCGGGTATGTACGGGTCCTATCCCCCTCACGGCTTCGGCGGCAGATACCGCCTGTGGTACTAGGCAGAATCCTAACGCTGCGGTGCTGCGACGAGCGTCCTCCAGCCTTGGAAGTCGTGGTCGTGGAGTACGGGACTGAGTATGCCGCCGCGCCCGAGCTCCAGGGAAGTCTCGCTTAGGCCCGACAGATCGTCGAGATACGCCCATGGCACTGGCCGCTCGAAACCGCCGTGGCCGTCGCCAAACGCCACCCACATCCGCCAACCTCGGTCGTCGACGTGGTAGAGCAGCACGTCGGCGTAAGGGTCGTCGTTGAACCGCCCGACGGCGATCTTGTAGTCGGCGAAGGTATCCGGCCGGGCGTAACTCCACGAAGTCGGCTTCTTGAAGGAGCCCGCGCCGTCGCAGAGGGCGACCCATACGGAGAGGCCGGAGGCCTGTTCGGCTATCAGAACGAGGTCGGTCAGCCCGTCTCCATCGACGTCGGCGGCGTACTGGCTGGCCTTCGAGAAATCGCCGGCGACCGTCCACAGAACGGGGGCCCGGAAGCTCAGGCCTCCCACTTGAGGAAGCGCGACGACGGCGCGCCAGCCGAGCGCATCGTTGGCGGTAAGCAGGAGACCGTTCCGCTTTGGATGCGCGGCATCGAAGCGGCCGACGC
The DNA here is from genome assembly GCA_036497345.1 of Thermoanaerobaculia bacterium. Taxonomy (GTDB): domain Bacteria; phylum Acidobacteriota; class Thermoanaerobaculia; order Multivoradales; family UBA5704; genus DATARR01. Next base: position 8,415 of record DASXJP010000604.1, read on the forward strand.
CGGTATTCCAGGAGCCTGCGACCGCAGTGCATCCTGGCTTGATGCAGCCCTCCCATACCGACGCCGAGGTAAACGGCAAAGCCGCAGGAGAAGGCGCTGTTTTCCTCCGGGAGACCGCCGCGAACACCTTGTTCGCTGTGGTCTTGATCAGCAGCAGATCGCCGACGCCGTCGCCGTCGGTATCGGTGCCGTCCACCCTTGAATACCCGGCGAAGTCGCCCGGGAAATTGAACGCCAGAGGTATAGTCGCGAAGGTTCCGGATCCGCCCGAGAGAGCGAGATAACCGCGCCATCCCAGGCTGTCGTTGCGGCTCAGAAGGACCGAGTCCCGGCGGGAATGAGCAGCGTCGAAGGAGCCGACGGACGGGAGAAATCCGGAGAAATCACCCGGCGAGACCGTCGAGATCGGACCCGAAAAGCTGCCATCGCTATTCGCGAGCGCGACCCAGCGGTGCCAGCCCGTCGCGTCTGCCTTCTGGAGCACGAGATCCTGTCGGCCGTCGCCCGCGAAACGACCAGTGCTCTGGAGGAATCCCTGAAAGTCGCCCTGAACCTGCCATGACACCGGGGCGGCGAAGATCGGTCTGGTGATCCTGCACCGCCGGTGGCTGGTCGTCAGCACGTTGCCCGCAAAGACGTGGTGCAGATCGTCTTGACCATACGAGCTGGGAGTCGAACGAACGAGCGAAGGGTTCTCCAAGTTGGGAGGTAACGCCTGCTGGCTTCCGGCTATCATCGTGTCGCCGTACGGGGTGGTGAACGTGTCTTCCCAGGTGATGACCTGTGTGGTCTTCGTGGGGTTGACGACCACGGTACCGTGCTCGAAGTCGCGCACGTACACGCCTTGCGACGGGTACAGGGAGCCGCACGGCGCGCCAAGCTCCACACGGTCCTCGCGATAGCGGTCCGAGCCTTCCACGTCCGAATGGATCTCGCCGTAGTCGCTCCACGGTGTTTCATAGATGGCGGCGTGCTCCTCCTTGCCCATCAGGAAAGAAGCGAGCACGAACTGGATCTCGGCGTGGCTCGGCTGGGGCGGCTCGTACCCGGAACCGCAGACGGGCGGGCCCGTGGGAAACCGCTCGACGTCGATGTTGAATTGATTGATCGAGTAATAGTCCCTGCCGAGCCGTTGAACGAGTCTCATGAACTCGATCCGGTCGGACCAGTCGGTGCGTTTTCCGTCGTCGAATAGCGGTTCCCAAGGGTTGACGCCTTGGATGTTTGGCTTGATGGAGAAGCCCTGCTCGTCGAGCACGCCATCGAGCGCCTGCACCGCAAGGCGCACACGGGCATCGCGGGCAAGAGACTCATAGAGGTTGCCCACCAGACCCAGCACGTGGTTGCCCGCCGCAGTCGAAACAGTGTGGATATGCTGAGCGGTCGCCGACAGCCAGTGGAGCACGGCATCGCTCCATAGGGTGTCCAGGCCCGGATGCGGATCGCCTCTGAAGAGGATCGCCGGATGAATGGCTTCTTTGGCGCCACAGGCGCCCGGCTGATCGCACCGCCAGACTCCACAGCGCGATCCCTGATTGTCGAGGATCACGTCGTCGACCGCTATCGCATCGAAGTGCTCGCCTGCCGCTTCATCCATGTGCGCCCATTGCCATTGGCGGACGGCCGGATTGGTGAGGTCGACGGGCGCCCCGCCGCCGCCGAGCCAGGCCGGGTGATGAGTGAGCTGGTGGTCTTGGTCGCAGGTGTAGACAACCCAATCGGCGTGTCCCATCTGGGCGAAGAACGCAACGCTGTCGTAATGCTGATCTGTGCAGGGCACTGCGCCCTGGTTGTCCTCCGTACAGAGAACCGCCGGATCGCGCTCACCGCTGCGCGGGCGAGTTCCATCCCAGTCGACATCCATCGGCACATAGAAGCCGCGGACGATCGATGGCGAGGCGCCGTAGGCGTTGGGACCGAGGCCGCACCCGTTGCCAGCAGGCGGAAACATGCGATTCGAGCCCCAGACGAAGCTCTCTTCGTGACCGAGCCGTTTGAATTGCACGGCGGGTTGTTGGCAGCAGTAATCGAACGTCGAGAATTTGCGGAGGGTCGACCAGCTACCCGGCGGCTGCTTGGGCGCCAATGGAGCGGCGGCGGCGCTGGCCGCTGCAGCGAGGATCGTCACGGCGCTCCAAGCCGAGGCAGCGAAAAAATACAAGATATCGCGACGTCTTGATCGTAGGGATCTCATTGAGAGGGTCCTTTCGGTGCTCCTTGTAAACGCGCCAGCGTACAGCTTCTCCTAGCGCCGGCATCATCCGCCGGCTCTACTGACCTCGCAGGTGCGGCCTTCGCTTGGATATAGGCGTCGCCAGAGTCGTTTTGTTACTTCGCGAAGGATGCCCTGTGGTTTCGATCCGTCTGTGCGCAGTTCGGTCGCGAGCGCAAAAGTCTCCTTGTTGGTCTTGAGGCCGGTGAGCACCGGTGATCTTGGGCACTAGCTTCGGACGGAGCCGGCTTCGCCGGTAGCTCGGATCGGCCCGTCTGGGCCAAAACGAAGCGCCTGGCATCCAAAACGGATGCTGCCATCCAGAATAGGTGTCAGGGATCTGTCGAAGCACGAACTGGTGCAGCGGGAACCGATCTTCCATTGGCCCGCAGCATAGGTGACAGGGATCTGTCGTTATCCATCAGCGCTCGTCGTATTGACGCGGCTTAGGAAAGAGCGTAGCCTAACCCCACGTAAGCTGAGTAGAGAGAGGAGGCCATTGTGTCGGACGACTTTACAACAAACAGCTTGAAGGATACAGTTACTTGGGTCGCTCAATGAAGGCCTTCGTGATCGCGCTTATCGGCTGGCTTATCGGCTGTATATCGATGGCCCAGACTCGTCCGGGCGACGAAGGGATTCGCCGCGATCAAATGGTCGACCTTGCGGCCGCCGACCTGACCGCCGCGCCCGAGAATCCCATAACAGGCGAGCAGGTTCGCCTTTCCCTCACCATTGTCAACCAGTCCGAAAACACCGCCAGCGGTGTGGGCGTCGTTCTGTTCGCCGGCAAGACGCGCGTCGCGGCCGCGACCATCGATATCGCCGGACGGCATAGGGTCGTGGTGCCCCTGGCGTGGACGCCGCCCGCCGCCGGCGCCTGGGAATTGACTGCGCTGATCGATCCGGACCGCCGCCTCGTCGAGGAGAATCGCGCTGACAACGTTGCCTGGCTCCATCTGGCGGTCGCCGACGCCGCACAAAAGGTTGCCGCATTCTCCGTTTCAGATCTCGATCTGGTCAGCAAGGGAGAGCGTACTGTGATTCGCGCGCGAGTGCAGAACCGCGGGACGTCCGCCGCCAGCGCTCCGGTTGTGTTCCGCTTTCAGGACCGCGTTGTCGCTATCCAGCAGGTCCTAGGCCTCGCGCCGGGAGCTTCCACGCTCGTCGAAAGTCCGGTTGCCCGGCCCGCCGGAGCGGTCAGCATAAGCGTCGAAGTGAACCCCCGCTTTCGCACGGGGACGCAGGCCCTGGTTTCGAAACAGATCGGTCTCGTCAGCGACCTGCGCGTCGACGGCTTGTCCGTGCATAGCGCGAAATTCGAGACCTCCCGTACGCGTCGCGTCACTATCAGCTTCCGCATCGTCAATGCGGGCCAGACTCCCGTCACAACGCCGTTCCGAACCCGAATCTTCCCCGGGCTCGTGAATTCCGGTGTGCTGGCGGAAGACTTCCTCACCATACCCCGGCTCGCTCCCGGTGAGAGCGTCTTGGTGTCGCGCACGCTCGATTCGCCTCCCGCTGAGTTCGACATCCGCGTCGAAACTGATGTGGATCAATCTACCGGAGACCAGGACCGCACCAATAACGTCGCCACTGCGCATTTCCAGAACCCCGCCCCCAACGTGGACCGTTGGGTGGCCTTAGGCCCGCGCCGAATCGATGGCGAAGGCAATATCGGCGCGGTTGGCGCGCTTTTTCATCTCGCCATTGATCCCCACCTGCCGTCCACCATTTACGTCGGCGGAAACGGCGAAGGCATCTGGAAATCGGTCGATGCCGGACAAAACTGGCAGCCCATCACGGATGCTCTGCCAACCCTGAGGAGCGTCGCGCTGGCCCTCGACCACTCCAACCCGTCACGGCTGTACTTGGTCACTCCCGATCAGGGCATGTTCAAAACCGCCGATGGCGGCGGTTCCTGGAGCCCGCTCGACACCCCCAATTTTCAACCTGACGTTGCTGCGCTGGAGGTCCTGCGTGTCCATCCAGCCAATCCCAACCTCTTGCTGCTGACATCCAACCAGGGCATATACACCTATCACGCCGACGCCGCGCAGCCCAAGTGGAAGCTGCCTCTGAACCTCGGTCCAGCCACGGACCTGGTCTTCGACCCGGCATCGCCGAGCACGGTCTATGCGACACTCGGCGCTCCGGCTACGGGCCTCTATATTTCACAGGACTCCGGCGCCCACTGGTCGCGGTCATTGGGATGCCCCGGAGGGTCGCTCCCCCCCACCGACGGCGTGCAGGCCATCACTCTCGCCTTCGCGGGCAGCACCATGTACGCCGCCTTCAAATCCGACCAGAAGATGGAGGTCTACCGCACCACCGGGACTTCCTGCTTCGTTGGATCGCAGCGTGAGCAGAGTTGGGAGCGGCGGTACACCCTCACGGGCACGGACGCCAACCTACTCTGGAACCGCATCGATGGCGATCCAGCAACTCCCGATTTCGTCTACTTGAGCGGCCAGCAGTTTATGGTCTCGAGCGACGGCGCCAAAACCTTTAATGTACAATCCGGTGCGCAGCCGCATGCCGACCATCACGGGTTCGCGGCCGATCCGGCCGTCCCGAAGTCCATCTACGTAGTCTGCGATGGCGGCATCTATCGCTCCACGAACCTCGGCGCGCCGAATACCTGGCAATTTATTGGAGATGGCATTTTCAACGTCCAGTTTTACGCTTTCTCGCTCGCTGAAACGGATCCCACTCTCGTTATTGGAGGCACTCAGGACAACGGCACCCTGGCGTTCACAGGCTCCACCATCTGGAACAGCGTCAATGGCGGCGATGGAGCCACCACCGCCATCGATCCCACCAACCCGCAGATCCAGTACTCGATGAACCAGGGACCCGACAGCATGCAGAAGCGTGTGGGCAACGGACCGTGGAAGTGTATTGGCTGCGGCATACCGATTACTCCATCGTGTTTCAATCTGTTTTTCCAGTTGGACGCCAGCGTGCCCACCACCGTACTCGCGTCGTGCTTGTCCCTGCTGAAGGCCGATTCACCGGTCTGTAACCGGTGCCCCGACTGGGGTAAGGGCGATGTTGGCGATCCCAACGTGTGGACCCCAATCCTGCCCCAGTCGTCCGTGGCCGGCGCCGTTGTCCGTTCGGTTGTGGACCGCCAGGTGAAGCTTTACTATGCCGGCACCACCGTGGGACAAATCTGGGCAGGACCGGGCGGCGCCAACTGGCAACTCCTGTTCGTGGGTACGGGCGCGGTTTCCGACATCAAAATCGATCTCGATGATCCCACCACCTTCTACGTGTCGATGTTCGCCGGCGCCACCGGCCGAGTCTACCGCATGAAGCGCCTAGCGAGTGCCCCGACCACCGCCACTACAAAGGTGACCGACATCACGTCCAACCTTCCGCCAGGCTTGGCTGTCAAAGCCCTCGCCATAGACCGTATGAATCTCTTCACGATCTACGCCGGCACGAATCGCGGCGTCTACCGCGGCCGCTCCTCCGATAGCGGCGCCACGTGGAATTGGACGCCATACCTGAACGGTTTTCCGCTAGCCGATGTCCGCGAGATGGACGTGCACCCCATGACCGGCGTTCTTCGCGCCGCCACCTTCGGCCGGGGTGCTTATGAAGTGAACACGGACGACCCGGTGGGGTCGGCGCTCTCGGCGTCGGGCAGGATCACCTTCTTGCGCGCCCACGATGTCGGGACGGGCTTCGGGCCGCCCAACGATTTTCTGGACGTGGAGGTGGTCATTCAACTCGACACACAACCCGGCAAGAGTTTCGGCTTTCAATTGCGCGCCGACGGCGAAGAGGACGCGCGCAACGGCATGCTCAATATCCTGCGGTCGGCCTTTCGCGCCAACCGAAACGTGCTGATCGACTACTTCCGAACCGGCATTCGAAACGGACGGATCATCCGGGTGGCCAAGACCAACTGAACGAGGAGGACCTATGCGGCGATTGATGGCAACGGCGATTCTGACTTTGTGGCTGGCGGTTGTTTCGACACCGCCCGCCCGCGCCGACCTGCTGGAGAGCAAAGGCAGGATCACGTTCCTGCGGGTTCACGACGTAGGCACGGGTTTCGGACCGCCTACCGATTTCCTGGACGTGGAGGTGGTCATCCAGCTCGACACAAAGCCCGGCAAGAGCTTCGGCTTTCAATTGCGCAACGACAATAACCGCCCCGCGCGCAATGGAATGCTCGACCTGCTGCGGGACGCCTTGCCAACAACTTCCCTGTGCTGATCGACTACACCGTGACCCCGCCCAAGGTGAACGGCGTCATCATCCGCGTAGCCGTGGTGAAGCAGTAGGGCAGAAATAGGTGTCAGGGACCTATCGAAGGCATCAGCCGCAGATTGGGTCGAAGTCGGCTCCGAGAGCTTAGAATGAGCGGATCATCTCAGTAGCGGACTCTTCTTACCCGCTCATCGGGCAAACCTTGAGCGGCTCCCTGAGCACGCCTGCCGTGCGCCACCCCTCACCGCCTCGGCGGCAGATACCGCTTGTCGATCCCCGCGACGATCACGTAGTTGGGATCGACCATCTCGGCGAGGTGGAGGGTGGCGACTTTCGTCAGCAGCTCGTAGGCGTCCAGCTCGGAGAGGCCGTAGTCGGCGTGGATCCAGGCGACCAGCTCGGAGAGGGCGATGCGCAGGGCGTCGTCGAGCGGACGATAGGCGCCGACCGTCATCAGCTTCTGGTCCGATTCGAAGCGCGGCCAGCGGAGCGGTTTCTTCTTGAGGAGGTCGACCTGCACCCTGGCGCGGAGCGGCACCTCGATGCCGGTGCCGGCCGCTTCGCCGTCCCCCTGGGCCGCGTGGCCGTCGCCCAGGAAGAGGAGGGCGCCGGGCACGTTGACCGGAAAATAGATCGTGTTCCCGGCCCGCGCTTCGCTGGCGTCCATGTTGCCTCCCCACTCGCCCGGGGTGATCGAGCTCCTGGCTTCGCCGCCGGCCGGCGCCACGCCGATGCAACCGAAGAACGGCGTGGTCGGGATCTTGACACTGAAACCGGAATCGAGGGCGTGGAAGGTGGCGGTGTTGGCGGCCCCGTCGATGTCGTAGAACCAGACGTGCTCGGGGAGCGGCGGGTTGAGCATGGGAGTGTAGGTCGTCGGGTTGAGCGTCCCGAAGCCCGGCGCCAGCGCTCCCACCCCGCGCAGCCCATCGACTTTGAGATCGAGAATCTTGACCACCAGCGTGTCGCCCGGCTCGGCGCCCTCGATCGCGAACGGGCCGGTCAGCGGGTTGTCGCCCTTCACCTTGGACAGACTGTCGCCCGGTTTCTGGATCACGCCGCCGAAGCAGTCGGCGGTGCGCGTGTCGAGGACGTCCCCAGGCCGCAGTGTGGCCACGGGCGCCATGGTCCCGTAGACGTATTTGAAATCGGATTCCTTGGGCTCGTACCGCACCACCCGCGGCTCAGCCGCCACCTCCGCGGAGAAAGCGGAGAGAACGGAGAGCAGGAAGAGCAGCCACGGAATCCACCGGAATTTCGGTCGCATCGGAGGCTCCTTTTCGCCGAGACTACCGCCGAGTCTACCAGCTTCCAGGCGGACCGCCAGCGCCACGGCCACGGCGTCCCAGAAGGGGAGCCAGCGGAGGGAGAAGCTATGGGAACGGGCCAAGAGCTTTGCGCAGGAGTCGATCGAGCTCGGGAATCCGTTCCGGTGCGTCCAGGATTTGGGCGAATTCATGAACGAAAGCACGGACTCGCTCCAAATCGATATGGTCACCGTGTAACGTGAGTAGCTGCTCAATGTCGTATCGATCCTGATCTCTCCAGGCAAGCGCTTTGTAGATCACAAGATCTTCAGGGATCGCTACCGGAATTCTCACCCCGCCAAAGTCAACCTCGACGGCTCTCTCCAGGGCTTCCTGCTCGAAAGAGGAAAAGGCGAGGCTGACCTCCAGGGTGATCTGCGTTTTCTCATGCACGAGCAAGAGAACCTGGCTCCTCTCAGCGAAGCCCAGAGCGTCTACGATCCGTGGACGAATCGAGTAATCTGCCAGGATTGCGAGAATTTGAGAAGTCTCGAGTCGAGTGGCAAGGACCGCGCTATCAATATCGACGGCCTGGCGGTCTACTTGGCCGCTTTGCCATGGGCTTGGTAGAATCTGCGGACGCGGACCCAACGCTCCCGTGCCAGCTCGTTGTCGCGTCGGCGAGCTTCATTTTCAGCGGGAGGCCAGCCGCGCATTTCGCCGAACAGATCCATCAGCGCCAACGCCCTCTCAACGGCTGTGGCGGCATCAGGCCCTGATGGGCTATCCCTTGGGGGCGGCCTGTTTCTTCTCCAGGACGATCGAGCAGCTGTCGCGACCGGCGTAGCAGAGGGTGTTTCCCGGTGGGCCGCTCGGGGGCTCGGCGCGCAGCCAGACCTTGGTCTCTCGTGGCACGGCGAGCTTGAGCGCGAAGCGCCCCTCCGCGTCCGTGATCGCCACTCCCGGCAAGCCCTCCTGCGGGAAAACTCGAGCTCCCGGCACGGTCCGGTCGTTCCCGTCGACCACTTGGCCGCGGAGCCAGGCCTCGGGATCCTTGAGGTGGATTTCGACTCGGGGGTTCGGATCGTCTCCCAGGCGCAGATCCACCCGGTTCCCTTCCCACTCCTCGTGCTCCGCCCAGAAGGCGACCTGGCCGTCGGCCGGGACCTTCGCGGCGGGAATCTGGATCTCCCACCACCGGTCCGGCAGAGAATGCGGCTCATTGCCGGCCGAGGCGCGGATCTTGGCCGCCACGACGGGGTGGCCCTGGGGATCGAGCACCTGGACGCGAACCGCGTAGAGAGCCGGCTTCCCGCGTTGTGGAGGCGAGGGGCCACGTGCCCAGAGCCAGACGACGAGAGCCAGGGGCACCGCGAGGAGCGAGAGTCTGGTGGCCCAAGGGCGCCAGTTCCCGCGGTCTCGCGACGGCTGGGCGCGGCTGGACGAAAGGGCTCTCGAAGCCGTGGCCTTCCCGGTTTCCCGCGGCTTTTCGCCGGTGATTCCCCAGACCAGCCGGGCGAGACCGTCTTCCGTCTGTCCCGGGCGCAGGTCCACCCAGGTGAAGGCTTCCAGGAAAAGGGCCAGTTGCGGGGAATCCGGGCAGCCGGGGAGCAGGACCGGGATGACCGGCACCTGCTCTCGCCGCGAGCGCGCGATGAAGGCTCGCATCTCCGGCTCCTGCCAGGCACCGAGGCCGCCTTCTCCCACGAACACGGCCACGGCCCGCGAGGACCGCACCCCTTCCTCGAGCCCCTCCTGCCACGGAAAGCCGGGGCGGAGCTCCCACTTGTCCAGCCAGACGCGCAGCCCACGGCTCCGGAGCCATTCGCCGATCTCCTCCACCACCGGCTTGTCCTGGCTGTTGTGACTCAAGAAGACGTCGAATTCGGCGGGCATCGCAGGGGTCATCTCGGAGGTTGTCGCAGTGATTGGATCGCCGCCTCGACCTCGGCCTGCGGCTTCCCCATCGCCCGGAGCAGGCTGGCATAGTGGTCTTGCACGGTCTGCATGTCCGGAGGCTCGTGGCCGGTGCGGCGTGTGAAGCCGAAGAAGATGACCAGGCTCCGGCGCAGCAACGGCTCGGCCTCGGACAGGCGGTTCGCCTCCTGGAGCAAACAAGCAAGGGTGTCGAGGACACGGGCGACATCGAGGTGCTCAGGCCCATAGCTCTTTTCCTCGATGGCCAGGGCACGGCGCACCAGCGGCTCGGCCTCGGAAAGGCGGTTCATCGTCTGGAGCAAATCGGCAAGGTTGTTGAGGTCACGGGCGACATCGGGGTGCTCAGGCCCGTAGCTTTTTTCGTCGATGGCCAGGGCACGGCGCAGCAGTGGCTCGGCCTCGGAAAGACGGTTCGTCGCCTGGAGCAGATTGGCAAGGGTGACGAGGGCACGGGCGACCTCGGGGTGCTCAGGCCCATAGCTCTTTTCGTCGATGGCCAAGGCACGACGCGCCAGCGGCTCGGCCTCGGAAAGGCGGCTCATCGCCTGGAGCAACTGGGCAAGGTTGTTCAGGTCACGGGCCGCCTCGGGGTGCTCAGGCCCATAGCTTTTTTCGTCGAGGGCCAGGGCACGGCGCAGCAGCGGCTCGGCCTCCGACAGACGGTTCATCTCCTGGAGCAACTGGGCCAGGTTGTTGAGGTCACGGGCCGTCTCAGGGTGCTCCGGCCCATAGCTTTTTTCGTCGATGGCCAGGGCGCGGCGCAGCAGCGGCTCGGCCTCCGACAGACGGTTCGTCGTCTGGAGCAACGTGGCAAGGGAGTGGAGGGCTGCGGCGACCTCGGGATGCTCAGGCCCATAGCTTTTTTCGTCGAGGGCCAGGCCACGACGCAGCAGCGGCTCGGCCTCGGACAGGCGGTTCGTCTCGTAAAGCACATTGGCAAGGTAGTGGAGATCCGCGGCGACTTCGGGGTGCTCCGGCCCGTAGCGTTTTTCGTCGAGGGCCAGGGCACGGCGCAGCAGCGGCTCGGCTTCATCCCACTGGGCCAGCTTGTAGAAGGCCCGACCGAGCCACCTCAGAAGAACCCCAGCCTCGCCGCGCAAGGCGATGGCTTTACGGAACGAGTCCGCCGCGGCGCGGTACTTCCCCTGCTCGTACTGGGAGGCCCCCAGGTATCGCAGCGTCTCGGCGAGATCGAGCGCCTCTTTCTCCACCGCTCTCTGCAAGAGCTTCTCGGCCTCCGGGTACTGGCCTGCGAGGTAGTCCGCGATCCCCCGGTCTTTGGGATCCTGGGTCTCCGCGAACGAGGCGGTCGCCGTTTCCAACTGCTCGGGAGTAAGGCCATGGCGCTTCGCGACTTCAACCACGGTGCGCTTCCGCTCTTCCGCGGTCGGCTCCCCCGTGCGACGTGATGCCACGGCCGGCGCGTCGCGCGCCTCGGCGGCGAGTTGGCGGAAGGCGCTCCGGCGCATCAGCACCGCATCGGCCGAGCTTCCAGGGCTCGGGATGTTGACTTGGGGATTGACGAGAAACCAGTCCCCGGCTCGCTTCGGACCCGACAGGAGAAGAATCCGGATCGCGCGGCCGATCTCATGCCCAGCCGGCAGGTCGAGCTCCGTGGCACCAGCCTGGTTGGTCGGCCGGGACTCGACTCCCGCATAGGTAAAGCGGAAGCTCGAGAGCGGGTGATCCTCCAGGTCGTGGGCAACCAGCAAAAGCTTGCTGGGGGCAGCCGCCAGACTCGGGGCCGCGAGCACCAAACACAGAATGAGCAGCAGAGGTCGCCTCATCGAGACCCCCTCCAGACGTGCATGCGATTCAGGTTACTGAGAACTCTATCAAAAAATGTGCGGTGTGTAAAGACCCCGCATTTGGCGGGCGTAGGCCGAGCCGTTTCAGTACCCCATCAAGGTGAGGGGAAACCGCCGTCGGGAGCGTTCCTCCTTCCGAGAGCGCCGGGAAGCTTCGGGTCCGGCGCACCGCAACACCTGGCAAATCATCCGGGATCTGACTGATTTCACCTTCGTTTCCCAGTACGAAATATCTGTCGTTGCTCGCAGCGAGCACAACCCGACAGAAAGGAGGAAATCGTTATGGGTCCGCAGCAGTCTTATCGTGGCTTGGTAGTGGCACTCATGGCCTTCATGGCGTTCGCGTTCTTCGTGGCGCTCATGTATGTCCCCGGCGCGAGCCGCCTTTCGGAGGCGTCGGCGGATACGAAGGCCGGGGACCGCGGCTCGCCGAAGGCCGCGTCCTCGTTCACCCTCTTCGAGAGCGGACAGGTGCGGCCGCTCGCGCTGTCTCCGGACAGGCAGCACCTGTTCGCCGTCAACACGCCCGACAACCGCCTGGAGGTCTTCCGCGTCCAGGACCGCGCGCTCATCCACACCGCCTCCATCCCGGTGGGCCTCGAGCCGGTCGCCGTGGCGGCGCGGAACAACCATGAGGTCTGGGTGGTCAACCACCTCTCGGACAGCGTCAGCATCGTCAAGTTGGACGAGGACGGCGGCGATCTGACCGGGCAGGTCGAGCGCACGCTCCTGGTGGGTGACGAGCCGCGCGATATCGTCTTCGCCGGACCGGGGCGGAAGCGGGCGTTCATCACGACGGCCCATCGCGGCCAGAACATCCCGTTCGATCCCCAATTCACGACTCCGGGCGTGGGGCGCGCGGACGTCTGGGTGTTCGACGCGGAGGCGCTCGGCATTACCCTGGGCGGCACGCCGCTCTCGATCGTCACCCTCTTCACGGACACTCCGCGCGCCCTGGCGGTGACGCCCGACGGCTCCCGCGTCTACGCCGCCGGCTTCCACTCGGGCAACCGGACTACCGTGATCGGCGAGGCCATGCTCCCGGACGGCTTCGGGCCGGACGGCGCCCCCGGCCCCACCACCAACGCCGAGGGCCGCCCGGCGCCCGACGTCGGGGCCATCGTCAAGTGGAACGGCTCGCACTGGGTGGACGCGCTCGGCCGCACCCGCGATCAATACGTCAAACTCTCGTTGCCCGATAAGGACGTGTTCGTGCTCGATGCCATGGCCAACCCGCCGCGCCAGCTTGCCGGAGCGGACGGCTTCTTCCAGAGCGTCGGCACCATTCTCTACACGATGACCGTCAATCCCGTGAATGGAAAGGTTTACGTCGCCAACACCGACGCGAACAACGCCGACCGCTTCGAGGGGCCGGGGACCTTCGCCGGGCACAGCCTGCGCGGCCATCTGCACGAGAGCCGCATCACCGTGCTCTCCCCCGGGGGCGGCACCCCCAGGGTCGCCCCGCGGCATCTCAACAAGCACATCGATTACGGCCATTGCTGCGCGGCGAGCCCGAATTCCGAGAACGACCGCTCCCTCGCCTTCCCCTCGGGGCTGGCGGTGACCGCCAACGGCGCCACTCTCTACGTCGCGGCCCTGGGCTCCGACAAGGTGGGGGTCTTCTCCACCGCGCAGCTCGAAGCCGACACCTTCGTGCCGAGCACGGCCAATCAGATCCCCGTGAGCGGCGGCGGCCCCACCGGCCTCATCCTCGACGAAGATCGCAGGCAGCTCTACGTGATGACCCGTTTCGACGATGGGATCTCGATCGTCGACACGCGGGCGGGCGCGGAGACGGCGCACCTCCGGATGCACAACCCGGAGCCGCCGAGCATCGTGACCGGCCGCCGGTTCCTCTACGACGCGAAATTCTCGTCGAGCCACGGCGACTCCGCCTGCGCGAGCTGCCACGTGTTCGGCGATTTCGACAGCCTGGCGTGGGACCTCGGCAATCCGGACGGAAAAGTGATCGACAACCCCGGCCCCTTCAACAGCACGCTCGTCAACATCGTCACGGGGCAGCCCATGGAGCCCATCTTCCATCCGATGAAGGGCCCCATGGCGACGCAGAGTCTGCGCGGCATGGCCAATCATGGCCCCATGCACTGGCGCGGCGACCGCACCGGCGGCAACGACGCGGCGAGCGCCCAGCCGGACAGCGGCACTTTCGACGAGCGGGCGGCGTTCGCCAAGTTCAACGGGGCGTTCATGGATCTGCTGGGGCGCCACGAGACCCTCACGCAAGAGGATATGAGCGCGTTCACCGACTTCATCCTTCAGGTCACCTATCCGCCGAACCCCAACCGGCCGCTCAACAACCGGCTCACCCCGGACCAGGCGGCCGGACGTCGGCTCTTCGAGACGGTCAACTGCGGCATCCCGTCGTCTCCGGACTTCAACGGCGCCACCCTCACGTGCGACGGTTGCCACAAGATCGACCCCAAAGCCAACCCCGGCACGGCGGCGCCCGGGCTCTTCGGCTCCAACGGCCGCTCGAGCTTCGACTTCAATCCGCAGCTCTTCAAGGCCCCCCACCTGCGCAACCTGTATCAAAAGATCGGCATGTTCGGGAGCGCCCCGAACCCCGGGTTCCTGGGCGGCGACAACGGTTTCAAGGGGGAGCAGGTGCGCGGCTTCGGGTTCCTCAACGACGGCAGCCTCGACACGGTATTCCGCTTTGTCCATGGGATCAGCTTCTCGGAGATAGGCAACGGGCCCAACAGCAACAGCATCCCGGAGGGGCCCGAGGGGGAGCGCCAGCGGCGTCAGCTCGAGGCGTTCATCCTGGCCTTCCCCACCAACCTGGCGCCCATCGTGGGCCAGCAGATCACGCTCACGTCCGCGAGCTCCGTGGCGGTGAGCTCGCGCATCGATCTCCTACGCCAGCGGGCGGACGCGGGTGAATGCGATCTCATCGCCAAGACCCGGGTCGACGGCGACGAGGCCGGCTTCCTGTACGTGGGAGCGGGAGCGTTCGTGACCGACCGGCACGGGCAGCCATCCATCACCGACGCGGCCCTGCGGTCGCTGGCCACGGGCCATGGCGGCCATGCGGTGACGTACACCTGCGTGCCGCCCGGCTCCGGGGTGCGCCTCGGCGTGGACCGCGATGGAGATGGCGCCTGGGACGGCGATGAGCGGCACGCTCATACCGACCCGGCGGATCCGGAGAGCAGGCCCTGATACCCTCACTCCCCACCCCTCTCTCCCGGCCTCTCATTCCGGGAGAGGGGGCCCTACGGCAACAGCGTGAAGCGCCCCTTCCGCGGCAGCCGGTAGACACTGAAATCCTTCTGGTCGAGCGTCAGCACACGGCGGATGCCCTCACGCTCCGCGACCCAGACGAGAGCGGCGTCGGCCATGTCCATTGGCAGATCGTGATACTTCTCCATCAGGCTCTTCATCTGCGGGACGTCGTCAAGCCCGAGAGGGAGAAGCTGGACCGTACTGGTCTCCAGAATCTCCCAGAGGGCCTTCTGCGCCTTCCAGGAGAAGGAGAGGAGATACATGGCTTCCACCATGACGGGCCAGACGCTGACCAACGGATCCTGGACGGCCTTGATGGCCTCGACGATCTCGGCGTGATGGCCGTCGCTCCGATCCAAGAGGGCCACGAGCGGCCCGGTGTCAATCAGTACCGCGCGCACGCTTCCTTTCCGCGAGGAGCTCACGGAACCGCTGCCCTGTCCTCTCCGAGAGTTGCTGCCCGCCGCTGTCGGCGATGCCGATGAACGGTTGCAGCCGCTGGAAGGTGGAGAGAGGCTGCTCTCCATCCTCCTCAGCGAGGCGGGCGATCGCATCGCGGATCACCTCGGACTGTGTTTGCCCCCGCCGGACGGACAAGCGTTTCAACGCTGTTTCTGTCTTGATGTCGAGCCGTACGGTCGCCACTCTCCGTCCTCCTGTAACACAGAGAGTGTAACACGCGGAACCTGTGGAAGGTATGCCGGCGCCGGGCCGTCCTCCCGATGTTGCTCCTCAGGAGCCCTGATGCTCCGCCGCCGGGTTGGCGTTCGCGGCGGGGACCTCCGGGGCCGGGGGCCAGCCGCCGCCCAGCGCCTTGTAGAGCCGCACCAGCCAGACCAGGTGGCTGCCGACGGTCTGCGCCTCGTCGAGCTCGGCCGCGAAGAGCGAACGCTGGGCGTCGAGCACCTCGATGTAGACGGCGACGCCGCCGCGGTAGCGCATGTCGGCCAGCTCGAGCACCTTGCGCTCGGCGGCGACCCGCGCCGCCTGCGTCTGCCGCTGCTCACCGACCTTGCGGTAGGCCACCAGGGCGTCCTCGGTCTCCTGGAAGGCCAGGAGGATCGTGCGCTCGTAGGCGTAGAGCACCTGCCGCTGCTGCGACTCGGTGATCTCCACGCGGCGTTTGTTCTTGCCGGCGTCGAAGATCGGCTGCAGCAGGTTGCCGAGCAGGTTCCACGACCTGCTGGGACCCTCGAGAAGGTTGCTGAGCTCCGTGCTGGCGAAGCCGAAGGAGCCGGTCAGCGAGATGCGCGGATACAGCAGCGCCTTGGCCTCACCGATGTTGGCTGTGGCGGCGGCGAGTGTCTGCTCGGCCTCCCGGATATCGGGGCGGCGGTCGAGGAGCTCGGCCGGTAGGCCCGCGGGCACGGCGCCCGGCAGCTTCTGCTCGTCCAGCGGACGGCCGCGCAGGATGGCCCCGGGGTTGCGCCCCAGCAGGACGGAGAGCTCGTTCTCCTTCATCGCGACCAGGCGCTCCAGGTCGAAGATGATGGCTTCGACGCGGCGCAGCTCGGCCTCGGCCTGGCGCATGTCCACCTCGGTGGTGAGGCCGCCCTCGAAGCGGTCCGTGGCGAGCTGCAGGGACTCCTTGAGCGATCCGATGGTGCGCCGCGCGATCTCCAGACGGCGGTCGAAATCACGCAGCTCGAAATAGGCCTGTGCCACGTCCGCCACCAGCGCCAGCACCGTCGAGCGTCTCGCCTCCTCGGTGCCGAGGAACAGGGCCTGCTCGGCCTCGGTGGCGCGGCGGACGCGCCCGAAGAAGTCGATCTCCCAGCTCACGTCCGCGGAGAGGGAGTAGATGCCGGTCTGCGTCCCGTCGGAATTCTTGCCGGTGTCCCCCTGGGGGGTGTGCACCAGGCTGCCCCCGTTGAAGCGGAGGGCGCCGGCGGTGGCGTTCCCATTCACCTGCGGATAGAGATCCGCGCGGACGAATCCGTAGCGCGCGCGCGCCTCCTCGATGCGTTCCACAGCGATCTTGAGGTCCTTGTTCTCGGCCAGCGCGGTGCGGATCAGCTCCTGGAGCTGGCGGTCGTCGAACACCTCCCACCAGGGGGTGTTGGCCAGCGACTGGGCCTCGGCCGCGGGCAGGTCGCGCCAGGTGGGAGGCGGCACGATTGGCGGCCGCTGGTAATTCGGTCCCAGCACGCAGCCGGCCGCCAGCAGGGCCAGAACGGAGAGGAGCAGTCGGCGGACCATGTCAGTGCGCGGCCCCGGCGGGTTGTGCGGCGTGGGGCGCCGAAGGCTCCTCAATGGCCGGACGCTTCTTCCGGCGGCCCAGCAGCTCCACGAAGGCGTAGTTGCCCGGGATCAGGAACACGCCGAGGAAGGTGGCGACCAGCATGCCCCAGAAGACGGCGGTGCCCATGACGTTCTGCGCTCCCGCCCCGGCGCCGCTGGCGCGCATCAGCGGGATGACGCCCAGGATGAAGGCGAAGGCGGTCATCAGGATCGGCCGGAAGCGCAGCCGCGCCGACTCCAGGGCCGCCTCCTGGATCGGCATGCCGTCCTTCTCGTGCTTGGCCTTGGCGAACTCCACGATCAGGATGGCGTTCTTGGCCGCCAGGCCGATCAGCATGATGTTGCCGATCTGGACGTAGACGTTGTTGTCATAGCCCGCGAGCCAGACCCCGAAGAAGGCCCCCAGGGCCACCAGCGGCGAGCCCAGCAGCACCGCCCAGGGCAGGCGCCAGCTCTCGTACATGGCGGCCAGCAGCAGGAAGACGAAGAGGATGGCGGCCGCGAAGGTCGGTCCCGCGGGCGGCGCGATCTTCTCCTGGTAGGAGAGCGAGGAGTAGGCGAAGCCCATCTCCGGCGGCATCGTCCGTTTGAACACGTCCTCCAGCGCGGCGAGCGCCTGGCCCGAGGCGTAGCCGCGGCCGGGCACGCCGTTGAATTCGACCGAGCGCAGCAGGTTGAAGCGGTTGGTCAGCTCCGTCCCGGCCTGGGACGTGGTCGTCATCATCGTCCCCAGGGGGATCATGCCGTTGGTGGTCTTGCTGCGCACCCAGAACCGGCCGATGTCGTCGGGCTTGCGCCGGTAGTCGGATTCCGCTTGGACGTAGACGCGGAACAGGCGTCCGAACCGGTTGAAGTCGTTCACGTAGCTGCCGCCCAGGCTGGTCGCCATCGCCTGGAAGGCCTCGTTGACCGGCACGCCCAGCTTGCGCGCCTTCTCGCGGTCGAGGTCGACCTTGACCTGCGGGTAGCGGGTGTCGAACGAGGTGAAGACGTTGCCGATCTCCGGCCGCTTGCGGGCGGTGTCCAGGAATTCGCGGCTCAGCTCGCCCAACTGCTCGACGCTCAAGCTGCCGCTCCTGTCCTGGATCAGGAAGTTGAAGCCGGCCGAGGCGCCGAAGCCCGAGATGGTGGGGATGTTGAACGGGAAGATGACCGCCTCGGGGATGTGGGAGAACTGGCCGGACAAGCGGGCCATGAAAGCGCGCGCGTGCATCTCCTTGCCGTGGCGCTCCTCCCAGGGCTTCAACCGCATGAAGATGGTGCCGAAGTTCGGCTGATAGGTGCTGGTGACGACACCGTAGCCGCCGATGGTCTGGTACGACTCGATGCCCTTGGTCTTGCCGAGGATCTGCTCCACCTGGGCCAGCACGGCGCTCGTGCGCTCCAGCGACGAGCCGGGGGGCAGGGTCACGTTGACGCCGAGGATCCCCTGGTCCTCTTCGGGGATGAAGCCGGCGGGCAGCTTGCCGCCGAAGAAGCCGGCGCCCACCACGACCAGGACGACGATCACGATCGTGATGATGGAGCGGCGCACGAGGAACCGGGCGCCCTTGACGTAACCGTTCGTGGTGCGGTCGAAAACCTTGTTGAAGCCGCGGAAGAAGGCGCCGATCGGGCCCCGCGCCGGCTTGGCCGGCTTGAGCAGCATGGCGGCGAGGGCCGGCGACAGCGACAGGGCGCTGAACGCCGAGAGCAGCACGGAGATGGCGATGGTGAGCGCGAACTGCTGGTACATCTGCCCGGTAAGGCCGGGGATGAAGGCCACGGGAATGAACACCGCCGAGAGGATCAGCGCGATGCCCATCACCGGCGCCGACACCTCCTTCATGGCCTGGACGGTGGCGTCGTGCGGGCTCATCCCGTGCTCGATGTGGTGCATCACCGCCTCCACCACCACGATCGCGTCGTCCACCACGATGCCGATGGCGAGCACCAGGCCGAACATCGACAGCGTGTTCACCGAGAAGCCCAGCAGGGGGAAGAAGATGAAGGTGCCGATCAGCGACACGGGCACGGTCAGCAGGGGGATGAAGGTGGCCCGGAGGTTCTGCAGGAAGATGAACACCACCAGGGTGACCAGCACCACCGCCTCGAAGAACGTGTGGACGATCGACTCGATCGAGGCCTCGACCGCGGGGGTGGTGTCGTAGACGATCCGGTAGTCCAGGTCGGCGGGGAAGAGGGTCTTCGCCTGCTTCATCGTCTCGTAGATCCCCTCCGCGGCCTGGAGCTGGTTGGCCCCGGGCAGGAGGTAGACGGCCATCGCCCCCGCCGGCTTGCCGTCGAGGCGGCCGAAGGAGTTGTAGTCCTGGGAGCCCAGCTCCACCTGTCCGACGTCCTTGATGCGGATCTGGGCGCCCGTCTCCGACTCGCGGATGATGATGTTCGCGAACTCGTCCTCGTTGATCAGGCGGCCGGGGGCGCTCACCGTGTAGGTATTTTCCTGGTCCTTCGGGGAGGGCCGCATGCCCACGCGGCCGGCGGGGGCCTGGAGGTTCTGCTCCTTGATCGCCGAGATGACGTCGGAGGGGGTGACGCCGAGCTGCGCCATGCGGTCGGGGCGCAACCAGATCCGCATGCCGTAGTCGGTGCCGCCGAAGAGGTCAACCTGCGCGATCCCGGGGATGCGCAGGATCTGGTCGCGCAGGTTGATGCCGCAATAATTGATCAGGAAGTTGGCGTCGTAGGTGCCCTTCGGCGAGTAGAGCGAGATCAGCATCAGGATGCTGGGGCTCTGCTTCTTGACCGTGACCCCCTGCTGGATCACCTCCTGGGGCAGCCGCGCCTGGGCCGAGGAGACCCGGTTCTGGGTGAGCACGTTGGCCATGTCCTGGTTGGTGCCCACCTTGAAGTTCACGTCGAGCTGCATGCGGCCGTCGCTGGTGTTCGACGACTTCATGTAGATCATGCCCTCGACGCCGTTGACCTCCTGCTCGATCGGCGTGGCCACCGACTGCTCCACCGCCACCGCCGAGGCACCGGGGTAGGTGGCCGTGACGCGGATGGTGGGCGGCGCCAGGAAGGGGTACTGCTCGAAGCTCAGGCTGCGCAGGCTGTTGAGCCCCAGCAGGACGATGATGATCGCGATGACGATAGCGACGATGGGCCGCCGGATGAAGAAGCTCGCCATGGCTAGCTCTCCGGGGTCCCCGCCGCGGCCGCGGCCACGGCCGCGGACGGCGCGTCGGCTGGCTCGGCGTCGGCCGGCTTGGGCGTCACCTTGAGGTTGGGGCTCACCTTCTGCACCCCTTCCACTACGATCCGGTCGCCCGGTTTCAACCCTTGATCGATCACCCAGAGGGTGCCGACGCGTTCCCCGGCCTTGACCATGCGCACCTCGACAGTGTTGTCCGGCTTGACCACGGCCACGTTGTAGATGCCCTGGAGCTCCGTGACCGCGCGCTGGGGGACCAGGATGGCGCCCTTCTTCTCGTCGATGGCGACGCGGACCCGCGCGTACTGCCCAGGCCGGACGACGCCGCCGGGGTTCGGGAAGGCGACCTCGATGAGGATCGTCCCCGTCTGCGAGTCGACCGCGCGGTCCACGAACACCAGATCGCCCTTCTCGGGATGCACCGAGCCGTCGGCCAGGATCAGCTCGAACTTGAGGGGGTTGGCGTTCCCGGCGCGGAGCCTCTCCTGGCGCCGCCGGCTGTATTCGATGTAGTCCTTCTCCGGGATGCTGACGCGGACGTGGATCGTCTCCACCTGGGAGATGCGGGTGAGCAGCGTGCTCTGCCCGCGTCCCACCAGCGTGCCGGGGTAGACCTCGGTCTTCCCCACGATGCCCGAGGCGGGGGCCTCGACCCGGGTGAAGGAGAGGTCGATCCGCGAGCGCTCCAGCGCCGCCTTGGTCGCCTCCACGGAGGCCTGGGCCGCCCGCTCCACCTGCACCGACGTCTCATAGTCCTGGCGCGAGATGGCGTTCTTGGCCACCAGCGGCTCGTACCGCACCACGTCCTGGTGGGCTCGCGCGAGCTGCGCCTGGGCCTCGGCCTCGACGCCCTTGGCCTGGGCCACGTTGGCCTCGAAGGGGCGCCGGTCGATCGTGTAGAGGAGCTGGCCCTTGCGGACGACGCTCCCCTCCTTGAAGTCCACCGACTCCAGGTAGCCTTCGACCCGCGCCCGCACCTCGATCTCCGTCGAGCCTCGGGTCTGGCCGATCACGTCGATGTAAACGGGTACGTCACGCTGCACGACCTGGGCGACCTTCACCTCCGGCGGCGAGGGGGGCTTGGCGGCCTCCTTCTTGTCGCATCCGGCGGACGCGGCCAGCAGCGACGCAAGAACCAGGGCTGTCGGAACTGTTGTCTTCATGGCGCGTGGGACTCCGATGGGCAGCAGAGTACGTCCCCCCGCGGGTGGGGTCTATTGGACCAAAGTCCCGGATATCACCTACCTTGGGGGCTCCCCGAGCCCTCACCCCCGGCCCCTCTCCCGTCCCCTCCCACCCTCCCTCACCTGGAGAGGGGAGAAAGACCCGTTTCGATCCTGTTTTTGGTTTTTCCCCCTCTTCTCCCGGTGCGTGAGGGGGGAGGGGACGGGAGAAGAGGGCCGGGGTGATGAGGGGCCGACTTGCCGAGGACGAGGGGGTGATAAAAGCTCCCGGCTGACCGGCTCCGCCCATGATTCTGGCGGTCAAGACCGCCGGCCTGCGGGCCGCCTACTGGATCAGCCCGCTGCTGACGACCCTGGCGCTCCTGGGCGTCTTCCTGCTCGGCCGCGAGATCGCGGGCTCCTTCGCGGGCCTGCTGGCGATGATCGCCATGGCCGCGAGCCCGGCGACGCTCAACGAGGTCAACGATCCGGACAGCCACGCCAACTCCCTCTGCTGCACCACCTGGGGGATGCTCCTCCTGCTGCGCTGGTGGCGGACGGGGAGGCTCCACCACGCCGCTCTCGCCGGGCTCCTCCTCGGCTATTCGACGATCATCCGTTATACCGAGGGCCTCCTCCTGCTGCCCATCGCGCTCGTCGTGCTCTTCCGCTGCGGCCGCCGTCCGGACCGCCGCGCGCTGGGCGGCGCGGCCGCCAACCCGGAGCTCGACGCCGCCGACGGCCTGCGCTTCGCCACCCGGCGGCTCGCCCTCTGGAGGGGGCCGGGCGAGGAGCGTGCCGACGGCGAGCGCGAGCCGGGCGGGGCGGACTGGCAGTTGCTGGAAGTGACGGCGGCTCCCCGGGCAGCTTCTATATCTTGACCTGCAAG
>DASXJP010000605.1:0-17472 GCA_036497345.1 Thermoanaerobaculia bacterium
ACCGAGAGCCCGGCGCCCCGCTCCTTGACGACCGCGTCGAAGCCCCCCTCCAGGCGCTCGATGAACGGCAGCGCGTGCACCTCCCCCGCCGCCCAGCGCACCCGCTCGTCGTCGATCGTCTCCTCTCCCAGCCGGATGTTGGCCGCCACCGACCCGGAGAAGAGGAAGACGTCCTGGAGCACCATGGCGATGCTGCGGCGCAGGCGGGTGAGGTCCCACTGGCGCACGTCCACGCCGTCGACCCGCACGGCGCCGGACTCGATGTCGTAGAAGCGCAGCAGGAGGTTGGCGAGGGTGCTCTTGCCGGCTCCGGTATGGCCGACCACGGCGAGCGTCTCGCCCGGCCGCACCCGGAAGGAGACCCCCTTGAGCACCGGCTCCCCCTCCTTGTAGGAGAACCGGACGTCGTCGAGCTCGATGTCCCCATGCGCTTTCGCGGCCAGCTCCGGGCTGTAGGCCCCCGCGGGCGAGGCGATGGTCACCGGCATGTCCATCAACCGGAAGATCCGCTCCGAGCTCGCCATCGCGCTCTGCAGGATGTTGTACTTCTCCGACAGGTCCGAGAGCGGCTGGTAGAACCGCTGGGCGTATTGGAGAAAGGCGATCAGGGCGCCCACCGAGATGGCCCCCGAGACCACCCGGCCGCCGCCGATCCAGATCAGCAGGCCGACGCCCACCGACGAGACCAGCTCGACGCCGGGGAAGAAGACGGCGTAGTAGAAGATCGACCGCAGGTTGACGTCCCGGTGCTCGGCGTTGATGCGGTCGAAATCCTGGTACGCCTTCTCCTCGCCGTTGAAGAGCTGCACCACCGGCATGCCGGTGATGTGCTCCTGGAGGAAGGCGTTGATGCGGGCGATCTTCACCCGCACCTCGCGGAAGCTCTGGCGCACCCGGATGCGGAACCAGGAGGTCAGCGTGAAGAGCAGCGGCACGATCGAGAAGGCCACCAGGGCCAGCCGCCAGTCGAGCCAGAAGAGCACCACCACGATGCCCGCCAGGAGCATCAGGTCGCCGAAGATCGACACCAGCCCGGCGGTGAACATCTCGTTCAGGGCGTCGACGTCGGTGGTCACCCGGGTGACCAGGCGGCCGATGGGGTTCTTGTCGTAGAAGGCGAGGGGCAGCCGCTGGAGGTGCCCGTAGATCTGCCCCCGCATGTCCTTCATGATGTACTGCCCCATGAGCTGCAGCACGTACCCCTGGGCGTAGAGCGCGCAGAAGGTGAGCGCGAGGACGACGAAGTAGAAGATCGCCACCGCCGCCAGGCCGGACAACGCCACGTCGGCCGGCACGAGCCCCCGCGCCAGCAGCAGGTTGCGCACCGCGGCGCTGGGCGCCGCCAGCTGGCTTTCCGAGCCGGGAGGACGGATGAAAAGGTCGAGGGCGACCGCCGTGGCCAGCGGCGCCAGGAGCTGGAGCAGGGAGGAGAGCAGGATCAGGCCGAGCGCGCCCAGCGCCATGTCTCCATAGGGGCGCACGTAGGCCAGCAACCGGCGCATCAGCCGGGAGTCGTAGGCCTTGCCCAGGACCTCTTCTTCGTGGTGGCTGCCGCCGACAGGCTCGCTCATGACATTCCTACCTTACCCCAAGTCCGGCCCGGCCCGAAGACGGACCGGGCTTGCTTATGCCCTTTCATCTATGCCCTGTATGGTGTACACTGGTGCCAGTTTTTGTCTGTCCAACGAATTCGCTGAAAGCCGATCGCCGGAGTCTGTTGGTTATGCCGCCGACATTGAACCAGCTGTTGAAGTCGATGGTGGAGCAGGGGGGCTCGGACCTCCACATCACCACCAACTCTCCTCCTCAGGTGCGCGTGGACGGCCTTTTGAGGGCGCTCAACCTGCCGCCGATGACGCCGGCGGAGACCAAGTCGCTCGCCTACTCGATCCTCACCGACAACCAGAAGCACCGGCTGGAGGAGACCCTGGAGATCGACCTCTCCTTCGGGATCAAGGGGTTGGCCCGCTTCCGGGCCAACATCTTCCACCAGCGCGGCGCCATCGCCGCGGTGTTCCGCCAGATCCCCTACGAGATCAAGACCTTCCGCGAGCTGGGGCTGCCGACGATCATCGAGCGGCTGTGCGAGAAGCCGCGCGGCCTGATCCTGGTGACCGGGCCGACCGGCTCGGGCAAGTCGACGACGCTGGCGGCGATGATCGACAAGATCAACCGCGAGCGGGCCGAGCATATCGTCACCATCGAGGACCCGGTGGAGTACCTGCACAGCCACAAGAAGTGCATCGTCAACCAGCGCGAGGTCAACGCCGACACCCACGGCTTCACGGCGGCCCTGCGCTCGGCGCTGCGGCAGGACCCGGACGTGGTGCTGATCGGCGAGATGCGCGACCTGGAGACGGTGGAGGCGGCGCTGCGCATCGCCGAGACGGGCCACCTGACCTTCGCCACCCTGCACACCAACTCGGCGGCGCAGACGATCAACCGCATCATCGACGTCTTTCCGGCCCACCAGCAGGCGCAGATCCGCGCCCAGCTCTCGCTGGTGCTGGAGGGGATCATCTGCCAGGCCCTGCTCCCCAAGACGGGAGGCAAGGGGCGCGCGATGGCGATGGAGATCCTGATCCCCAGCTCCGCCATCCGCAACCTGATCCGCGAGGACAAGGTGCACCAGATCTACGGCATGATGCAGGCCGGCCAGGCCAAGCACGGGATGCAGACCTTCAACCAGTCGCTGGCCGCCCTGTACTTCAAGCGGCTGATCACGCTGGAGACGGCCCTCGCCCGCTCGTCCTATCCGGACGAGCTGCAGGAGATCATCAACCGCGGCCCCGCCAGCCTCAACCCCGCGCTGACCGCGTAGAGGAGCTTCAAAGATGCCAAGCTTCATTTGGAAAGGGAAAACCCGGTCCGGTCAGGTCCAGGAGGGGCAGCTCCTGGCCGACTCCCGCGACGCCGCGGTGGCCGTGCTGCGGCGCCAGCAGATCCAGATCACCAGCCTGCGCGAGAAGGGGCGCGAGATCAAGCTGATCCCGCGCATCCCGCGCGGCATCGGCTCCAAGCGCATCGCCATCTTCACCCGCCAGTTCTCGGTGATGCTCGACGCCGGCCTCCCCCTCGTGCAGTGCCTGGAGATCCTCGGCGAGCAGGAGGAGAACCGCACCTTCCAGGCGGTCATCAACCAGGTGCGCACCGACGTCGAGTCCGGCTCCTCGCTCGCCGACGCCATGCGCAAGCACCCCAAGGCCTTCGACTCCCTGTTCACCAACATGGTGGCGGCCGGCGAGTCGGGCGGTATCCTCGACATCATCCTGCAGCGCCTCTCGACCTACATCGAGAAGGCGGTCAAGCTCAACAGCCAGGTCAAGTCGGCGCTGATCTACCCGGTGTCGATCATCATCATCGCCGCCCTGGTGGTCTGGGTCATCCTGTGGAAGGTGATCCCGGTGTTCGCCCAGCTCTTCGCCGGCGTCGGCTCCGAGATGCCGTTCCTGACCCGCATGGTGATCGAGGCCAGCAACTTCGTGGGCAGCTACGCGATCTTCATCTTCATCATCATCGGCGCCGGCTGCTTCGCGATCAACCGCTGGCACCAGACGCCGCACGGCCGGCGCATCCTCGACGGCCTGCTGCTCAAGATCCCGATCATCGGCATGCTGCTGCGCAAGATCGCCGTGGCCCGCTTCTGCCGCACGCTGGGCACCCTCACCGCCTCCGGCGTGCCCATCCTCGACGGCCTGGAGATCACCGCCAAGACGGCCGGCAACGCCATCATCGAGGACGCCGTGATGGCCACCCGCAAGAGCGTCGAGGAGGGCAAGACAATCAGCGAGCCGCTGGCCCAGACCAAGGTCTTCCCCGCCATGGTGGTGCAGATGATCAACGTCGGCGAGCAGACCGGCGCCCTCGACCAGATGCTGTCGAAGATCGCCGACTTCTATGAGGAGGAGGTCGACACCGCGGTGGCCGGCCTGATGAAGCTCATCGAGCCGATCATGATCACCGTCCTCGGCGTCATCATCGGAACGATCGTCGCGGCGATGTACCTGCCGCTCTACTCGATCCTGAGCAAGATCGGTTGAGAAGGACGCAGGGCGGCGGCCCGGACGGCCGCCGCCTCCACTCACCCATGACCTCCCTGGCCCGTCAGCTCCGCTGGTACATCGCCATCCGCGTGGTGGCGATCGTCAGCGTGCTGGTCCCGTTCGGCCTCTTCCAGCTCTGGCTGTTGCCGGGCGCGCCGCAGGGCAGCGAGACGGCGCTGAGCAGCGCCTCCACCGCGCGCACCCACACCCAGACCCCGGCGCCACCGCCCGAGATGGAGGTGATGCCGCGCGTCTGGCTGCTGGGGATCGCCTCCTTCGTGGCCACCCTGTTCTACATCGCCCTGCTGCGGCTGCTGCGGCGCTCCCCCAAGGCCCAGGCCTACATC
Organism: Thermoanaerobaculia bacterium; assembly: GCA_036497345.1. Taxonomy (GTDB): domain Bacteria; phylum Acidobacteriota; class Thermoanaerobaculia; order Multivoradales; family UBA5704; genus DATARR01. The sequence goes on from DASXJP010000605.1 coordinate 4,391, forward strand.
CAGTTCGTCGGCGACCTCGTCCTGATCACCTTCCTGGTCTACTACCTGGGCGGCGCCACCAGCCCGTTCTCGCTGCTCTACCTGATCGTCATCGCCGTCGCCTCGACCCTGCTGCGCCGCCGCGCCGGCGTGATCGTGGCCAGCATCGCCTTCCTGCTCTACGGCGGCATGAACGTCGCCCTCTTCTACCGCTGGCTGCAGCCGGCGATCCCCGTGCAGGAGGCGGTCTCCCTGGGGCGGCTCTTCTACAACCTCGCCGTCCACGGCTTCGGCTTCTATGGCGTGGCCCTGCTCACCTACTACCTGGCCCACAACGTCACCCGCGCCGAGCGCGAGCTGGAGGAGAAGGCCGAGCACCTGGCCGACCTCCAGGTGGTGCACCGCGACGTCATCCAGTCGATCACCAGCGGCCTGATCACCACCGACCTCGAGGGGACGGTCACCAGCGCCAACCTGGCGGGCCTGGAGATCCTCGGCCGCGCCGAGGTCGAGCTGGTCGGCAACCCCATCCACGGCCGGGGCCTGTTCAGCGCCGAGCGCTGGCGCGAAGCGGCGGCGGAGAGCGAGCACACCGGGCGCATGCGCTCCGAGGTCGAGATGACCCGCGGCGACGGCGCCACCCGCTACGTCGGCTTCACCATCTCGCGGCTGACCGACGCCTTCGGCAACCACCGGGGGTACATCGTCATCTTCCAGGACCTCACCCGCTGGCGGCGCATCCAGGAGGAGCTGCGGATGAAGGACCGCATGGTGGCCGTGGGCGAGCTGGCGGCCGGCCTGGCGCACGAGATCGGCAACCCCCTGGCGGCCATCTCGGGCTCGGTCCAGATGCTCGCCGGCCGCGTGGACGGTGATCCGGCGCAGCGCAAGCTGATCGAGATCCTGCTCAAGGAGAGCCACCGGCTCGACCGCACCATCAAGGGGTTCCTGCGCTTCGCCCGGCCCCGCGAGCGGTCGAGCGTCTCGTTCGACATCGGGCGGCTGCTCACCGAGAACTTCGAGCTGCTCCAGAACAGCGAGGAGGTCTCCGACCGCCACCGCCTGGAGCTCGACCTCAATCCCCCCTCGGCGCGCCTGTTCGCCGACCCCGACCAGGTCAGCCAGATCTTCTGGAACCTGGCCCGCAACTCCCTGCGCGCCATGCCCGACGGCGGCACGTTGCGGGTGATCGGCCGCTTCTCTGGTGGACAATCCGGTGGCCAATCGTCCGGCGACTGGTTCCAGATGCAGGTGATCGACACCGGCCGCGGCATGACCGAGGAGCAGCGCACCAACCTCTTCCATCCGTTCCAGTCGTTCTTCGACGGCGGTACGGGGATCGGCATGGCGATCGTCTACCGCATCGTCCAGGACCATGGCGGACGCCTGCGCGTCGACAGCCGCCCCGGCGCCGGCACCACGATCACCGTGGAGCTGCCGGCCGTGGCCGCCAGCGTCACCCTGGTCTCCGCGGAGGCACCCGCATGAGCCCGCGCAACCGCCTGCTGATCGTCGACGACGAGGCGAGCCTGGTCGACTTCCTCTCCATCCTCTTCCAGGGGGAGGGGTACGACGTGGCCACCGCCCGCTCGGTCGAGGAGGCCCGCAAGAGCCTCGAGCGCTCGACCTTCGACCTCGTGCTCTGCGACATCCTGATGCCGGACGGCAACGGCCTCGACCTGCTGCGCGAGATCAAGTCGCACAACGGCGCCGCCCCGCAGGTCATCATGATGACCGCCTACACCTCGACCAAGTCGGCCATCGAGGCGATGAAGCTGGGCGCCGTCGACTACGTCTCCAAGCCCTTCGACGTCGACGAGCTGAAGATCGTGGCCCAGAAGGCGCTCGAGCAGGCCGAGCTGGCCGACGAGAACATCTACCTGCGCCGCGAGCTGGAGCAGAAGCACTCGTTCAACAACATCATCGGCAAGAGCGGCCGCATGCAGGCGATCTTCGCGCTGATCGAGCGCATCGCCCGCACCGCCTCGACGGTGCTGATCCACGGCGAGAGCGGCACCGGCAAGGAGCTGATCGCCCGCGCCATCCACTTCGCGAGCCCGCGCTCCGCCCGCCGCTTCCTCTCGCTCAACTGCGGCGCCATGCCCGAGAACCTGCTCGAAAGCGAGCTCTTCGGCCACGAGCGCGGCGCCTTCACCGGCGCCGTGCGCGACAAGAAGGGGCTCTTCCAGGAGGCCGACCGCGGCACCCTGTTCCTGGATGAGATCGGCGAGATGACGCCGAGCATGCAGGTCAAGCTGCTGCGCGCCATCCAGGAGAAGGTGGTGCGCAAGGTGGGCGGCACCGAGGAGGAGCCGGTCGACGTGCGCATCATCGCCGCCACCAATCAGGACCTGGAGGCGCGCATCCAGACGGGTGAGTTCCGCGAGGACCTCTTCTACCGCATCAACGTGCTGCCGATCCATCTGCCGCCGCTGCGCCAGCGCCGGGAGGACATCCCGCTGCTGGTCGAGCTCTTCCTCCAGAAGGGGGCGCGGGAGATGGATCTGCCGCCGCGGCAGATCTCGATCGAGGCCATGCACATCCTGGAGAGCTACGACTGGCCGGGCAACGTGCGCGAGCTGGAGAACCTGATCGAACGGGTGCTCGCCCTCTCCCACGCCGAGACGATCACCACCCGCGACCTGCCCGTCCACCTGCTGACCAACCGCAGGGCCAGCTCCGACCTCATCCAGCTCCCCGAGGAGGGGCTGGACCTGGAGGCCTACCTCGAATCGATCCGCACGCAATTGATGATCGAGGCCCTGGAGCGCACCAGCGGCGTGCAGACCCAGGCGGCCGAGCTGCTGGGCATGAGCTTCCGCTCGTTCCGGTACTACGCGAAGAAGGCGGGGATCAAGGGCGGGGACTGAGGAAGAGCACGGACGGCGATCGTGTCCGTCCGTGAGAGCCCGTGCTCGTCCGTGTCAGTCTGTGTGCCCTATCCGCAAAATCTCCTCCGGCCCCGCGAACATCTCCTCCGGGCCGTGGGCCCGCAGCGCCTCCGGGCGGGTATACCCCCAGGAGACCGCCCCGAAGGCGATCCCCTCGGCGCGGGCCGCCTCCAGGTCGCGGATCTCGTCGCCGATGGCGATCGCCTCCGTCGCGGGGATGCCGCTGTCCCGTAACACCGCCCTGAGCTTCGGCCGCTTGCCGAACATCGAGGCGCCGCAGGCGTAGCACCGGATCAGCTCTGCATTCTCGGGGCCGAGGACCCGGTGGACGTTTTCGAGGGAATTCGAGGTGACCACCGCCAGCTCGATCCCCCGGCCCGCCAGCCCGTGCAGGACCCGGTCCATGCCGGGAAACAGGCCGATGCGGCCGATGTCCGCGGCCATCTCCCGCCGCATCTGGTGGGCGATCCGCGGCAGCTTCCAGGCGGGCACGCCGAGCGCCCCCATGACCTGCCGGGCCGACTGTCCGCGCAGCGTCTCGATCTCGGGCTCCTCGATGCGCCGGAACCCGTGCTCGTCCGCGAAGCGGTTCACCACGCCGAGGAACCAGGCGTAGGAATCGGCCAGTGTGCCGTCGAAATCGAAGAGGACGAGGCGGTATCTCAACCCTCCTCCTCTGTGGCCTCTCTCCCGGCGAGCTCCTCCACGTGGTCCACCCCCGGCGGGCCGCTACGCTTCAGGTAGACCTGGAAGCGGCCGAAGAGGGAGCTCTGGTCTTCCGGAGTGCAGGTGGCGAGGAAGATCTGCGAGTCACCGGGGAGGGTGCCGGCCACCTCGGGCCAGGCTTCGTTGTCGATCGCCTCCGCCACCATCTTGCCCGCGTTCGGGCTGGTGGTGATGATCGCCATGTAGGGCCCGGCGGAACGGATCCCCTGGATCAGGCCGAGGAGACCCTCGAAGTCCCCCGCCCCCACCTCCCGCCAGGGCTTCAGCACGTAGCGCCCGTTGACGCGGCGGATCCCGAGCTCCTGGAGGTCCCGGCTGATGCTCGACTGGGTCGTCTTGATCCCGATCTTCCGCAGCCGGTCCACCAGATCGGCCTGCGCGCCGATCGGCTGCTCGGCGATCAGATCCCCGATCGCCTCCAGCCGCCGCTTCTTCTCCTTCGTCATCGGCATGGTCTCTTCTCCCTGATTATACAGATCTTATGGCATATCCAGCCGTTCCGCAAGGCCGAGGGTTGACACTCCACCCGCTTTTATGCATCATACTGCCCAGCAGTACGGCATAGATGCATTTATGATTCCATAATCGCCGAGCGGCTCTCAGGCTGCGCAGCCTGGGTATCGGGAAAAATGCCCCCGGCGGGAGGAGCGACCCCAAGATCGGATTTCCGGCGCCACGAAGGCACCGGATGATCGAGCCCTGAAGGCTCAAAGGAGAAAGACCATGTCGCAACAGTACTCGGAGACCATCGGAAACCTGGCGCGGCTGACCGCCGCCCTGGGCGCCAACGCCGCGGAGATCCCTCATCTGGAGGGGATCCGCGTCCGGCTGGAGAAGATCCTGGCCGACGCCCAGGAGGCGGCCAAGCAGCAGGCCGCGCTCATCGCCAGCAAACAGGAGGCGACCAAGAAGCTCCAGTCGCTGGCCAGGGAGGGGGAGCGGGCCGCCACCGGCGTGCAGAAGCTGCTCCAGGAGCATTACGGCCTGGGGTCTGAAAAGCTCGCGGAGTTCGGCGTGCAGCCGTTCCGCGGCCGGAAGCTCAAGAAGACGGAGCCGCAGCAGCCCGGCACGCCGGCCACGCCCCCTCCCACCGCCCATTCCACCAACCCCAATCTGTAGTCCGCGGCAGATCCGGGGCGCGCGAGGTTGGCGCGCCCCCTTTTTTTGTCCACACCCGGCCGCAAAGCTGGATCCCGCGGGATGCGGCAAGCTTCTCCACGGCACGGCAAGCTTCTCCAGGACGCGGCAAGCTTCTCCACGACGCGGCAGGCTTCTCCACGACGCGGCAGGCTTCTCCAAGGCGCGGCAAGCTTCTCCACGACGCGGCAAGCTTCTTCAAGGCGCGGCAGGCGTCTCCAGGACGCGGCAAGCACCTCCAGAACGCGGCAAGCTTCTCCACGACGCGGCAAGCTTCTTCAAGGCGCGGCAGGCATCTCCGGGGCGCGGCAAGCACCTCCAGAACACGGCAAGCACCTCCAGAACACGGCAAGCTTCTCCAGGACGCGGCAAGCTTCTCCACGACGCGGCAAGCTTCTCCAGGACGCGGCAAGCTTCTCCACGGCGCGGCAAGCCTCTCCAGGACGCGGCAGGCTTGTTTATGGCGCGGTAACGCTCTACGCCGGCGGCATCCGGCAGGTGTCGCCGCCCGCGGCGGGCAGGTAGCACTCGCGGACGTAGTCCATCACCATGCGGTCCGCGTTGTAGCGCCAGGCCAGGGTGCGCATGGCGCGCTTGACGCGGGCCATCCAGCGGTGGGGGACGCTCTGGGAGCCGGGGGTCGCGTGGCGGTCGTAGTAGAGCGGCACCACCTCGCGCTCCAGCACCTCGAAGAGGGCCTGGGCATCCCGCTCGTCCTGGGCCTCCGGGTTGGCGTGGACCTCGCCGTTGCCGACGGCGAAGCCGTTGCCGCCGTCGTAGGCCTCGGCCCACCAGCCGTCGAGGATCGAGCAGTTGAGCACGCCGTTCAGGATGCACTTCTGGCCGCTCGTGCCGCACGCCTCCAGCGGCCGCCGCGGCGTGTTCAGCCAGACGTCCACCCCCTGCACGAGCTGCCGGGCCACGTGCATGGTGTAGTTCTCGATGAACACGATCCTGCCCGCGAAACGGGGGTCCTTCTCCAGGTTCGCCACCCGCTGGGCGAGCGCCTTGCCGCCGGTGTCGCGCGGATGGGCCTTGCCGGCGTAGACGATCTGCACCGGCCGCTCGGGGTGGTTGACCAGCCGGTCGAGGCGGTCGAGGTCCTGGAACAGCAGGTCGGCCCGCTTGTAGGTGGCGAAGCGGCGGGCGAAGCCGAGGGTCAGCGCCTCCGGAGCGAGCGGCTCGCGCTCCGGCGCGGGGAGGCCCAGCCGCTCCCGGCGGTCGGCCAGGCGGCGGCGGGCGAAGGTGAACAGCCGCGCCTTGAGCACCTGGTGGACCTCCCAGAGCTCGGCGTCGCGCACGCGGTCGATGCGCGTCCAGAGGTCGGCGTGGGAGAGGCGGTCGAGCCAGCGGGGCCCCAGGTGCTGGAGCAGCAGCGAGTACATGTCCGCCGCCATCCAGGTGCGCACGTGGACGCCGTTGGTGACGTGGCCGATCGGCACCTCCTCCTCGCTCTTGTTGGGATAGAGCCCCTGCCACATCTTGCGCGACACCCGGCCGTGGAGGGCCGAGACGCCGTTCGCGCGCCGGGTGAGCTTGAGGGCCAGCACCGTGGGACAGAACGGCGCGTTGGGGTCGTCCGGATGCTCCGAGCCCAGGGCCAGCACCTCGTGGATGGGCATGCGGAGCCCGCGGGCGAGCGCCTCCAGGTGGGAGCTGGCGAGGTCGGCCCGGAAGCGGTCGTGCCCCGCCTCGACCGGCGTGTGAGTGGTGAAGCAGCTCATCGCCGCCACCTCGCGCAGCGCCTCGGCGGGCTCCAGCCCCTGCTCCTGCACCAGCTCCCGCCCGCGCTCCAGCAGGGCGAAGGCGGAGTGCCCCTCGTTGAGATGGAGCACCGAGGGCTTGATCCCCACCACGCCGAGGGCCCGGTGGCCGCCCACGCCGAGCAGGATCTCCTGCTGGATGCGGGTCTCCTGGTCGCCGCCATAGAGGCGGGCGGTGAGCGCCTGGTCGTCGGCGGAATTGGCGTCGTCGCGGGCGTCGAGCAGCAGGAGGTCGCTGCGCCCCACGCGCACGCGCCAGATCTTGAGGAAGACGTCCCGCCCGGGGAGCTCGACGCTGAAGCGCGCCTGCGCGCCGTCCACGAGCACCGGCTCCACGGGCAGCTCGGCGGCGGCGATCGGCTCGTAGAGGTCCTGCTGCCAGCCGTTCTCGTCGATGAGCTGGTGGACGTACCCCTCGTGATAGAGGAGGCCCACGCCGGCCACCGGCGCCCCCAGGTCGCTCATGCTCTTCAGGTGGTCCCCCGCCAGCACGCCGAGGCCGCCCGAGTAGATGGGCAGCGACTGGTGGAGGCCGAGCTCGGCCGAGAAGTAGGCCACCGGCCGGGCGAGGATGGGCCCGGCATGGACCATGCCCCAGCTCTCGCCGCCGTGCAGATAGCTCTGGAGACGCCGGTGGGCCTGGTTGATGCGGGTCTGCATCTCCAGGTCCTGCACCCGGCGGCCGATCTCCTCCTGGGAGACCCGCTGCAAGAGGGCGACCGGGTTGTGGTAGACGAGGCTCCAGGTCTCGGGGTCGATCTCGCGGAAGATGGCGCGGATGTCGGGCTGCCAGGACCACCAGAGGTTCTGGGCCAATTCATGCAATTTCTGGAAGGTTCCGTCCGTCGGCTCGGTCATTCGGCCGGGCACTATACCCCGGGAGGACGGGAGAGGCCAAAAGGTCCGGAAACCGACGACGGCTCTTTCTGGTGACGGAATCACGAAAGAGGAGCATAATCGGGAAGCATAAGGGGCTTGCGTTTTTAACCGAGCTAAAGTAGCCTGCGAGGTTCGTGGGGGAGTTGCCCCCCCCCCCCGGCAATTCGCTCTGAATCGACCTCGGTAGGTGGTCATGTGGTTTCGTCTATGAGCCGGAGGTTGGAGGGCATGGCGCCGCTTCTTCAGCTACGGGATGACATTTCGCCGAACGCGACCGGACGGCCCCGGCACGTCGTGGCCCTCGCCGCGTCCGCGGGGGGGCTCGCGGCGCTGAGCCGGATCCTCTCCGCCCTCCCCGCCGGCTTCCCGGCTCCCATCCTCGTCCTCCAGCACCTCGACCCTCGCCACCGCAGTTGGCTGGCGGAGATCCTCGGCCCGCGCACCGGGTTGCGGGTCGCCCAGGCACAGGCGGGCGAGCCGCTCGCCGCCGGGACGGTGCTCATCGCGCCGCCGGGCCATCACCTGCTGGTGGGGGCGGACGGCGTGCTGGCGCTGGCGGACACCGACCGCGTCCGGTTCTCGCGGCCGTCGGTCGACGTGCTCTTCGCCTCGCTCGCGGAGAGCTGGGGGCCGGGCGCCATCGCGGTGGTGCTCTCGGGGAATGGTCTGGACGGCGCTGACGGGGTGCGCGCGATCAAGCGCCGGGGCGGCACGGTGATCGTGCAGGACGCGGCGAGCGCCGAGTTCGCTGGCATGCCGAGTGCAGCGATCCTCACCGGAGCCGCCGACCAGATCCTGCCGCTCGACAGCATCGCGGCGGCGCTCGTTGAATTGACCGATGGGAGGCCCAGGTGAGCCCGGAGGAACAGCGGCCCAAGCTCGGAGAGCAGTCGCGCGGGAACGACTTCGTCAAGCTCCTTGATTACCTGAAGGACACCCGCGGATTCGACTTTTCCGGCTACAAGCTGTCGAGCCTCATGCGCCGGGTGCAGAAACGCATGCAGCAGGTGAGCGTCGCCTCGTACTCCGACTACATCGACTTCCTCGAGGTCCACCCCGACGAATTCAACCCCCTCTTCAACACGGTCCTGATCAACGTCACCGCCTTCTTCCGCGACCCGCAGGCCTGGCAGGTGCTGCGGGAGCGGATCCTGCCGCGCATCCTGGAGGAGAAGGGGGAGGACCTGCCCATCCGCTGCTGGAGCGCCGGCTGCGCCTCGGGAGAGGAGGCCTACACGCTCGCCATCCTGCTCGCCGAGGCCCTGGGCGATCAGGAATTCCGGCGGCGGGTGAAGATCTACGCCACCGACGTGGACGACGAGGCGCTCGCCCAGGCGCGCCAGGGGAGCTACGCCGCCGCCCAGCTCGCGGAGATCCCCGCGGAGCTGGCCGAGCGCTACTTCGAGAAGGCGGGGGACCGCCGGGTCTTCCGCACCGACCTGCGCCGCTCGCTGATCTTCGGCCGGCACGATCTGGTGCAGGACGCCGCCATCTCGCGGCTCGACCTGCTGGTCTGTCGCAACACGCTGATGTACCTCAACTCGGAGACCCAGGCGAAGATCCTCGCCCGCTTCCATTTCGCCCTCAACCGCACCGGCTATCTCTTCCTCGGCAAGGCCGAGACGCTGCTCAGCCACAGCACCAGCTTCCGGCCGGAGGACCTGAAGAGCCGGATCTTCCAGCGGACGCCGACCAGCAACCTGCGCGACCGCATGCTGGCGCTCACCCCGGCGGCCACCCCCGGCGACGGCTCCGCGGCGGCCGCCGAGCGTCCGGTGCGCGTGCGCGAGGCGGCCTTCGAGGCGGGGCCGGTGGCCCAGATCGCCGTCGACCGCAAGGGGCACCTGGCCCTCGCCAACGAGAAGGCGCGGCGGATGCTCAACCTCGCTCCCACCGACCTCGGCCGGCTGCTCCAGGACCTGGAGATCTCCTACCGGCCGGTCGAGCTGCGCTCGCACATCGACGCGGTCTGCGCGTCGCGGACGGGCTCGGTGCTGCGGGGGATCGAGTGGCGGCCGGCCGGCGGCGAGCCGCGCACGCTGGAGATCGAGGTGCTCCCCCTGCTGGACGGCGGCGGCGCCCTGCTCGGAGCCAGCGTCGCGTTCCAGGACCTGACGGTGCAGAACCAGCTTCGCCACGACTTGGAGCGCGCCAACCAGGAGCTGGAGACGGCCTATGAGGAGCTGCAGTCGGCCAACGAGGAGCTGGAGACCACCAACGAGGAGCTGCAGTCGACGATCGAGGAGCTCGAGACCACCAACGAGGAGCTGCAGTCGGCCAACGAGGAGCTGGAGACGATGAACGAGGAGCTCCAGTCCACCAACGAGGAGCTGCGCTCGATGAACGACCAGGTCCAGGTGCGCTCCCAGGACCTGCGACGGGTCAACACGCACCTGCACTCGATCCTCGGCAGCCTGCGGGCGGCGGTGGTGGTGCTCAACGCCGAGCTGAAGGTCGAGGTGTGGAGCGAGAAGGCCCAGGAGCTCTGGGGGCTGCGCGGCGGCGAGGTCCAGGGGCAGCCCTTCCTGGGGCTCGACATCGGCCTGCCGGTCGAAAGCCTGCGTGACCCGATCCGCGATACGCTGGCCAGCGGGCGGCCGTATGGCGTCCAGGTGACGCTCGACGGCGTCAACCGCCGCGGCCGGCCCCTCACCTGCGAGATCACCTGCACGCCGCTGATCGACGGCCCCGGGCCGGCCGGTGTGATCCTACTCATGGAAGAGGTAGCCGGAGGCACGGCGGCGGAGCCGGTCCAGGGCTGAAGGAGATCGTGATGTCAACAGAGTCGTCCCTGGCCAAGCTGTCCTCGGCGCAACGGCGGCTCAAGTCCCTGCAGGGCGAGGCCGCTCGCCTGCGCTCGCCGGAGATCTTCGCGACGGAGCTCGCCGCGCTCCAGGATCACCTCGCCGAGCTCGAGGTGGCCTACGAGGAGCTCGAGCAGCAGAACCAGGAGCTGCTCACCACCCGCGAGCAGTTGGAAGCCCAGCGGCACCGCTACCTCCAGCTCTTCGACCAGGCGCCCTTCGCTTACCTGGTGACCGACGGCCTGGGCGTCGTCGAGGAGGCGAACCAGACGGCCGTCCGGCTGCTCGGCATCCACCCGCACTTCTGCTCCGGCAAGCCGTTCACCACCTTCCTCGCCGGCACGGACCGGAACCGCTTCCGCGAGCTCCTCCCGCGGGTCCGCGAAGGCGCGGCGGCCGTGGAAGCGGAGATGACGCTCCGGCGCCGCGACGGCACGACGTTCCCGGGCGTGCTGACGGCGGTGCGCGACCTCGACGGCGAGCAGGGGAAGGTGCGGCTGCGCTGGGCCGTGCGCGACGTCTCGGAGGCCAAGGCGGCGGAGGAGGCCCTGCGGGCGAGCGAGGAGCGGCTCCGCCACTCGCAGCGCATGGAAGCCGTGGGCCGCCTCGCCGGCGGCATCGCCCACTCCTTCAACAACCTGCTCGCCGCGGTCGCCTTCCAGTGCGAGCTCCTCTGCGAGCAGTTGGAGCCCGCGGACCCCCGCCGCAAGCACGTCGACGAGATCCAGAAGGCCGGCGAGCGCGCCGCCGCCCTCGCCCACCAGCTCCTCGCCTTCGGCCGCCGGCAGGTCCTGCAGCCGCAGCGGCTGAGCCTCAACCGTCTGCTCCGCGAGATGGAGCCGATGCTGCGCCGGCTGATCGGCGAGCACATCCGGCTGGAGATCCGGCCGGCCCCGGCCGAGTGCGAGATCCACGCCGACCTGGGGCAGATCGAGCAGGTGGTGCTCAACCTGGTGGTCAACGCCCGCGACGCCATGCTGGACGGGGGCTCGCTGCGGATCGCCACCGAGGAGGTGGAGGTCGGCGCCGGGGCCGAGGGCGATCCGGCCGGCGAGCTGCCGCCCGGGCGGTACGTCCAGCTCACCGTGGCCGACACCGGCGTCGGCATGGAGCCCGAGGTGGTGGAGCGCCTGTTCGAGCCGTTCTTCACCACCAAGGAGCGCGGCAAGGGCACGGGGCTGGGGCTGGCCACCGTGCACGGCATCGTCCACCAGACCGGCGGCCGGATCCAGGCCGAGAGCGTGCCGGGTGAGGGGGCGCGCTTCACCGTCCTCCTCCCCCGGGCCGAGGGGTCTGGGGAGCTGGCGCCGCCCGCCCCCCGGCCCGGGCGCAAGACCCGGCGCGGCTCGGAGACCGTGCTGCTCGTGGAGGACGAGGACAACATCCGCGAGCCGGCGGTGGAGATCCTGGAGAGCCGCGGCTACCGCGTGCTCGCGGCCCACGACGCCACACAGGCGCTCGCCGTGGCGGAGGAGCACGCCGGCCCCATCCACATCCTGGTCACCGACGTGGTGATGCCGGGCATGAGCGGCAGCCAGCTCGCCGGCCAGCTCACCCAGCGGCTGCCGGGGCTGCGGGTGCTCTACATCTCGGGTTACCCCGAGGACTCGATCTCCCACCACGGGGTGCTGAATCCGGAGCAGCACTTCCTGCAGAAACCCTTCCCGCCGGGGCAGTTCCTGGAGAAGGTGCGTGAGGTGCTGGATACGCGCGCGAGCGCGGTGGTGGGGAAATGACGCCGGCCGACACCCGCCTTCGCAACGCTCCGGCGGCGGTCCCCGCCGAGGGGCACGACGTCGTCGTCATCGGCGCCTCGGCCGGCGGGGTCCAGGCCCTCTGCGAGGTGATGGACGGCCTGCCGCCGAACCTGCCGGCCGCGGTGTTCGTGGTGCTGCACGTCACGCCTCACGGGCACAGCGCGCTGCCGGCCATCCTCTCCCGCCTGGCGTGCCTGCCCGCCTCCCACCCGGTGGACGGCGAGGAGATCCAGCCGGGGCGGATCTACGTGGCCCCTCCGGACCGCCACCTGGAGATCGAGGGCAGCCACATCCGGCTCTCGCGCCGGGCGAGCGAGAACGGCCACCGCCCGGCGGTGGACGTCCTGTTCCGCACCGCGGCCCGGTCCTTCGGCCCCCGCGTCATGGGGGTGGTGCTCACCGGCAACCTGGACGACGGCACCGCGGGCCTCGCGGCGATCAAGCGCTACGGCGGCAAGGCGGTGGTCCAGGACCCGCGGGAAGCCGACTACCCGAGCATGCCCGAGAGCGCCATCGCCAACGTCGCGGTCGATCACATCCTGCCGCTCGGCGACATCGCCGCCATGATCCGGCGCCTGGTCTACGAGCCGCCGGCGCCGGCGGACTACCGCCAGGAGGAGCCTGACGCCATGAGCGAACCGGAAGACGAGGACGGCAGCCTCACCGGCGATCCCTCCGGCCTGACCTGCCCGGCGTGCGGCGGCGCCCTGTTCGAGAAGCCCGGCGAGAACCCCGTCCACTTCCGCTGCCGCACCGGACACGCCTACTCGCCGGAGAGCCTGGCCGCCAGCCAGACCGAGACCCTGGACGCGGCCCTCTGGGCGGCCCTGCGCTCGCTGGAGGAGGCCGCCGCCCTGGCGCGGCGCATGGAGAAGCGGGCCCGCGCGCGCGACCACCCCGCGGCCGGCCAGCGCTACCAGCAGCGCGCCCGCGAGGCCGACAAGCACGCCGCGCTGCTGCGCACGATGCTCCAGCAGGGGGCGCTGGAGCTGGAGGAGGCGAAGAAGGGGTAGGAGGGCTTGCCCGCGGGCGTCCCCCGCCCGAACCCTCACCCCTGGCCCCTCTCCCGTCCCCTCCCACCCTCCCTCACCGGGAGAAGAGGGAGAAAGCCCCTTCGGGGTGGTCTTCGGGTGGGGGTTCCCCTCT
>DASXJP010000606.1:0-16129 GCA_036497345.1 Thermoanaerobaculia bacterium
CGCGGCCAGCGTTTGGCCGCGCCCCCCGATCTGCGTCCGATCCCGGTCGCGCAGATGCAACCGATGGAGTACTACATCCTCGGCGCCCACGGCAACGAGATGCATCTGCGCCATCGGGGTGAGGAGGTCCTCTGTGGCGCCTTCGCCGGCCGCGCCACCGGACCGGGCGCTTTCGATTGCGAGCCCGGATGCCGGCATCAGGGGCGGGTCCGCAGCAGCGAGATCCCGGCGCAGACCGTATTCATGTTGAGTTGCGACGCCTTCACTCTGGCGGGCGGGCTGGTCCCCGCCGAGTACAACGTCATGCTCAATCTGTTGAACGGCTGGACCACCTCGGTGCTGGCGCCGTCCAAGCACGTGCAGGGCAACCAGGGCGTGATCCTGCTGGTGGAGGCCCTGGTCCAGTCCGGTTTCACTCTCGGCGAGGTGGCGCAGCGGCTCAATGCGATCAGCCGCTTCGGCGAGACCGCCGATCCCGCCTATTTGGTGCTGGGAGATCCTGACCTTGTCGTACACCCTCGTCAAGAGCCAGCGCCGACGGCGAGCTGGAAGCTCTCGGCAGAGGGGTTGGAGATCGCGGGCTCGGCGGCGGGATCCCGGGTCCTGGAGGTCACGATTCCTCACCATGCCCTGAAGGCGGCGCTCGGCGAGTCCGCGGCCCCCGCGCTGATGCCGTTGAGCGACGAGCTGATGCGGGCGGACGTCTATTTCACGCTGAGCGATCTCCCGGTCCAGGGTGAGGTGCGATTGATCGTCTTCGCCCCGCAGCGGTTCGGAGCGGAGCCGCTCCGGCTGCGGATCCTCCCCGCCGTACCGGTCGACGAGGAGACGTTGCGGATGGCTCTCGCTCAGCTTCGGAGGCTCGCCGCTCTGGCGGAGATCGGGATCGGTGCGGAGGCCGTGCGTGCGCCGGCTGAAGAGGTGCTCACGATCCTGCGCGCCGCGGCAGGGTACCCACGCCCAGTGGATCTCGTGCTGGGAGACGGTGTGCTCCGCAATCTCGGCCTCGTGCTCGACGTCAAGCTGCGGGAGGTCCGGCGGCGGGCGCTCGCCGCCGTGCTCGGGGTGATGGAGACCACGCGGCTGTGGCCCAGCCAGAGCTACGCGCACGTCTATTCGCGCATGCAGCCGGTGGGCACGGGCGCCGCCGGTCCCTGTCCCTTCTGCTCGGGAAGCACTTTCTGCTGGTCCTACGAGGATCCGCTCACCGATTTCCCCTCCCGCCACCTGCGGATCTGCAGCCGCTGCGGCATCATCGGTGATCAGCCAGCGGCCGCCGAGCTGGAGCTCCGCGTCGCCCCTCGTAGAGAGCTGACCCGCACGCACGCGACCCAGACGTTCACATTGCGAAACCTGGGCTCCCGCCCGCTCAGCCTGACGTGTTTTCTCCAGTTCAATCAATGGCGCCAGTTGGGGATTGCGGTCGAGCCGGATCTCATCGACCTCGACCTCGCGGCGGGCGAGGAGGTGGAGAGAACGGTGGAAATCCATTGCGACAACACATTTCCTGACGACATCTTGCAGATGCAGGTGTACGCGCTCACCGACACGTTTGGGCTGTATTTCGCCAGCCAGAAGGTGATCGTGCGAATCCGGCCCAATGAGCTCATCATTTCCGAGGAGGTTACAGCAGATGCCCAACGCACATGCCCATAGCCATCACCATCCTCACGATCACCCGCATCACTCTTCGGAGCATGCCGCGCCCCAGTTGGGAGACAAGCTTGTGGTGGTGATCGAGCCCCACTTCGCGCTCTATCGTTACCTGCGGGTGATCCACGACAAGGGCTATCGGACGATGGTGCTGGCCCTGGATCCGGCTTCCACGCTCGCGGGGGAAAAGAAGAACGATCTGCGTATAGGTGGGGGCGGTCAAGGGTCGCGCATCGACGAGGTGGTCCGCTATGAAAGCCTGACCCTGGAGCACCTGTTGCAAGCGGTGGCACCGTACCGTGACCGCATCGTTGGCGTGGTGGCAGGTGAGGACGCCGCCGTGCCGATCGCCGCCGAGTTGGGCGGCGCGCTCGGTTTCGACTACGCCCGGCCGGAGGACGCCCGTTGCCAGCATCTCAAGACGGCGATGAAGCAGCGGCTGGTCGAGCGCGGCGTGCGCACCCCGGCATTCAAGGTGGCGAGAACGTTGGAGGAGGCGGTTGCCGCCTGGGAAGGCTTCGGCCGCGACTGCATCCTGAAGATGGTCGATTTCGCCGCCAGCCTGAACGTCTTCCGCGTCACCTCACGCCAGCAGATCGAGGAGGCGTGGGATACCATCGTCAACAACCGACGGCAGTTGAAAGCTTTCTTCGAGCTCGCCAAAGAGGTGATCCTGGAGGAGTTCGTCGCCGGCCGGGAGCTCACCGTCGAAGGCTATACCCAAGGGGACCGGATCGAGGTGCTGAACTTCAGCAAGAAGCTGACGGAAAGCAACTTCATCGTCGTCGGCCACTACATCCCCGCGCTGGTCAGCGAGGAGGAGGAGCGGCAGCTCACCGAGATCGCCACCCAGTGCATCCGCGCCCTCGGTCTCCGCAATACCGTCTTCCACGTCGAGGTGCACATCCGGGATGGGGTACCCTATGTCATCGAGTGCGCCGCACGACCGCCGGGACAGCATGCCGTCGAGCTGATCGAAAAATCCTACGGTATCGATCTGATGAGCATCAGCATCGACCTCGCGACGGGCAAGGAGGTTCACGTTACGCGGCGCGATCCCCAGGGGCATCATGCCATCCTCGCGCTCTATTCCAAGCACTCGGGGGTGCTCGAAGAGTTTTGTGGCCTGGACGAGCTGCGCTCGCGCGGGGGTGTGCTGCACGTCAGCCTGGGTGTCAAACCGGGTGACCGGGTCGAGGCGCTGCAGACCTTCCGCAACAAGTACGGGCTGGTGATTCTCGGCAGCGACTCGCCGCACGACCTGCGCGAGAAGGCGCAGTGGCTGCGGGACAACGTCTATATGGCGGTGGCGGCCGATGGAATGTGATGACCGTTGGCATGGCGAGCAGACAGGAGGCAACGATGCAGGTCGAGACCACACAGGAATCGGTGCTGGATCCGCAGCCGCGCCGCCTGTGGCGGAAGGAGCTCCGCCAGGCGGTGGCTGCGGCGATCGACCGTGAAGCGATCGTCGACGAGGTTCTCGGCGGCCATGGCACCGCCGCCTATCACATGGTGCCGCCCGGTTATCCCTTCACCAGCGAGC
This sequence comes from Thermoanaerobaculia bacterium, assembly GCA_036497345.1. GTDB lineage: Bacteria > Acidobacteriota > Thermoanaerobaculia > Multivoradales > UBA5704 > DATARR01. The sequence continues at coordinate 3,200 of DASXJP010000606.1, forward strand.
CCTTTCGGGAGCTCTACGGCCGGCGCAACCTCGAGCTCTCCATCCGGCTCCTCTCGGAGCTCGGCTACTCTCGCGAGACTCCGTTCGAGCTGGACTTGTGGCACCCTCCGGCAGGCCATTACGGCGCCCGGGACGAGGCGATGATCGAGCTTCTGAAAGCCCAGCTCGAGGAGAGCGGGTTGATCAAAGTGCATCTCCACAGCAAGCCTTGGGGCGCTTACGTGGATAGCCTGCTCGCCAGTGAGATGCCGGCGTTCGTTATCGGCTGGTCGCCGGACTTCGTCGATCCCGACAACTGGCTTTCGCCGTTCGCCTCCTCGGCCCAGTCCCCGGACCAGGGCGTCCACTACCACGACGCGGAGATGAACCGGCTCCTCCAAACCGCTGCTTCTTCCACAGACCCGGCGGAGCGAGGCCGCCTCTATCAGCAGATCGGCCTGCGCTTCGCCGAGAATGTCCCCACCCTTCCGCTCTGGTGGGACCCTGCGATCATCGCCTACCGCGACGGTGTCGAGGGGATCACGATCGGCCCACCGTTCGAGCTCAACTATCACATCGTGAGCTTCGGGCCGGGCAGCCGGCCCGCTGCCGGGAATACGGAAACCCTGATCATCGGCAAGACCTTCGCAGTTCAGAGCCTCGATGCCAACGACGCGCACGCGCGGAGTGACTGGGAGATCCTGAAGAACACCGGCGAGTCGCTGGTCAGCTACAAGCCCGGCACAGCAGAGCTGATCCTTGGAGCAGCGGCTCTCCCCACCATCAGCGACGGCGGGCGGACCTACACCTTCAAGCTCCGCGAGGGGCTCAAGTTCGCAGACGGGACGGCGCTCACGGCGGAAAACTATCTATACGCCTGGCGGCGCTTGAATGTGCTCAAAGGACAGGTGTCAGGGCTGGTCCGTATCTACGTGGAGGCGGTCGAGGCGCCGGACGATTTGACCGTTGTCTATCACCTGCGCGACCGGTTCGGCTTTTTCCCGGCGGTCGCTGCGAGTCCCTGCTTCATCCCTGTGCACCCCCGCGATTTTCCCGCCGACCGGGTTAACCGCTTTCCAGAGAAGCTCGACGGCATCGGCCGCTACCGCATGATCTCCTACGTGCCTGGCGACCGCATGATCCTGGAGAGGAATCCCTATTGCGCCCTGGACGGCCCCAAGATCCCGCGGGTTGTCCTGAGATACTTCGCGAGCGTCGCCGAGCTCGCCAGCGCACTGGTGGCGGGAGAGATCGACGTGGCGTGGCGGAAGCTCGACACCGCACAAGCTGCGCGACTCCGTGAACAGCCGGGGTTGAAGGTCGTTACGGTGAGCACGCCCTTGCTGCGCTACCTGGTCTTCAACAACGCCTACCCGGCGTAGAGAAACTGAGCGGAGGAGAGGGGTGGCGGTGACGCCGGCCCCTCTCCTCGAGCCTACCAGCACAAATTGAGCAGGTGGGCGACCGCGTCGTTCGAGAGCTTGAGCTCGCTCGCTCGTTGTGAGAGCTCAGAGGCGGCGGTCGCCTTGAGAATCGCCCGCTGGAGCTTGCACTTCTGCTCCTGCGCCTCGATCGCGTGCAGGCGTTCATGGTACGGCGCGAGTTGGTTGTGCAGAGCGTCGTGGGCCGACGACGCGAGGGCGCTATGGGGTTTCGACGCAGCCTTGGTAGCCATGGTTTTCGCTCCGTTTCAAGTACCCTGCCTACCAGCAGAGCACGGCCAGATGGTTGATCGCTTCGTTGGATACCTGGAGATTGCGGGCCGACTGGCTCATCTCCGACATCGCGGTCGCCTTCAACACCGCCCTCTGCAGCCGGCACTTGTGCTCGACCTTGGCGATCTCATGAAGCTTCTCGTGGTACACGCCCAGCATCTCGTGCAGAGCGTCGTGGGTGCGGCTTGCTTGATCCGAGTGTTTGGCCATTGCCCACTCCTTTTTCGAAAGAAAGTTTGAGCCGAATGTGGCTGGATGCGCTGCTGGATCCCGGTTTCTCTATACGCTCCCTCCTTTCTGCCGGTTCGCCGGGCCGCCCCGCCGTTCCGAAGACGGATCCAACTCGTCCGGCTCCACGAAGTGATGGCTGACCGTATGGTCGAGCTCCAGACCGTAGATGCTCTTGAGCTGAGCGATCCGCTCCAGCATCTCCGGACTGAAGGGAGCCTTGCCGTCGAAGGCGTGGAGCACGATCCCCTCGAGCAGATCGCCCAGTGAGATGTCGAGATACTCGGCGAGCGCTTTGAGTACTTTCAGGAGTTGCTTCTGCATGCGAGCTCCCGTCTGGACCCGTTCGATGACCAAGCCCTCGCGCTGCGAAGAGCTCTGCTCGGAGGCCTCCTGCTCCACGGCCGTTCTTCGCTCGTCCTCTTCCTGGGGGCGAGGCTCGACTTTGTGAAGCGATCGGTGGTTTGTTACCATGACACCATGGTACAAGGACGAGTGAGAGTTGTCAAGCTCTCTCTACCAGATGCCGCGGCCCCCCGATCGGGAGAGTGTTAAGATAGTCACGGCCTTGTTGCCGTCGACGAAAGGAAGCTTCCAATGCGGACCCGGTCTCTTCCTCTCCTTCTCCTCCTCCCTCTCATCGCCGTTCCCGCGCTCGCGGATGATGTCTACCTGGTCAATGGGCGGAAGTTCGAGGGGGTGATCGCGGAGACGACCGACACGCAGGTGCGCATCCGGATGCAGGGGGGCACCTTGAGCCTGCCCAAGGAGCAGGTGCTGCGGGTGGACCAGGGGGACTCCAACCTCGCCGAGTACCTGCGGCGCAAGGACCTGCTCAAGAAGAATCCCACGACCCGCGCCGCGGACTGGCTGCTGCTCTCCCATTGGGCCCACGCCAGGGAGCTCGACCAGGCGGCCCGCGAGTCGGCCGTGGCCGCGGCGACGCTCGATCCCCGGCTCGAAGGCCTGAGCCCCGTCCTGCGCGGCTACGGCTACGTGCTCGACCCGCAGCTCGACCGCTGGATCCCCTACGCCGACTCGATGCGCCGGCAGGGGTACGTGCAGGTGAACGGCCAGTGGATCTCGCGCGAGGAGCACGCGGCCCTGGTCCAGGAGCAGGAGGAAGCGGCCGCCCGCTCCTACGCTCTCCGGCAGGAGGCGGCGCGCGACGCCCGGGAGGAGCGGATGGCCGCCCTCCAGGAGCTGTCGATCGTGAGCCAGATGATGCAGCAGTCCGCCTCGCCCTATCCGTATTCGGCCTACGACGCTCCCTTCTATGGCTATGGTGGCTACTATGGCTATGGGGGGATGATCGGGCCCGGCTTCGGGGGGGGCGGCCATGGAATGGGAGGCCATCATGGGGGTGGAGGTCACCATGGGGGTGGAGGTCACCGGCTGCCGCCGCCTCCCAACTTCACTCACATCCCGGGGAGCCTGATCCCTGGGAACCTCATCCCGAAATCGCACTGAGCTGAAGACCCTGGACGCGATCGAGCCGCCCGTCGACCCCGAGGCCGCGCGTCTGCAGGAGGACGCCCGGCGCGAGAAGAACTGGAAGCGCTGGGGGACCTATCTCTCCGAGCGCCAGTGGGGGACCGTCCGCGAGGACTATTCGGCGGACGGCGACGCCTGGAGCTATCTCCCGCACGATCACGCCCGCAGCCGCGCCTACCGCTGGGGGGAGGACGGCCTGCTGGGGATCTGCGACCGTCAGGGCCGCGTCTGCTTCGCGCTGGCGCTGTGGAACGGCCGCGATCCCATCCTCAAGGAGCGGCTCTTCGGGCTCACCGGCCCCGAGGGGAATCACGGCGAGGATGTCAAGGAGCAGTACTTCTTCCTCGACGCCACCCCCACCGCCTCCTACGCCAAGGCGCTCTACAAGTATCCCCAGGGGGAGTTTCCCTATGAGCGGCTCGTCCATCACGGCCGAGGGAAGGACCAGCCGGAATTCGAGATCCTCGACACCGGGATCTTCGACGAGGGCCGCTATTTCGACGTCCTCGCCGAATACGCGAAAGCCGATCCCGAGGACATCCTGATCCGGATCACCGTCGCCAACCGGGGGCCCGAGGTGGCAACCGTCCACCTGCTGCCCACTCTCTGGCTGCGCAACACCTGGAGCTGGGGGCGCACCAGCGAGGGGTACTGGCCCAAGGGGTCGATCCGCCGGGAGGAGGGCGGCGCCCTGCTGGCGCACCATCCCGGGCTCGGCGGCCGCCTCCGTCTCGCCGCGGAGACCGCTCCGGCCGACTTGCTGCTCACCGAGAACGAGACCAACGCCGAGCGCCTCTTCGCAGCTCCCAATCCCAGCCCCTATGTGAAAGACGCCTTCCATCGCTACCTGATCGAAGGGCGGAGCGATGCCGTCAATCCGGCGGGAGAGGGGACCAAGGCCGCCTTCCACTACCGGCTCGACCTGCCGCCGGGCGGGGAGGCCGTCCTCCATTTCCGGTTGACGGCGGAGGGGAGCTGGGCGGCGAAGGCCTTCGGTGACGATTTCGGCCGGATCTTCGACGCGCGCATCGCCGAGGCCGACGCCTACTACGCGGCGCGCATCGAGCCCGGCCTCTCCGCGGACGGGAAGCGGATCGCGCGCCAGTCGTTCGCGGGGCTCTTCTGGTCGAAGCAGCTCTACCACTTTGTGGTCAAAGACTGGCTGGAGGGGGACCCCGGCCAGCCATCACCCCCCGCCGAGCGGTGGAACGGGCGCAACGCCAACTGGCTCCATCTCCACAGCCGGGACGTGATCTCCATGCCCGACACCTGGGAGTATCCCTGGTGGGCCTCCTGGGACCTCGCCTTCCACACGCTGGTGTTCGCCAAGACCGATCCCGAATTCGCCAAGGAGCAGCTCCTCCTGCTCCTGCGCGAGTGGTACATGCACCCCAACGGCCAGATCCCGGCCTACGAGTGGGCCTTCTCGGACGTCAATCCACCCGTGCACGCCTGGGCCTGCTGGCGGGTCTACAAGATGGCGGCGCCGCGCGGCCACCGTGACCGCCTCTTCCTGGAGCGGGCTTTCCAGAAGCTCCTGATGACCTTCACCTGGTGGGTGAACCGCAAGGACGAGGAGGGAAACCACCTCTTCTCCGGCGGCTTCCTGGGACTGGACAACATCGGCGTTTTCGACCGTTCTCACCCTCTCCCCGGCGGCGCCACGCTGGAGCAGGCGGACGGCACGGCCTGGATGGCCTTCTTCTGCACCACCATGCTCGCCATGGCCCTGGAGCTGGCGCGCAAGGACCCCGCCTACGAGGACGTCGCTTCCAAGTTCTTCGAGCACTTCGTGGCGATCAGCGACGCCATGAACACCCTCGGCGGCACCGGGCTGTGGAACGAGGAGGACGGCTTCTACTGCGACCAGATGCTCGCCGACGGCCGCCGCCTCCCCCTGCGCATCCGCTCGATGGTGGGGATCGTCCCCCTGTTCGCGGCCTCGGCGCTCGACGAGGAGGTGATCTTCCGCCGCCTCCCCGGCTTCGCCAAGCGGATGCGCTGGTTCCTGCGCAACCGCCAGGACCTGGCGAGCCACATCTCCTTCATGGAGTCACCCCGCCACCCCGAGGACAACATCTACCTGCTCGCCATCCCCTCGCGCGAGCGGCTGGCGCGGGTGCTGCGCCACGTGCTGGACGAGAGCGAATTCCTCTCCCCCTACGGCGTGCGGTCGCTCTCGCGGTACCACCTCGAGCACCCGTTCGAGCTGCGGTTCGACGGTGAGGTCCGCCGCGTCGAGTACGTGCCGGGCGAGTCGCATGACGGCATGTTCGGCGGCAACTCGAACTGGCGGGGGCCGGTCTGGTTCCCCGGCAACTACCTGCTGATCGAGGCCCTGGAGCGCTACCACCACTTCTACCGCGACACGCTCCGGGTGGAGTGCCCCACCGGCTCGGGACGGATGATGAACCTCCTGGAGGTCGCCGGCGAGCTCCGCCGGAGGCTCGCCAACCTCTTCCTCGCCGACGCGCAGGGGAGGCGTCCCGCCCACGGCGCCGAAGGCCGCTTCGCCGCCGATCCCCATTGGAAGGATCTCATCCTTTTCTACGAGTACTTCCACGGCGACGACGGCCGGGGCCTGGGCGCCAGCCACCAGACGGGGTGGACGGCGCTGGTGTCGCTGATTCTGAACGACCTGGGACGGAAGAAGCCTTAAGGCGCCCCGAAGTCCTGCACCCAGAGCACCGTCAGGCCCACGGAGTTGCGGCCCACGGCGATGCCCACTCCGAGGTCCCGGAAGGCGGGATGGAGGACGTTGCCGCGGTGCTCGCGGCTCAGCATCCAATTGTCCATGGCCTCGCCGACCGCGAACGGTCCGCGGGCGATGTTCTCCGCCACGATGTGCGGCGCGTAGCCGGCCTTGCGCACGCGGTCCTGGGGGGTGGTCCCCTCGGGCGAGAAGTGGTTGTAGTAGGAGCGCACCAGCATGTCCTCGGCATGCTTCTGCGCCGCCTCGTCGAGGCGCGGATCGAGCTTCAAGGGGGGCCGGCCGGCCCTGGCCCGCTCGGCGTTGACGCGGGCGAGCATGTCGGCCCGCGCCTGCTTCAGATCGGAGAGGCTCGCCGTCTGCCGGGCGAACGACTCGCTCTCGCGCCAGGCCAGGAAGAAGTCGTAGAGCGGCGTCCCCTGGAGGTCGCTGATGCCGATCCCCAGCTCGTGGTAGTCGGGGTCGGTCAGCGACTTGTAGGCGTCCGGATTCTCCCGCTTGATCCAGGCGACGAGCGCGTCCGGATTCTCCCTGCCCGCGACGAACGCCTGGTGCCAGCCGTGGGCCTCGTAGCCGGCCTGGCGCAGGCGGGCCTGGATGCGGGGGATCGACTTGTCGTCGTACATCGCGCCCTGGTGGTCCCGCGCCTCCTCGGCGTTCTGCTGCGCCACCCGGTTGAGCGGCTCGCGGAGGTGCAGGGGCCCCACCCCCGCCGCCGCCCGCTCCCCGTTGATCAGCTCCAGGAGCTGGTGCCGGACCTCGTCCGGGGTCGGCGGGGGCGGCCCCTGGAGGACTGGCGGAGCCTGCGTCAGCAGGAGGAGCGAGAGGGCGGTCAGGAGCGGGTACATACCTTGCTAGGCTCTGGGCGGATGAACGTCACGGTGCTCGTCAATCGCGGCTCGGGCACGGTCAAGAAGAAGCACCTGACCGTCGAGAGCTTACGGGAGCTTTTCCACAAGGCCGGAACCGAGGCGGACGTCCGCCTCATTCCCGGCGGAGAGATCTGCGACGCGGCGCGCGACGCGGTGAAGGCAGGGACCGGCGCCGTGGTGGCCGGCGGGGGGGACGGCACCGTCCGCGCCGTGGCCTCGGTGCTGGTGGACGGCGAGGTCCCGCTCGGCGTCCTGCCGCTGGGCACGCTCAATCATTTCGCGGGCGATCTCAAGATCCCCAACGACCTGGAGGCCGCGGCGCGGGTGATCGCCGGGGGGCAGGTCCAGAGGCTCGACGTGGGCGAGGTCAACGGCGAGATCTTCCTCAACAACTCGTCGCTCGGCTTCTACCCTCCGATCGTCCAGGCGCGCGACCAGGAGATGCGGCGCTCGAAGCACGGCAAATGGGTGGCGATGGCCATCGCCACCTTCAAGCTGCTGCCGAGGCTCCGCTCGCTGCACGTGCGGATCTCGTCCGGCGACTGGCAGGTCGACCGGACGACCCAGGTCCTCTTCGTCGGCAACAACGAGTACAAGCTGAACGCCTTCGACCACAGCGCCCCCGACCGCACGGAAGACAGCGGCAAACTGTACATCTATCTCACCCGCAGCCGCAGCCGGCTGGGCCTCGTCGGCCTGGCGCTGGCGGGGCTGGTGCGCGACGTCAAGCGGGCCGAGAGCGTCGAGGAGTGGCGGCTGCCCGAATTCAAGGTCGAGGTGCGGCACAAGCACGCCATCCCGGTCGCCTTCGACGGCGAGGTCGGTGTGCTGCGTTCTCCTCTCAAGTACCGGACCCGCCCTCGGGCGCTGCCGGTGATCCTGCCGCCGGGCTACCCGAACCGCGCGTAGAACCCACCCGCCTCCGCCGTCTCGCGCAGAGCGTCCGATGGCCGGAAGCGGTCGCCCACGGAGGATTCGAGCCGCTCCAGGGTGGCGATCATCCGCCCCAGCCCCTCCTGGTCCGCCCAGCGGCAGAGGCCGCCGCGGAAGGGGGGGAAGCCGGTGCCGAAGATCAGCGAGAGGTCGAGGTCGGCGGCGCTCCGCACCACCCCCTCTTTCAGGCAGCGGGCCGCCTCGTTGACCATCGGCAGCACCATGCGGTCGACGATCGTCCCCGGATCGGGGTGCTCGACCCGTGGCTGGAGCCCCAGGAGCGGGTAGACCGTGGGGTCCGGCCCCTTCCGCTCGCGCCCCTCGTACAGATAGAACCCCTTGCGGTTCTTCGCTCCCAGCCGGCCGCTCTGCGGCGCCTTGTCGAGCCATTCGGGGAGCGGCAGGCGGTCGCTGAAGGCCTCGTGCAGGATGTGGGCGACCTTGGTGGCCACGTCGATCCCCACCTCGTCGGTGAGCGCCATGGGGCCCATGGGCATCCCCCAGTCGGCCATCACGCGGTCGACGTCCTCGATCCTGTAGCCCTCGTCGAGCAGCCAGAGCGCCTCGGTCGAATAGAACATCAGCAGCCGGTTGACCAGGAAGCCCGCCGTGTCCTTGACCAGGACGGGCGTCTTGCCGAGCTTACGGGTGAAGGCGAAGACCGTGTTGACCGCCGCCGGATCGCTCCCCTCGGGGGCGATCACCTCGACCAGCGGCATCCGGTGGACGGGATTGAAGAAGTGCATCCCCACCACCCGCTCGCGGTGCGGGGTCTTGGCGCCGATGCCGGCGATGGAGAGCGACGAGGTGTTCGAGGCGAGCACGGCCCCCGCGGGCACGTGCTTGGCCGTCTCGGCGAAGACGTCCTGCTTCACTCCCATGTTCTCGACGATCGCCTCGATCACCAGATCGGCCCGGCCGAACCCCGAATAGTCGAGCGTCGGCAGGATGTGGCTCATCTTCCGCCGCGCCTCGGGCTGGGTGAGCCGCCGCCGCTCCACCTGTTTGGTGAAGAGCTGCGCCGCGTGCTGCATGCCGCTCGCCAGGGCCGCGTCGTTGACGTCCTTCATCCGCACGGGGAGATCGGTCTCGGCGGCGACCAGCTGGGCGATGCCGCCTCCCATCACGCCCGCTCCCAGCACGGCCGTGGCGTGCACCTCGCGCGGCGCGGCGCCGGGCAGGCCGGTCTCCTTCTTGGCATCCTCGGTCAGCCGGAAGACGTGGATGAGGTTCTTCGCCGTGCGCGAGGTGGCGAGCTCGGCCACGGCCCGGGCCTCGGCGTCGAAGCCGGCGCGGGCCCCATCCTCGATCCCCACCTTCACCACCTCGATGGCGCGCAGCGGCGCCGGGTAATGGCCGTGGGTGGTCTCCAGCGTCTTCTTGCGCGCCTGATCGAAGAGGATCTTCCGCCCCACGGGGTTCTTCTCGAGCAGCAGCTCCTTGAAGTCGATCCCCCCTTCGTCACGCCGGGGCTTGTCGAGCCGCGCCAGGGCGAAATCCCGCACCTCGTCGAGGAAGCGGGCGTCGGGCAGCAGGGCGTCGATCAGCCCGAGCTTGAGGGCCTTGCGGCCGGCCACCGTCTTGCCGGTGAGGATGAGGTCGAGCGCCTCGGCGATGCCGATGAGGCGCGGCAGGCGGGTCGAGCCCCCCCAGCCGGGGAGGATGCCCAGCCGCACCTCCGGGAGACCCATCTTGGTGTCCGCCCGGTCGCTCGCCACCCGATAGGTCGAGGCGAGCGAGATCTCCAGCCCTCCCCCCAGGCAGACGCCGCGGATGGCGGCCACGGTGGGGAAGGGGAGCCCCTCCCAGGCCGAGAACAGCCGGTGACCCACGCGCGAGCCCGCCTCGGCCTCCACCGGATCGGTCACGCGGGCGATCTCCTCCACGTCCGCGCCGGCGATGAAATTCCACGGCTTGCCCGAGAGCAGGACCAGGCAGCCGATGTCCTTGCGCTCCGCCAGCTCGTTGACGAGCTGCTCCAGCTCCTGGAACGCGGCCCGGGTGAAGACGTTGACCTTGCGGTCCGGCGAATCGAACGTGAGCGTCGCCAGGCGGTCGGCGCCGGCCTCGAGATGGAAAATGGATCCCACGCGCTACCCCCCCTGCTTGTCCGCCTCGGCATAGAGGCGGTCGATGATCGAGCCGTATTTCTGATTGATCACCCGGCGCTTCACCTTCAGCGTCGGCGTGATCTCCCCCGTCTCCAGGGTGAATTCATTCGGCAGCAGCTCCCATGCCACGATCTTCTCGAAGCCGGCGAGGTGGGTGTTGACCGCCGCCACCTCGTGGGCGATCAGCTCCCGCACCTGGCGGTCGGCCACGAGCTGCTCGTTGTCCGCGGCGTGGACCCCCTGCTTCTCCGCCCAGGGCTTCAGCGCCTCGAAGTCCGGCACCAGCAGCGCCGAGAGGAACTTCCGGCGGTCGCCGATCACCACCGCCTGGCCGATGAAGCGGCTCCCCTTGAGCGAGTTCTCGATCGGCGCCGGCGCCACGTTCTTGCCGTAGGCGTTGATGATCAGCTCCTTCTTGCGGTCGGTGATGCGCAGGAACCCCTCCGGGTCGATCTCGCCGATGTCGCCGGTGTGAAACCACCCCTCGGTGTCGATCGTCTCCGCCGTCTCCTTCTCCATGTGCCAGTAGCCCTTCATGATGTTGGGGCCTTTGCAGAGGATCTCGCCGTCCTCGGCGATCCTGACCTCGACGCCCGGGATCGGCTGGCCCACTGTGCCCATCTTCACGTGCTCGCGGGTGTTGACCGAGATCACGGGCGACGTCTCGGAGAGGCCGTACCCCTCGTAGATCGGGATGCCCGCGCCCCAGAAGAACTCGGCGATGTCGCGCCCGAGCGGCGCGCCGCCCGAGATGGCGAGCTCGAAGCGCCCGCCCAGCCGCGCCTTGATCTTCGCGAAGACCAGCTTGTCGGCGAGGGCGAGCTGCAGGCCGAGGAATCCCGGCGGGCTCTGGTGCTTCAGCCGGTAGGGGAGCGCCAAGCGGCCGAGCCCCACCGCCCAGGCGAAGAGCTTCTGCTTGATCGGCGAGCCCGCCGCCACCCCCTCCTGCACCCGGCTGTAGACCTTCTCATAGACGCGTGGCACGGAGACGAAGACGTGCGGCTTCACCTCCGCCATGTTCGTCGCCACCGCCGCCACCGACTCCGCGTAGGCGATCGAGCACCCCTCCAGGAAGTAGCAATAGTCGACCGTGCGCTCGAAGGAGTGCGACAGCGGCAGGAAGGAGAGGGCCATGTACTTGCGCTCGATATGGAGCACCGAAAGGCCGGAGCTGACGTTCGAAGCGACGTTCCGGTGGGTGAGCATCACCCCCTTGGGCGTGCCCGTGGTGCCGCTGGTGTAGATGAACGTCGCGAGATCGTCCGGCTGGATCGACCGCGCGCGGGCCTCGAAATCCGCCACGTCGACGCCGGCCCCCCTCTCGATCAGCTTGTCGAGGGAGATCACCCGCGCATCGTTCGATTCCCCCTTGATGAGCACGAACTGTTGGACGTCCGGGAGCTCCTCGGAGAAGAGCCCGTTCAGATGGGCCGTGGTCTCGGCGATCACCACCTTGGCGCCGCAGTTGCGCGCGATGTAGGTCGAATGGTCGGGGAGCAGCGTGGGGTAGATCGGCACCAGCACGGCGCCCGCGCAGAGGGTCGCGAAGTCCACCGTGGGCCAGTGCGGGCCGTTCTCGGACATCAGCGCCACCCGGTCCCCCTTCTCGACCCCCAGGTCGCGCAGGGCCTTCGACAGCCGGCGGACGCGGTCCACGAGCTCCGCCGTGGAGATCGGCTGATAGGTGCCACCCACCTTGGACAGAAGGCAGTCCGGCTTGTTGTAGCTCGCCGCCTTCAGGAAAAGCTCCGTAAGGGTTGATACCGACGTGGCCATGAGCGCGCCCTCCCCTGGGTTAGGGCTGGATTCTATCCCAAGGGGAGCGCCCGGCGGCCTCGTCCGAGGACACCCCGCCCGTCGAGGGGCTGACCCGTCCCTCCGGGCGGGGGACGAAGGCCACCCGGGGGGAGGAGGTCCCTACGGAATCTGCGGGCAGGTCCCGTCCGAGGCCGGGAACGTGCAGACGTTGCCACCGGTCTTCCGGCAGCAGATCAGGCCCGTGGGGCACTCGGAATCGCTGGCGCAGACCTCACAGCTCGCCAGGGCGGCGACGTCCTGGATCGGGGGCGCCGGCGTGAGGTCCGGGTTGGTGTAGGTCTTCATCATGCCAAAGAAATCGGTGTCGCTCACCGTCACGTCGAAGCCCACGTTGGTGCCGGCGGAGATGTAGACCCAGAAATGGTTGGTGACCGCGCAGCCGTTGAGGACCTTGACCAGCACCTCGGGGTTGTCCGGGCTGAAGAACCAGAACAGGCCGCCGCGCGTGAGGCCGACCGGCGCCAGCTGAACCGCATGCCCCTGGCCGGAGAGGCCTCCGGCCTGCACCGTGTGGTAGGTCGCCGTCACCTGGAACCGGCGGTCGCCCGGCGTATCGTCCAGGCAGAGCACGGTGCTGCTGGGGACACAGAAAGGGGCCAGCCCCTGGGCGGAGAGGGCGCCCCCGCTCAGGACCGGGAGGGCGGCGAGGACGGCCAGGGTCGGGAAAGACAACCCGCGGAGAGAACGGCCATGCTTCAATACCATTGGATCCACTCCTTTCGACGCGACGACATCACATCATCAGACTTCGAGCCCACCGGAATCCCTGGGCTTTCAGGAACCGGTGGGCGGCGGCAGCGGAGACTCCGGTGAGGAATAATGCTACACCAGCATTTTTGTTTTCGCAATCTCAGGGCGCCGGCTTGGGATGGACCTTCCGGAGATCGAGCGCGATTTTTCCATCTGAGGCAACCTTCTCTATGGGAGAGACGGGCTCCGCCGGCATGCCGCCGCGTCCGAGACCCGCCCCCGAGAGGAGCCGATCATGTCTTCGAAATCCGCTTCCCACCGTGTTTTCTTCGCTTTCATCCTGCTCGCCGCCCTCACCCTCGCGAGCCTTCCCGCCCAGG
>DASXJP010000607.1:0-12851 GCA_036497345.1 Thermoanaerobaculia bacterium
ACGGGCGGGAGCGCCACAGCTTCGGCGTGAGCGGCGCCATCTCCGGCGTGAGCCGCTCACGCCGAAAGGCGAACGGCCCGCCCCGAAAGGCGGGCCGCTCAATCTTCGGCTGGAAGGTGCGAGCCGCGGGGCGGGGGGCGCCATCTTCGGCGTGGCTCATCCACGCCGCGGCGGGGAAGGGCGGGCGCCTGATATTCGTCCTCCTGATATTCGCCCTATAATGGAAATGATCAAGAACCGCACGCGGACGCCTCTGAGACATGGACGCCGAGGACACCTCTGGTTTGGTGCGAGAAGCCCTCGCCGGCGATCGGGACGCCCTGACCCGGCTGGTGGCCGTGCTGACTCCAGTCATCCAAGCCCGGGTGGCGCGGACTCTGCGGGCTCGCCGCTCGCATCTCGGTGCTGACCGCAACGGCCGCCAGGAGGTGGAAGACCTGACTCAGGAGATCTTCCTCTCGCTCTTCGCCAGGGAAGGCCACGTGCTGCGCAGTTGGCAGGCGGAGCGGGGCCTCTCGCTGGAGAATTTCGTCGGGCTGGTGAGCCAGCGTCACGTGATGTCCTTCCTCCGCAGCGGCAAGCGGAACCCCTGGAAGGAAGAGCCCGTTCCGGCGGCAGATCTCGATCGCCCGGCGCCGGGCAGCGATCCGGAAGAGGACACGGCGAGCCGCGAGCAGTTGCGCCTGCTGCTCGAGCGGCTGCGGGAGAAGCTGAGCCCGCTCGGCTGCCACCTCTTCGAGCTTCTCTTCGTGCAGGAGCTGTCGGTGACGGAGACCATGGCGAGCAGCGGCCTCTCCGCCGGCGCGGTCTATGCCTGGAAGAGCCGCCTGGGCCGCCTGGCCCAGGAGCTCCTGGCTGAGCTGTCAGGAAAAGCGGCGCCCGCGCGAAAGACTAGAAAGGACACCAAGGGATGAGCGAGGACCGGATATTGAGAGAGCTAGGGCGCTTGGCGAAGGAGGAGGGAGAGGCCGAGAGGGCCCGCCTCGACGAACGCTGGGATCGCCTGGCAGCCGGGACGCTCACCGCGGAAGAAGACGCCGAGCTGCGAGCCCTCGCCGCGAAATCCCCCGAAGCCCGAGAGACCTATGAAGCCTTCCGGCCGCTCGGCGCCGACTTCCAGGCGCGGATGATCGACCGGATCGCCGCCGAGCTCGCAAAGCCCGCCGCGCCCGAGGAGCGGCGTTCCCGCATCCTGCCTTTTCGTCCCTTTTGGCGCGCCGGATGGCTGACCGCGGCCGCCGCGGCCGCCGCGGTCCTGCTTCTCCTCCTGCGCAGCCCGGCCTCGCTGCCGCCGCTGCCCATGTACATGGCCGACCAGCCGGCCGGCGGTGTCCAGGCTTTCCGCGGTGGGATCTCCTCCCAGAGCTTCACGCCCGGCTCGACCCTGTCGCTCGTCGTCCGCCCGCAACACCCCGTCACCGGCAAGGTGGCGGCGCGCGCCTTTCTCGCCCGCGGCGCCGAATGGCTCTCCTGGGAACCGGAGATCGAAGTCAGCCAGGGCGGCATACGTCTTCAGGGCGAGCTGCCCCGCGAATTGCAACCCGGCGGTTGGCGACTCTGGGTCGTCGTCGGGCGGCCGGCAAGACTGCCGCCGATACAGGAGCTGCGAGCGGAGGTCCGCGCTGGAAAGGTCCGCCATGACGCATGGCAGGCGGTCCCCGCCGATCTGCGAGTCGAGGCTCAAGCTCCTCCATGAGGCGCCAAGGAGACCGGCACCGTGTTCGTCGCGCCGCTCGCCTGGCGCTCGCCGGGCTTCTCTTTTCCTGCCGTCCGAACGGCACCGGTCCCGCCAGCCGGCCAGCTTCTCGCCCGCCTCCCTTGGAGGTGGAGTACACCGGCTGCAAGGCCGTGCTCGCGCCAGGGCCCGTCTGCGTCCTTCCCGCGGATCGGGAGCTGCGGCTCTGGGTCGGTGCGCCGCCGGAGACGCGAATCGAGATCCGCGCCGACGGAAGACGGATCGATACGGCTGGGGAGGCTGTGCAGGACGGCCGGCGATATTCGATCAAGATTCCCGCCGCGGCGAAGCAGTTGGAGGTGCTCGGCGAGGCGTGGAAGGCGCGGGCACGATGGCTCTTGCCCCTCGCCAGGCCCGAGTCGCAGAAACCTCAGGCGTCTCGGGACAGCCAAGGCAAGCCCGGCGATATGCTTCAGGAGGTCACCGGCAAGTTGTTCCCCCTGTACAAGCTCATTCAAGGCCGCCGATTCACGGCGGCTCGAGAGATGTTGGACGGTCTGCGGCCCTCCCCCAAAGCGCCCGCGGATTTCCGCTATTACGTTGCCTACTACCGGGGTCTGCTCGCCGAGAAGGAGGGAGATTACCGCTCGGCGATGGCCGAAATCGAACAGGCTGTGGAGGTCGCGGAACGCGTGAAGCTGGATAGTTACCAATGGCTGGCGGAAGAGAAGCTGGCTCTGCTCCTGTGCGCGATAGGTCGCTACCGCGAGTCCGCCGAGATCTTCGAGCGTCTGAAGCGCAGGTCGCAGGCTGCCAACACCTGCGAGGAGGGGCAGCTCCTCAATAACCAAGGCTGGTCCGCGCTGCTCGCTCACGAGGCCGGGGAAGGCCTCGGAGATCCCGCGCCCCTGCTCGCGGAAGCGCTGGCGACGTACGACACCTGCAAATACGCCGAGGTCGAACAGAAGGCCAACATGCTGGTCAATCTGGCCTTGGCCCACCTGCAAGCGGGGCGTCTGCCGCAGGCGAGAGATGCCCTGGCCCGAGCGCGCGGGCTCGAATCGCATCCGCCTCTCCTCCAGACGCTGTGGTGGCTCGATCTGGACGGGCGCATCGCCTTGCGAGAGAAGAAGCCCGTAAAGGCGCTGCGCCTCTTCGATGAGCTCGAGCAACTCGCCTCGGAGACGGGCTCCTTTGACGGCAGGCTGCGGGCCGCGTTCGGCAGCGCCCGGTCTCATCAGGCGCTCGGCGACCCGGCGAGGGCGCTCGGGATCCTGCGCCAGGCCGAAGCGTTGCTCGACGAGCAGAGTCTCCAGATTCCCGTCCATGAAGGCAGGGGGAATTTCGTCGCGGCGCGCCAGGCGACCGTGAGCCTCCACATCGGGCTCCTGCTCGCTCAGGGCCGGACAGCGGAGGCCCTGGAGGTGACCCGGCACGCGCGTTCGCGGGTGCTTCGCCAACTGGCGCACGCCGACCGTCTGGCGAGCCTGCCGCCGGACCGGCGGGCACGGTGGGAGAGCCTCCTCGCGGAGTACCAGGAGCGGCGCACAGCTCTGGAGGCGCGAGCGAGCAACGACTGGAAGCTGCCCGCCGACCAGGTCCGCCCCGAGCGGGCAGCCATAAAGCGGGAGGCGGAGGACGCGAGGAAGCTTCTGGATCAGGCTTTCCTGGCCCTCGGAGACCCCGGAACGCAGCCGCGGGAAGCGCCACCCCTCCCGCCTCCCGGGGAGCTGATCCTCGCCTATCATCCACTCGCGAGCGACTGGGTCGGCTTCGCGGCGGATGGCACGACGGTGACGGCGCACCGCTTCGCGTTGCCGCCGGATTCCCTTGCGGACACGGAGCTGAGCAAGCGCCTGTTGCTTCCCTTCCAGGCCCGTATCGAACGCGCGCGGCGGCTGCGCGTCCTCGCCAGCGGCCCTCTGCAGAGCGTCGACTTTCACGCCTTGCCGTTCGGTCGAGACGTCCTCCTGGCGAGCGTTCCGGTGGTCTATGGGCTGGATCTGCCGGCGTCCGCCGCGCCGCCGCGGGCTTCAGAGATGCGTTCCCTCCTGGTGGCGGATCCCCGGAACGACCTGCCGGGAGCGATCGCGGAGATCCGGACGGTCCGCAACGCGCTGGCCTCCGGGTCCCGGCACTGGAAGATCGAGGAGCTGACGCGCGCGGCGGCTTCGGCGGAGGCCGTGCGGCGCGGATTGGCCACCGCCGACCTCCTGCATTACGCCGGCCACGGTATCTTCTCCGGCTTTGGCGGCTGGGAGAGCAGCCTGCTCCTCGCCCGGGAGACCCAGTTGACCCTCGGCGACCTGCTGGCGCTCCAACGGGTGCCGGCCTGGGTCATCCTCTCGGCATGCGAAACCGGCCGGTCGTCCGCCGAGACTCCCGTCGAAAGCCTCGGCCTGGCGCATGCTTTTCTTCTCGCCGGCTCGCGGGAGGTCGTCGCGTCCACGCGGCCCGCGGACGATCGCCTGGTGCCTGCATTCTTCGCCGAGCTGTACCGGCAATGGGACCATGAGCCGGACCTCGCCGTGGCGTTGCAGCGCGCCCAGCTCGCCTGGCGAAAGCAAAATCCCAAGGCTGATTGGAAGAGCTTCCGGCTGTTCGAGCCCTGAGAGCGCGCTGCCGCGGCGGCTGTCAGAAACCGCCGCCCAGCGGCGAAGAATCCTCATGACACAGGAACAACTAACACGGTGTTCCATAGGAGAAACCTGTCATGCGAAAACACCTCCCTTGGCTCGCGCTCTGCGTCGCCGTCGGGCTGAACGCTTGTGCGGCAGGTCCGCAGCCGCAATTCCCGAGCGCACGGCTCGACACCGCGCGGGCTTGCGCGGACTGGCGCTGGATCGGCATCAGCCGGCCCGGAGCCCGCTGCCCCGACGTACCGGGCTGGACCGTGCGCCCCTTGTTCGCCCAACTGGCCCCTGCCCTGGAGGAGCGGGCGTGCGAGAACGCGGAGAAAACCCGCCAACAGATCAAGGTCGTCCAGGAGCTCAACCGCTTTTGCGTTTATGAGATCGCGGATCCCGGGAAGAGCCTGAAACAACTTCCCTTTCCGCCGGCCGTAACCGCCGATCTGGTGCGCTTCGATCAAGACTGCGCGGCCCTGGCCCTCACCGACACCGATCTCGTCGCGCAGAGCTGGACGCCCGATGCAAAGGTTTTCCTGGCGCAAGCCGGTGGACCGCGGAAACCGCTCGAGATCAACAACCGGCTCGGCGTGCGTCTGGCATTTCTGGATACCCAGCCGACCGGCGAGGGCGTGCCCACGAAATCGGGCAACTCGATGCACGGCTACACCCTCGCCCGCCTCGCCCAGCAACTGGTCTGCGCGCCGGGCTCCCCCGATCGCTGCGCCGCGCAGATCACCACGCAACTGGCTCTGCCGATCATCGAATTCAACCCCGAAGATCCGAGCCGCAGCCGGATCGACAAGGATCGGGGTGGTTATCTCGGCATGCAGAGCAACCTCGCCGAGGCCGTCCGCGACGAGGTGGACGCCTGGCTGCCGAAGAGGAGCTCGCAGCGGCATCTCATCCTCAATCTGTCCCTGGCGTGGGACCCGGAGCTGTTCGGCGGGCGCAACGAAAGGCAGGTCGCGGAGATGCGGGCCGGCACGCAGGCGGTCTACCGGGCCCTGCAATATGCGGCCGGCTTCGACGTGCTCGTGCTGGCGGCGGCGGGCAATCAAAAGCAAGATCCTTGCGCGAATTTCGGACCGCTTCTGCCGGCCGCTTGGGAGAGAGGAGGGCCGCGGGAAGAGAGCTGCGGAGCCTACCCGGAGGCGCCGCTCGTCTACGCGGTGGGCGGTCTGCAAGCCGACGGCTCCCCCTTGGCCAACGCTCGTCCGGGCGGGATGCCGCGGCGGGCCGCCTACGGCGCAACCGAGCTCTTCGCCGGCAGCTCCGTCGCCACGGCTGTCGCTTCTTCGATCGCCGCCGTGGTGTGGGATACCGTTCCTTCTCTCAGCCCCAGCGAGGTCATGGCGATCCTCGACGGGACCGGGAACGGCACGGCCCTGAATCGGCGCGTGTCCCCAAAGGTTCTGAACGACCTGCTCCCCTTGAAGGCGGACTTCTGGTTCGGCGCCAATGCGTCACCCCCGCCCGGGGCATTGGCGGTCGGCGGACCTGGCGATCAGGATGCACCGGCGGTTCGCAGGCTCTCTCTCTGCACCGTTCTCGAGCAGGCCTGTGAGGAGCATCCGGACGTCGCGTGCCCGCTCCACTCGTCGTGCGAGCCCGAGCGACTCGCGCGGGCGAGCCTCTCCAAGCCCGACGCCTCGAAGACCGCGCCGAAGGGTTCCTGCCAGCCATGGCTCTACCCTCAGCCGGAGTACGATCCTTGTCCCGGCTGCCCGCCGCCCAAACCGGGCTCCTGAGGTGTGAGCTGCTGATTCTTTCCGCGTGAGCGCCGGCCGGCTGAGCATGCCGGCCGGCGCTTGTCAGAAAACCCCTGGTGACCGCGAAAAGCCTCTGTGCTCGCCGCGTTGCATCAATGGCCACCGTGCCCCACCTGCGCCGGGCGTAGGGTGCAAGGTGCCCGATTCCTGCCAGCCGTGGATGCATCCCCAGCCCGAGGTACCTCCCTGTCTGAGCTGTGGGCCGCCTGGGGGCAGTTGATCAGGTCATTCGGCTCCGAGCCTGAAGCCACTTCAAAAGACCCTCTTCCCCGCCCGGGACCACGAATTCCGGGCGGGGATTTCTGCTCAGAAAGCCCGCCACCTTGTCAGAAACCATCTGCTCGCCGCGAAGACGCTCCATGAGCCGTAACTGTCCCTGCGGAGCAACAACAAACTTCGAAAGGAGCCGAACAATGACTTCGAATCCCTCTCGCGACGCGGCGCAGAGGCGCTCGCCGAACGAAACGGTGGCCGCAAAACCCGAACGGATCACCGGGTTGCGCGGATGTTGGGAGCTGTTGATCAAGGTCATCATCCTGCTCATCGTCATCGGCACCCTACTCGCGCGGTGGCTCGGACGAGTCGGGCTCAACCCGTTGGGCTGGATCATCGTCCTGGTCCTGATCGCTCTCCTCATCCTGCTGATCCTGCGCCAGAAGCACTTCATTTTTCTCACCTGTAACCTGACTGCTCCGACCGGCTGCGTCACGGGCGACACGACCTTGTTGCCGCCTCGTTCCCTGGAGCCGATCCTCGGCACCGCGGCAGGCCTCGGCTTCAGCCGCTACGAGTTGGAGCTGTTCTATGGAGCCACCCTCATCCCGGACGGCATCATCTACGCCGATGCGGCCGGTAATCCCGGCCTCGCGCTGACATTCGGCAATCATCAGGTCAGCAGCGGCAGGCTCGGCTTCGTCGATCTGGCGAAAGCGGCGCAAGGGGCGGGAGTCGGCCTGACGAGCTCGACTACCTTCGAGGTGCGGCTGCACGTCGTGGGCATCGACAGCAGCCGGCACAACTGCTCAATCACTTTCCAGGTCACGGCGGCGAAGGCCTACATCCGGTATATCGGCGGAGCCTGGTCGCACGATACCAGCCCGCCCGGCGAGCTGTTGCGCGTACATGACGACAATGTCTCCAACGAGGCTACAGTAGGAGGGAGCATCAGCGTGCGGGGAGCCGCGGACGCCTACGGCTGCTCCGGCGAGAAGACTGCCGAGTACAGCCTATGGGCGATTCCGGGCTTCGGTTTCGGTCAGCCCGCCAACGGCTCCGCCGTCGTGCCGGGTGCCGACTGGATCCTGGTGTCGCATGTGGTCTATGCCGATCCGGATCCCACGGTTTACAACGACCGGCTCGACAACAACCGATTGGTCGGGGATCTGTCCTTCCTGACGAACAATGGTTGGTTCACCCGTGAGGAGACGATCTATTTCGATTCTCTCGGGAGCATCACGTTCACGGTGCCCGACTTGCAGGAGACCTACTGGGGCAGCGATCCAAGGAGTGGCAAATACACCTTCCTGTTGCAGGTGATCGACAGCTCCGGCACCACGTATTACGACATCCAGCGGGCCTGGCTCGACAACGAGGTGCTCCGCGGAAGGATCACGAGGCTGCGCTATGCCGGCAGCGGCAGCGATCTGCCACCTTGCACCGACATCCTGATCAACGATGGTGCCGGCCATGCGCGCAGCGTGGACATTCGGGGCTTTGCGACCGATCCCTTGATCATTCCAGGGGACCTTACGCAGCCGACCAGCGATAACTTCGGCGGCTATAGCGTGACGTTCCGCAAGCAGGGGGCAAGCGGCGAGGTAACGGTCCGCAGGTCGGCCATTCCGGTGCCCGGGCGTGGGGTGTGGACCGGCGGCGCCGGCGATCCGCCCGCCGACGTCCTTGCCACGCTCGACCTGAGTTGGATCGACGCCGCCACCCCGGCGCCCAACGATGCCGACGGGAACCCGATCCCCGACGACCAGAGGCTGGCGCGTAACACCGCCTGCACCTTCGACATCTTCCTTCGCGCCAACGACACTACCATCGTGAGCGAGGGCACGAACCACCAGGTCCCCGGCGGCATCTACAGCTTCCCGGTCAAGATCGTGAACGATCTCCCGTAGCTCCGGGCTGTGGCAAGTTTCAAACCAGGGCGGGCCGCGGGCTCGCCCTGGTTGCTTGCTTCCGGAAGTGCTCCGGAGGTGCCAGGGACTTGTAGAGAGCTCTGGGTAACCGCCTGAGGTGCTACCTTATCCGTACTGATGCGGCTCTAGGGGCCAATGCCGCGACGGCGCGGGCTGCGCCCGCACCTCCTCATGGCCGCCGGCGTCCTAGCCGGCCTTCTTTCTACAAAGTAGTACAATGTTCAAGCCCAGTCTCAATAGGTGGTCTACTGCCGGAAAGGCTTTGGAGGAGCCCGTTGCTGGAAACACTCGGCGGTATCTTGGTCAAGGGCGCCCTGGGGGAAGCGGCGGGATCGGTGCGCCGCAAGCTGAGCGGAGATCCCGCGCAAGCGGCGCTCCGAAAGGCGGTCTCGGAAGCCTTGGCGGACGCCCTTCAGCAATCCGGCCTTTCTCCTGAGACCGTGGACCATGCCAAGAGCTTCTTCCGGGACCTGTTCGGCATGGAGGCGGTCCAGGTCGAGCTGGCTCTCCTCCTGGATCCTCGGCCGGACGTCACGTTGAATCTGCATCGTCTGGCGGAAGAGCTGGAGGAGGGAGGCCTGGATTGCGCGACTCTTCCCGGCTTCGACCTCGAAAGGTTCCTCGGCGCCTTCGCTCAGGCCTTCTACTCCGCGGCGGGAAAGCAGGCCGCGCTACGGGATCTGCTCGACCTCAAGCTTCTCGGCACCATGGTGGACCGGCTGGGGACGATCGCCCGGTCGACCGATCGGGTGGCGGATGGCGTGGAGCGTCTCAACGAAAACGTCGAGGGTCTTCGCCGCGAGCTGCCGGAGTTCGTCGCCGGCAGGATGAGCGAGGCCGCCCTCCTGGCCTCCGTCTATACCCTGGGATCGGCGGGCCTGATTCCGGCTTTCGACGGCCTGCGGTTGCTGCAGCAAACCGTCAACACAGCGGGATACGACGTGGAGGTCGACCGGGAAGGCCGGCTCCGCATCGCCGGTCAGCCCTCCGAAGAAAGGGCCCTCCCTCCGGCCCGGCTCGGGGCTCTCGAAAGGGTCGCGGCCGAATTGCGCCGGGCCGTCGCCGCCCAACAGCCCAGCGCCGCCGACCTGGACGCTCTGGCCGAGCGCTACCGCCTGCACGTCGTACGCTGGTTCCAGCATCTGTCCTTCCAGGGAATGACCCCTTCGGCGCGGGCCATCGTGCTGCCGCTCGAAGAGGTCTACGTCGAGCTGCGGGCGGTGGCGGAAGTGCCCGAGGCGGCGGACTCCTTCAGCGTCGACGAGCGGCGGCTCCTGCTGGAGGTCGATGAGCGGGATCCCAAGGCCAAGGACGAGCTCCTCCGCCAGCTCGACGCTCTTCGCCGCGAACGCTGGGGCCGTTCTATCCCTGAGCGGAAATCGATCGCCGCCGCCCTCTACCAGCGCGATCAGCGGGCCTTCGTCATCCTCGGCGATCCGGGCAGCGGCAAGAGCACGTTGCTCCATTTCCTCGCCCTCGTCCATGCCCGCGGCACGGAGACGGCCGCGAGGCGGCTGGAGATCGATGCCGCGGAAGCGGACCGCCTGCCGATCTTCGTCCCGCTCGCCGCTTTCGACGACATGCTGCGCGAGACCCCGGGGCTCACCCTGCTCGAATTCCTCCCGCGCTACTACGACCGCCGCCGGGGCCTCCCCGGGCTCGGTCCGCTCTTCCTGCGGGCGCTCGAGACCGGCCGCGCCCTGGTGCTGCTCGACGGGCTCGATGAGGTGCTGAACGCGGGCACGCGGAGCTACGTGGCCCAGCAGGCCGGCGCCCTGATCGGCGAATGGAGCCCGCGCGGCGTGCGTTTCGCCGTCTCCAGCCGTTTCGTGGGCTACCGCGAGGCGCCGGTGCCGGGGAGCCTGCCCACGCTGAGCGTTCTCGACTTCGGCGAACAGGAGATCGAGGTCTTCGTCCATCGCTGGTCCCACGCCTATGAGACCTGGGCCGCCGCCGGCGAGGCCACGCCGGAAGCCCTGCGCAAAGCGCGAGACCTGGAGCGGGACGTTCTCGACGACGTGCGCAGCAACGACAGCGTGCGTCGGCTGGCGGCGAATCCCCTCATGTTGACCCTCCTCGCCCTCCTCCGGCGCCAAGTGGGAAGGCTCCCGCACCGCCGCGTGCAACTCTACGAGGCCTACGTTTCGACGATGCTCGACAACTGGCTCGCAGCCCGCAGCCAGGGGGCCCGGGAAAAGTCCGTGGTGGCGCTCGATCGCCACCAGGCCGAGAACATCCTCATCCCCATGGCGCTCTGGCTCCAGCAGGAAAAGCCCAGCGGCACGGCCGGAGGGGCGGAGCTCGAATCGGCGCTCACGGCGATCTGCCTCAAGGAAAAAGGCCTCGCAAGAGAATCGGCCACCCTGCCGCAACTGCGGGAAGCCGAGGATAATGCGCGGCGCTTCCTGCGCGAAATGCGGGAGATGACAGGCCTCCTCGTCGCCCGCGGCCATGATGCCTTCGGTTTTCTCCACCTCACGTTTCAGGAGTACTTCGCCGGCCGGGGGCTCGCCTTGATGGGGGCGGAGGAGCGTTGGAGCTCCCTCCAGCCCCACCTGCACGATCCCCGATGGCGGGAGCCGATCCTCCTCTGCGCCGGCCGGCTGGGCGTCGTGGAGAACCGCCGCAAGGAAGTGACCGATTTCGTCCGCCGGATCCTGAGCTCACCGGACCCCACGGAGCCGGACCTCCACCGCAACCTCCTGCTCGCGCTCGCCATCGCCTGTGACGACGTGAATCTCGATCCTGGCGCGCTCCAGGAGCTGATCGAAACCGCGGTGCGATGCTTGCCCACCCGGGTGTATGTCTTTGCCGGCCTGGTGCTGGGATTCCTCGCGCGCCTCATCGCGGATGGAGCCGCGGGAGCGAGCCTCGAACGCTATCTGGCCCCGGTCTGGGAGTCTGGTGATTCGAGCCTGGAAGCGGTCGCCGTCCAAAGCCTGGGGCGCTTTGCGGGGAAGCCGGAGATTCGAGCCTTGTTGCTGGAGAAACTTACCCGTGAGTCCTGGCTGGTGCGCCGAGCCGCCGTCCAGGCTCTCGCCGGGTTTGCCTCGGATCCTCAGGTCCGGAGCGCGTTGCTCGCGCGACTTGAGGACAGGGAAAGTGCTATCCGTGACGCGGCCGTTCGTGCCTTGGCGGGCCTCCTTCCGGAAGACCGCCAAATCCTGGAGCAGATGGTAGAGCTTCTTGGTGATGGCTCTATTGGGGCACCGGCTCGGGTGCTGGCTGGGATCGTCAGGGACGTGGAGCTTCGAGCACTCTTGATTGAAAGATTCCACTCTGGAAGCTTGATCTATCGTCGCAATATGCTCATCGCTTTATCGGATACTTCCGTCGACGATGCTGATCTGCGGTCTCTGATAATAGCGGGCCTCTCTGATGAGGACGTACGTGTCCGCCGTTCTGCAATCTTGGCGATGAAGCCTCGACTACTGGAGGATGCTGAGGCGCGTTCCTTTATACTTAAAAAGCTAGGAAATAAGAATGTTCCTTATCTTCGAGGGGTTTCTTTTATAGCTCTGGCTTCGCAACTCGGCGCCCTACCCGAGATTGATTCCGTTGTGCTCTCAGGCCTTGAAGATGAGGATCCTGAGATTCGGTACGCCGCGGTCCAAGCTCTGGCGCCTCGGGCTGGCTCCGACGAAGCGATCTGGCAGGCTGTGGCCCGGCTCGTGGAAGATCCCGCAATGTATGTCCGGCAAGCTGCGATTCGAGCGCTCGCACCGCTCCTTCACATGGCGGACATTCGCAATACGCTTTTTCCTCAGGCAACGAACGTTGCTTGGCAGGTCCGCCTGAGCGTGGCTGAAGCTCTGGGCCAGACTTCTGGAGCGCCAGCCAGTTTGCGGGTCTTGATGGAGATTCGAGACAACACCGATGCTCCGGAGGCTGTCGCGTTTATCAACGGATGCCTGAAGCCCTTGAGCACCGTGCCGGGCGGCAGGGACTTCATTGTCTCGTGTTTGAAACAACCTGTGCTCATCGTTGCAGCTATTAAATCCCTGTCCGGACTCGCTACTGTTGATGTGCAGGTTCGCGGCGAGCTCTTGGCCAGGCTCGGGGATGGTAATTCTTCGGTTCGATCGGCGACTGTGTCAGCGCTGTCGGAGTTATTAGGTTCAGACGCGGAGGTTCGCGGTGCGTTGCTGGCTCGGCTCGAAGATGACGATCCTTCAGTACGATCGTCTACGGTGTTAGCGCTGTCGGTGTTGTTGAGCACAGATGCGGAGGTTCGCGGCGCGTTGCTGGCTCGGCTCGAAGATGACGAGCCTTTAGTGATATCGTCTGCGGTGTCTGCGCTGTCGGTGTTGTTGAGCACAGAATCGGAGATTCGCGGCGCGTTGCTGGCTCGGCTCGAAGATGACGATCCTTCAGTGCGATCGTCTGCGGTGTCTGCGCTGTCGGTTTTGTTAGGCACAGATGTAGAGATTCGTGGTGCGTTGCTGGCTCGACTCCAAGATGAAAAGCCTTCGGTTCGGTCGTCGGCGGTGCTAGCACTGTCGAAGACTTTAGGTACGGACGCAGAGGTTCGCGGTGTTTTGTTGGCTCGACTCGGAGACGATTCCTTTTCAGTTCGATCTGCGGTGGTATCAGTGCTGTCGGTGTTGTTCAGCAAAGACGATGAAGCCTGCAG
>DASXJP010000608.1:0-11062 GCA_036497345.1 Thermoanaerobaculia bacterium
CCCGCGAGCTCCGGGAAGCAGCAGAGGTTGAGCGCGAAGAGCGGCCGGCCCCCCATGGCGTAGACGTCCGAGAGGGCGTTGGCGGCGGCCACGCGGCCGAAGCGGTGGGGGTCGTCGCAGACCGGGGTGATGAAGTCGGCCGTGGCGACCAGGGCGCGGTCGCCGAGCAGGTACACTCCGGCGTCGTCGGCGGTCTCGGCGCCGACGAGGATCCTCTCATCCCGTCCGGCCAGCCGGACGAGCGGGGTGATCATCGTTGACAGGTCCCCCGGACCTATCTTGGCCGCTCAGCCGCCGGTCGTCGCGCAGGCGGTGAGGCGGAACTTGCGCCGGAACAGTGCCATGGCGGGGGGATTGTATATGAGCCGATGAAACTACCCCTTGAGCTCTGCGTATCTGGAAAGAATCAAAGGAGATCCCGCATGAAACTTATAAAAACTTTATGGGTCGCCCTGTCGCTCGCGGCCCACGCGGCCCTCGCCGCCGCGAAGCCCGCGCCCGAGCCGGACCAGGCCAAGCTCCAACCCTGCAAGGTCCCCGGGGAGAAGGGCCCGGTCGACGCCCGGTGCGCCATCTACAAGGTCTGGGAGAACCGGGAGGCGAAGTCGGGCCGCAAGATCGGCGTCAAGGTCGTGGTCCTGCCGGCGCTTTCGGCGACGCCGAAGCCCGATCCGGTCTTCTTCCTCGGCGGCGGTCCCGGCGAGGCGATCGCCGAGGAGGCCGGGTATCTCGCGGACGTCCCGCTGCGCCGCGAGCGCGATCTCGTCTTCATCAATCAGCGCGGCACGGCGGAGCCGGACAAGCTGGCCTGCGAGCTCGGCGGCCATGAGGACGACCTGCAGAGCTATCTCGGGGAGATGTTCCCGGTGGCGGCCGTCCGGGAGTGCGAGGAGCGGCTGGCGAAGAAATACGATCTCACCCGCTACACCACCGATGCCGCGGTGGACGACTTCGCCGAGGCGCTGGCCTGGATGGGCTACGGCAAGGTCAACGTCCTCGGGGGGTCCTACGGCACGCGGACGGGGCAGGATTTCGCGCGGCGCCATCCGGAGCAGGTGCGCACGGTCATTCTGGTGGGCGCCGTGCCGATGGACGAGAGGCTCCCCATCACCCACGCCGCCGCCGGCCAGCGCTCGTTCGACCTGCTGGCGACCTGGTGCGAGAAGGACCCGGCCTGCCACGGCAAGTTCCCGGAATTCCGGCAGGAGCTCCAGTCGATGATGGACCGCCTCCGGCGCGAGCCCGTGACGGTCGAGGTCCAGGATCCGAAGAGCCACAAGCCCGTCCAGGTCAAGATCGCCTGGAACGTGGTGGCGGACGGCGTCCGCTGGGCGCTCTACAGCCCGCAGGCGAGCGCGCTGTTGCCCTGGATGATCCATCAGGCGGCCACCGGCGACTTCGCGTCCATCGCCCAGGCCAGCATCCGGTCCCGGCTCAACGCCATCGACTTCCTCACCATGGGGCTGTTCTTCTCGGTCACCTGCGCCGAGGACATTCCGTTCATCGACCCGGCCCAGGTGCCGGCGCGCACTGCCAACACCTTCCTCGGCGACTATCGGGTGAAGCAGCAGACGGCGGCCTGCGGCGTCTGGCCGCACGCCAGGATCGAGCCCGGCCACAGCGAGCCGGTCCATACGGACCTCCCCGTGCTGGTGCTCAACGGCGAGCGCGATCCGGTGACGCCGCCCGATTTCGGCCCGCGGGTCACCACGGCCATGACGCACGCCGTCCGCATCCTCGTCCCCTGGGGCACCCACGGCGGCGACGATCCCTGCACGGACAAGATCCAGATGGACTTCATCGAGAAGGGCTCCGGCGAGGGGCTCGACCTCTCCTGCGTGAGCAAGATCCAGATGACGCCGTTCGCGCTGGAGGGGCCGAAGGAGGAGAAGGCGGCCAAGTAGAGATAGAATTCGCGCATGGCCAACGGAACGGGTGAGGGAGGACGCCAGACAGCCCTGATCACGGGGGCGTCGAGCGGGATCGGGCTGGAGCTGGCGCGGCTGTTCGCGGCCGGCGGCTACGACCTGGTGCTGGTGGCGCGGAGCGCCGGCCGCCTGGAGGAGCTGGCCGGCGAGCTGCGGAGCCGGCACGGGGTCACGGCGCGGGCGCTGGCGAAGGACCTCGCCCACCCCGATTCGCCGGAGGAGGTCTTCCGGGAGCTGGAGGCGGCCGGGGTCGCGGTCGACGTGCTGGTCAACAACGCGGGATTCGGCACCTTCGGGCCGTTCGCCGAGACCGATCCCGGCCAGGAGCTGCGGGAGCTCCAGCTCAACGTCGTCACCCTCACCCACCTCACCAAGAGACTCCTGCCGGGGATGCTGGCGCGCCGGCGGGGCGGCGTCCTCAACGTGGGCTCGACGGCCGGCTTCCAGCCCGGGCCGATGATGGCGGTCTACTACGCCACCAAGGCCTACGTGCTCTCCTTCTCCGAGGCGTTGGCGGAGGAGCTGAGCGGCACCGGCCTCACCGTCAGCGTGCTCTGCCCGGGCCCCACCCAGACCGAGTTCCAGCAGCGGGCCGGCATGGAGAGCTCCAAGCTCTTCTCGGGGCTCTTGCGGGTGGCCGACGCCGCGTCGGTGGCCCGCGCCGGCTATGAGGGGTTCCGGGCGGGGAAGCGGGTCATCGTCCCCGGCCTGATCAATAAGATCGGGGTGCAGTCGATCCGCTTCACCCCGCGCTCGCTCGCGGCGAAGGTCGTCAAGAAGATGCAGGAGCGGCGGCGCTGATAGACTCTGCCGCCGTCGCAATCACATCTTTTCCTCAGAAGGGGGTCTTGCATGTACCACAAGCTCTCGACGTCTCTGCTCGCCGAGTTCATCGGCACCTTCGCGCTGATCTTCATCGGGGCCGGAGCCGGGGCCTTGAACGCCGGGCTGGTGGCGGTGGCCTTCGCCCATGGCTTGGTGGTCCTGGGCTTCGCCTACGCCTACGGGCACATCTCGGGCACCCACATCAACCCGGCGGTCACCCTGGGGGTCTGGGCGGCGGGCAAGATCGACGCCGCGCGCGCCGGCTCCTACATCGTCTTCCAGATCGCGGGGGGCATCGTCGGCGCGCTCGCCCTGCGCTGGATCCTGGGCGGCACGGAGACGGGCCTCGGCCTGACGCAGCTCGCGCACAGCCTCGACGTCAAGGGGACGACGATCTCGATCACCCCCGCCGTCGGCATGGTCCTGGAGGCGATCCTCACCTTCTTCCTGGTGAACGCGGTGATGAACGCGGGCATCAGCGGCAAGGCGACGATTCCGGGCGGCCTCGCGATCGGTCTGACGCTGACCTTCTGCATCCTGATGGGAGGCCCGTTGACCGGCGCCAGCCTCAATCCGGCCCGCAGCATCGGTCCCGCGGTGGCCACCGGCAACTTCAACGACCTGTGGGTCTACCTGGTCGGCCCGGCCCTCGGCGGCATCGTCGCCGGCCTGCTCTACAAGACGGTGTTCGAGGAGCGGGAGCCGGGTCGGCCGCGGAAGAAGTAGGTCCTGCCGTGAACGGGGCCGCTCGTCCGGGCGGCCCCGGCTTTCCTCACTCCCCCGGTTTCGGCAACACATCCGGCCACCATCCCCCCGGCACGTTCATCGGCCAGGGGCAGGTCTGCTGAATGTGGAGATCCTCGAACATCGGGCTGTCGTAGGCGAGGCTGAAGCCGAAGGCGTCCGTGCCGGTGTGGCCGCCGCAGCGGTACTGCGAGGCGCCGAGGGTCATGAGGATCAGGAAGGCGATCTCCACGGCGGCGTACGCCCGCGTCCAACCCATCATCCGGGCGGCAAGCCGGGAACGGCCGAGCGCACCCCCCCAGAGCACCACCGGCAGGATGGCCGCCTGGAACAGGATCAATCCCTGCCACATCATGACCGTGGTCGGCGAGAGGGAGTAGACGATCACCGCCGCCACGAAGCAGACCCGGGCGTATCCCTTGAGCCAGGAGCGGCCGGTCGTACCCGGGGCGAGCCAGTCCCGCCAGCGTCGCCGTCGCCGCCAGAGCCGGACGTTCGCCAGCAGGGGGATCACGATCGTGAGGTCGAGCACTTTCGCCAGGAGGGTGAAGCCCGGGCCCAGCCAGCGGTCCGAGCGCAGGAAGTCCGAGAAGTTGAAGGCCGCCATGTCCTTGGTCACCGAGAGCGAGGCGTAGCGCAGCCAATAGAGGAGACCGCGAACGAGGGGAAAGACCAGGAGCAGCCCCCGTCCGAGAAACCCCTTCCTGGCCTCGGTCACCAGGGCGGGATGGCTCATCACTTCGGTCGCCCAGGGGATCAGGGGGACCGCCGCCGCCAGCCCGCCGAGGATGGCGCCCGGCCAGTGGATCCGGAAGTGGCGGCGCCACCAGAGCAGGAGCGAGGCGACCGCGATCAGCAGGCAGGAGGCGTGGATCTGGAACGCCACCCCGATCCCCAGGACGTGCAGGAAGGAGGGCCAGAAACGGGCCCGCTCGCGCTGCGCGAGGGCGCTCCACAGGTGGATGACGCCGAACAGATAGAGATAGTTGGGGTTCCAGAGGAACGAGGCGAAGTAGAGCTGCCAGGGATTCAGCCAGTAGAGGAGGGCGAGCAGCACCCGCTCGTACGGCGAGAGGATGCGCTTGAGCACGCCGTCCAGGACCAGGTAGGCGGCGACGTGGAAGAGCAGGACGAGAGCGCTCGCCGCCCGGTGGTCCCGCCAGAGGAAGAACGGCAATCCCACCAGCAGGCTGGTGATCGCGCCCGGCTCCTTGCCCCCCGTGGACATGGGATTGCCGTAGGCGATCCATTTACCCTTGACCACCAGGAGCCACCCGCGGGCCAGGAGATTGAGCTGGTCCCCGGCCACCTGGCTGTGGGCCAGAAACCCCAGGGCGATCAGGAGCCCGAGCACGAAGAGCGTCCAGACCGCGCGGGACGCGGCGGCCGGCGAGAGGCGGGAAGGGGGGCGAGGGCTCATG
This sequence comes from Thermoanaerobaculia bacterium, assembly GCA_036497345.1. Taxonomy (GTDB): domain Bacteria; phylum Acidobacteriota; class Thermoanaerobaculia; order Multivoradales; family UBA5704; genus DATARR01. Next base: position 4,919 of record DASXJP010000608.1, read on the forward strand.
GTGGCGCGGGGAGTGGCGCTGAGGCCGGGAGTAAAGATACTCTGTTTGAAAATGGACCCGCACACGCCGGTCTCCGCCGGCCGCCCCGGATCGGCGCGGTGGCTCGTTTGGGCCGCGGCCGTGGCGGCCTACTCGCTCGCGACGCTGATCTACCTGCGCCCGATCTGGCGTGTGGGCGGGGACTACATCCCTTTCGCCCAAAACGATCCGCTGTTCAATCTCTATGTCCTCAAGTGGAGCGCCCACCAGATCCGGCTCGGGCTCCCCGATCTCTGGAACGCCAACCTCTTCTATCCCACGCGCGGAGCGCTCGCCCTCTCCGACCATATGCTGGGCCCGGCGGCGCAGCTCGCCCTGTTCCTGCTGATCGTGCCCAACGCGATCGCCGGTTACAACTTCCTCTTCTTCACCTCGTTCGTCGCGACCGCCCTCGCCGTCTGCTGGGTCTGTCGGCGGGCGGGCCTCTCCTGGGCGGCGGCGCTCCTGGCCGGCTGGATGTACGCCTTCTCGCCGTTCCGCCTGTCGCAGATGACGCACATCCAGATGCTCATCGCGCAGTGGGGCCCCCTGACGCTCTGGCTCTGGGACCGCCTGCTGGTCGAGCGGACGGCCAAGAACGCCGCGCTGTTCCTCACCTTCTACCTGCTGACCCTGACGGGCGGGTGCTACCTCGCTTACATGATCCATATCCCCCTGCTGGTGCTGTTCCTGAGCCGGGCCGTGGCCGCGGGCCGGGAGATCGTCTCGTGGCGATCCCTCCGAGTCCTTGTTCCCGTGGGCCTGATCGCCGGGTCGGGGGTCCTCCTGCTCTTCCTGCCCTATCTGAAAGTCGCGAGATCGTTGGGGCTCACGCGGACGGACGAGGAGATCTGGACCTTCGGGGCGACGCCCGTGAGCTATCTGAGCCCGTCGCGGACGAGCTTCTATTTCGGATCCGAGGCGCGCGGCCTCCTGCATTCCTGGCTGGGCACCGGCGCCCGGGCCTTCGTCCAACCGGAGAGGGCTCTGTTCGCCGGTTTCCTCCCCACTCTCCTGTTCCTCGTCGGGGCCGCCGCGCGCTGGCGCGGCCGCCGGGAGGGCCCACCGGATCTCTGGGAGAGGGGGCTCGCGCTCTCCGGCCTGGTCTGCTTTCTTCTCACCTTTCCCTGGGTCTACGCGCCCCTGATGCGGGTGGTCCCCGGGATGAGCGGCATGCGGGTCCCGCCGCGTTTCTACGCGTTCGTCTCGCTCACCCTGGTGTTCTTCGCCGGCCGCGGGGTGGATTTCCTGCGGGAGCGGATGCCGGGGCCCCGGTCGCGCGCGGCGCTGGTCACGGTCCTGGCGGCGGCGCTCCTCGTCGATCTCGCGCCGGGGCCCATCCGGTGGGGACCGGTGCCGCGGGAGGAGGATTTCCCCGCCGTCTACCGCTGGATCGCCCGCGAGCCGGAGGTGCGGGCCCTGATCGAGCTGCCCATTCACCGGGATGCGCGGGAGAACCAGTACATCTACTACTCCACCCTGCACTGGAAGCCGCTGGCCAACGGCTACAGCGGCTACATGCCGGCGGCCCATGAGCGCCTGACCGAGAGCATCCGCTTCCTTCCCGAGCAGGACGGGCTCGACCTGCTGCGCGAGCTGGGGATCTCGCACCTGGTGGTCCACCCCGATTCACCCCGGAGAATAGCGGTGCTGCGGGACTGGGAAGCCCGGTTCGCTTCCGGCGAGGGGCGGCAGGTGGAGCGGGTCTACCAGGAGGAGGAGACCTGGGTCTACCGGCTGCTTCCGCCTCCGACGAGCTCCAGGAATCCGAACCGCGCCGGCTTGTGAAAGTCGGGGGCCTGAGTCAGGGTGGGCGACCAGCCGCTGAATTCGGGCTCGCCGTCGCGGGGTCGCTCGATGCGGTAGAAGTTGGCCCGCCAGATTCGCGGCGGCTCCGGGGACGGCGAGACGGCGCTCCAGGGGATCGCGAGCCAGGCCCACCAGTCCTGCCGGACGTCGCCGGGTCCCGCCGCCCACTGGAGCCCGGGGCAGTCCCACGCGGGATCGCCCGTCATCTCCGCCCGCGACGAGGTGGGGTTGTGGATGGTGGCGTCGAACAGGGTGCCGAGCGGGCTCACCTCGAATTCGAAGTAGCGGACGGGATCCGCCTCGCCCGGGGTCAGGAAGACCTCCACCGCCTCCTCCTGGTAGATCGGGTCGTTCCGCCGCCGGAAGGTCCCCCAGGCGTCGAGGTCCACGCAGTCGAAGCGGACCTGGAGCGCGAGCTCGTCCCAGCAGAGGCGGACGCGGGTCTGCGCTACCGCTTCGCCGCTGCCGTCGGCGAGCTGGAAGGGCGGCAGGGGCGGGATCTCGTCCCAGGACCAGGAGCCGGAGCGCCGGGGGACGGGCCAGCGGGGGAGGGTCATGGCGTGAGATTGTAGCGGGCGGGCCTGCGATACACTCTCCCGCGCGATCGGGATCCCATGGCGAAGCCCTTTCTCACCCCGGAATCGAAGACGGCGCTCCTGGAGGCGGTGCGCGCGATCGAGTCGTGCAGCAGCGCGGAGCTGGTGGTCGCGGTACGCCACCGGACCGGCTCCTATCTGCACGCGGACCTCCTCTTCGGCATCCTGGCGGGGATCGCGGCCCTGGCCTTCCTGCTATTTTCGCCCACGGTCTTCGCGCCGGTCTGGATCCTGATCGATCCCATCTTGATAGGCGCGCTGGCGGGGTTTCTCGCCTCGTGGAGCTCGGGTCTGCGGCGGTGCTTCACGCCGCTTTCCATGCGCCGGCAGCGGGTCGAGACCGCGGCGCGGTCCACCTTCGTGGAGCGGCGGGTGCACGGCACGACCGGACGGACGGGCATCCTCCTCTACGTCTCCGTCCTCGAGCGGGAAGCGGCCCTGGTGGTCGACGTGGGCGTCGAGGCGCTCGCGGCCATGGACGGCTGGAAGGCGGCGGTGGGGGAGATCGAGACGGCGGTCCGGAACCAGGAGGACGGCGTCGCCGTGGCGGCGCGAATCCGCGGCCTCGCCGCCCTGCTGAGCTCCGCCCTGGTGCGCGGCGCGGACGACGTCAACGAGCTGCCGGACGAGGTGTGCTGACCATGAAGCGTCGGGTCCGGCGGCTGCGCGATTTTCTCATGCCCTGGATGGGTTTCCTCCTGCTGCTGCTGGAGCCCGCCGTGGCCTTCGCCCGGGCGGGCGGCGGTCAGAGTTACTCCGGAGGTGGCCGTGGCGGCGGCGGCGGGGGCGGGGACGGCGGCCTCATCTGGCTGCTGATCCGGCTCTTGATCTGGCTGCTTTTCAATCACCCGGTGATCGGCGTGCCGCTGACGATCGTGCTGATCTACGCCTTCGTCCAGTACCAGAAGCAGCACGCCACGGCCAAGGGGCAGAGCTGGGACTCGGCGCCGCCCAGGGAGCCCCCCGCGCCGCAGGCCTCGCGCGATCTGGACGACCTGCGGACGCTCGACCCCGAATTCTCGGTGGTCCTCTTCGAGGACTTGGCCTACGCCCTCTTCGCCCGGGCCCACGAGGCGCGCTCCAGCGAGCGGGACCTGGAGGCCCTGTCCCCCTATCTCTCCGCGGCCTCGCGAAGCCACCTCGCCCAGCGGCGGCCGGTGGGGGCGCCGGTCTCGAACGTGGTGGTGGGCGCCATGCGGGTCGTGGCCTTGGCCGTCCCGCCCACGGCCAACGCCACGCCGGGCGGTCCGCCACCCCGGGTAGTCGTTACCCTCGAATTCGAGGCCAATATGACGGTAGGAATGTCGGGGGCGGAGCACACGCACTACGTGGAGGAGCGCTGGTGTCTGGAGCGCGACGCCACCGTGCAGAGCAAGCCGCCGGAGAAGGCGCTCTCCTTCCAGTGCCCCAACTGCGGCGCGCCGTTCGGGCCGGAGGGGGGCGACCGCTGCCAGTACTGCGGCCAGGTGGTCTCGGGCGGCCGCTTCGACTGGAGCGTCGAGTCGATCGACCTGATCCGGATGGAGGAGCGCCCTCCCGCCCTCACCTCCGATGTCCAGGAGGTGGGGACGAATTGGCCGACCATCTTCCACCCTCGCTTGAGCGCCCGCTGGGCCGAGCTGGTGCGTGAGGATCCCGGCGTCACCCCCGAGGCCCTCAACGCCCGGCTGCAGCTCATCTACGGCGAGCTCAACGCCGCGTGGTCCCGCCGGGATCTCGGCGGCGCCCGGCCGTACGTCTCGGACGGCCTCTTCGACTACCTCCAATACTGGATTACCGCGTACGAGAAGCAGGGGCTGCGCAACGTCCTGGAGGGGATGCGGATCGTCGAGTGGAAGACGGTCAAGATCGTGCGCGACCGCCACTACGACTCGCTGACCGTCCGCCTCTGGGGCTCGGGGCGCGACTACACCGTCCGCCAGGCCACGGGGGACGTGGTCACGGGCGATCCCAAGCACGATCGCTTCTATTCGGAGTACTGGACGCTGATCCGCGGCGCCGGCGTCAAGGGCGCGCCGCGGGCCGACAAGAGCTGCCCCAACTGCGGCGCGCCGCTCGACGTCAACATGGCCGGCCAGTGCGAGCACTGCGGCGCCAAGATCACCAGCGGCGAGTTCGACTGGGTCCTGTCGAAGATCGAGCAGGACGATTCGTACACCGGCTGATTCCCAGGCCAGGACAATCCCCAGGTCAGGACGCCGCGAGGTCGTCGAGCGTCTTGCCGGAGGCGAGCGCCTCGTTGACCCAGGTGGGCCGCTTGCCGCGCCCCGACCAGGTGAGGTCGGGGTTGTCCGGGTGGCGATATCTCACCGCGGCCGCCGAGCCCGCGCTCTTTCCCCCCCGCAGGAGCTCCTCGGGCGTCGTGCCGATGCTCGCCGCCAGCTCCCGCATTTGATTGAGGACGCGCTCCTTCTCAGCCGCGCGGCGATTCACGATCTCGGTCTCGACGTCCCGCGCCAGGGTCTCGAGCTCCTCCAGCGACAGCTTCGAAAGATCAATGCCGGTTTTCGCCATCCTGTCTCTCCCTCCTTGTTGAAATCGCCCGGAAGTCTATCAGGAGACCCCGAGCAGATCGGCCCGTTCCTCCGGCGCGAGGAAGGCGGCCTCGACCGCGGTCTCCTGCATGCGCCGGATCTCCGCCTCCGAGAGCCCCAGCTCCTCGGAAGCCACCCGGTATTCGTGAGCGAGGTCGAGGCCGCTAATGCTGGGGTCGTCCGTATTCAGGGTGCAGCGGATCCCCCGGCGCAGCAGGGCCGGCAGGGGGTGGGAGCGGTAGTCGCGCACGGTGCTGGTGTGGAGGTTGCTCGTGGGGCAGACCTCCAGGGGGATCCCCCGCTCGGCGAGCAGGTCGAGCACGGCGGGGTTCTCGATGGCCCGGATGCCGTGGCCGATCCGCTCGGCCCTTAAGCCCAGCACCGCCTGGCGGACGCTCTCGGCGCCGGCCGCCTCGCCGGCGTGGGCGATGGTATGCAGGCCTGCCTCCCGCGCCTCCTGGAAGTGGCGGACGAACAGCTCTCCGGGGTAGCCCGCCTCGTCCCCCGCGAGGTCGAGCGCCACCACGCCGCGCTCCCGGCCGCGGATCGCCGCCGCCAGCTCGATGCGCCCGATCTCCGGTCCGTAGTTGCGGGCGATGATGCCGATCAGCTTGGCCTTCACCGGTACCGTCCCCCTCCCCTCCTCCAGCGCGTCGCAGACGGCGTCCACCACCCCGAAGGGGTCGAGACCGTGCGTCTCGCTCATGAAGTAGGGGCTGAACCGCAGCTCGATGTAGTCGATCCCCTCGCGCGCCGCGTCCTCCAGGTTCTCCCGCACGATCCGCCGCACGGCGTCGTAGTCCACCATGGCCCGCCGCAGCAGCTCGAATTTGGCGATGAAATGGACCAGGCTCGGCTCGCGCTCGAGGATCTGGACGTGCGGGCGCAGCTCCTCGACCGTCCAGGCCGGCAGCTCCAGGCCGTGCCGTCGGCAGAGGTCGAGCACGGTCTCGACGCGGACGTTGCCGTCCAGATGGCGGTGCAGCTCGACCAGCGGATATCCGTGGCGCATGCGAGTCCCCCTTGGGCACCGAATCTTATGCCGTCCGTCCGTCTACCAGAGCGCCGCGATGAAAGTCTCACGCCTGTTGCGCCGAAGGCGCCGCCGCCAGCTCGATGCGCCCGATCTCCGGTCCGTAGTTGCGGGCGATGATGCCGATCAGCTTGGCCTTCACCGGTACCGTCCC
>DASXJP010000609.1:0-20110 GCA_036497345.1 Thermoanaerobaculia bacterium
CGTCAACCGCGTCACCCCGTCCGCCCGGCGGCCCCGGAGCCCCCGGCGATCCACGACACCCTGGCCTCCCTGGAGACCGCGGAGACGGAGCGGCAGGTCCAGCTCACCGCTCCGGGGGGGACCCGGATCATCTGGATTCTCAAATCGGGAAGGGCTTCCCGTTCAAGGAGATAGACCATGAAAAGCCTCATCGTCCGTTCCCTCCTCCTGTTGGCCCTGCTGCCGGGTCCCCTGGCGGCGAAGCAGGCGGATAAACAGCCGGAGAAGCAGCCGGAGCCACCGGCGGCACCCTCCAGGGACGCGCAGACCATCCGCTATGAGCTCCGCTCCCTGGACCTCCACGCCGCCGAGGTCCTCGCCTGGGATCAGTGCGCGCAGAAGGAACGCTGCCGGGTGGCGTCCGTGGAGATCACGGGGCACAAGTACCTGGAGGTCGGGGCCGAGCCGGCCGTGCAGGAGAAGATCGCCCGCGCCCTGGCCCGGGAGGACCGGCAGCCGCGCACTCACGGCTTCCAGATCCTGCTCCTGGCCGCCGGCCTCAAGCCAAGCGGCGGGGGTGCGGAGGTGCCCGCCAACGTCCAGAAGGCGCTGGCGGACCTCAAGGGGCTCCTCCCCTACAAGAGCTACGAGGTCCTGGACACGGCCTGGCTGAGCGGCACCCAGGAGCGGGACATGGAAGCCCGGCTGATCGACCACCAGGGCGCCGGATATCAGGTCTCTCTGCGGTTCCATGACACGGGGTCGGCGGCGAACCGCTCCCTGTTCGTGGACGTCTTCCGCCTGAAGGCGGATCCCTTCAAGCCCCAGGGGGCGGGGGTGATGGAGATGCGTCCGGGCGGCGTCCTGATCGACACCTCCTTCGGCGTCAAGGAGGGGGAGACGATCGTGGTCGGCACTTCCAAGACCACGAGCTCGAGCGAGGCCCTGGTGGTGCTGGTGACGGCGGTGCCGGCTTCGTAGGGGAGCCCGAGGAGAACGCGACCGAGCTCAAGAAGGAGGAGAAGTGGGACGTCGACAACCCCCGGGGCCCTCGAGCGGCCCGGGATGTGTTTCAATGAGATGACCGCGCCTACACCGGTCTTTCGAGGAGAGCTCATTTCGCGGGCGCCGGGGCCATTCCGGTCCCGGCCCGCCCCGCTGATTCTCAGGAGGAGGTTGTATGTCCCAGCACGCTCGACGTGTCCTCGCCGCCTTCGGCCTGCTGGCGGCGCTGCTCTTCGCGGCTCCGGCGCCGTCCCGGGCCGCCGGTCTCTGGGAGGTCCCGGTCCTCATGCCGGGGACCGCGGTGCGCGTCCGGACCTGGCTGGAGGGGTGGCTGCCGGCGGGCTCGCGGAAAGCGACGCCCGTGAGGAGGAGCAAGCAGGGCTCGGGGATCGATCCCAACGACAGCACCACGACGTCCCCGGCCCCGGGGAGCACGTCGGGTCAGGGGAGCACCCTCGATCTCAACGGAGCCAAATGAGCGCGCCTGTGAGAGAATGCCCCGCATCGAGGATGTACGCATGAACGACCATCCCACTTCGGCGGAGCTCGACGGTTTCGTGTGGAACCGTCTTCCCGCCGGGTGTACACGCGCCGTCCTCCTGCACCTCCTCCGCGGCTGTGAGCCCTGCCTGAGCGCGCTCGCTCCCCACATCGCGGGTCTGCTCGGCCTGGCGGAGCCCCCCGACGTCACTCTCGCCGCCCGGAAGGACGCCGAGTACGACGCCGCCATCGACCGGGCCTTCGCCAGGGTCCTGAAGGTGGAAAGGCCCTGGGAGGAGATGAAGCGGGAGGGGCTCGCCGTTCCCCTGGGCTCGGCGTCCGAAGAGATCCCCGGGGATCTCGGCCGTGCGCGGAGCCTCCCCGATTTCGAGGCGCTCCTGGAGCGGAGCTGGGCGCTCGGGAGGGAAAACCCCGTGGAGAGGGTCCGGCTCACCGAGCAGGCCCGGGATCTCGCTGAAGGGATCGATCCCGGGGAGCTGGGCCTCCGGGGCGCGGCCGATTTGCAGTGCCGGGCCTGGGTGGAGCTGAGCAATGCCTACCGCGTAGCGGACCGGCTGAGCCAGGCCGAGCAGGCGCTAGGCCGCGCCACCGAGCTCTTCGTCCGGGGAACCCAGGACGAGCTTCTCGCCGCCCGTCTCTTCGACGTCCAGGCCTCGCTCCTGGGCGACTGCCGGCGCTTCGAGCTGGCCGAGAGCGCCCTCGATCTCGTCTTCGCCATCCACCGGCGGCGCGGCGACCTGCATCTGGCCGGCCGGGCGCTGATCAGCAAGGGGCTGTACGCCGGCTATCAGGGTCAGGCCGAGGAGTCGATTCGCCTGATCGAGCAGGGTCTGAAGCTGATCGAGCCGGACCGCGACCCCCGTCTGCTCTACGTGGCTCTCCACAACCAGGCCCGTTCCCTCATGGAGCACGGCCGTCTGCGGGAGGCCCGCATCGCTCTCTGGAAGCTCAAGGCCCGCCGGCTGGGCCCGGTGGGCCGGATCGACGAGCTGAAGGTCCGCTGGCTGGAGGCGCAGATCAACGCGGGCCTGGGCGAGCTGGACCGCGCCGAGCTGGCCCTGCGGGAGGTGAAGCGGGGCTTTGAGGAGGCCGGCCTCGGCTACAAGGCGGCCCTGGCGGGGCTGGAGCTGGGAGCGGTGCTGCTGCGCCGCGGCTGCGTCGAGGACGCCATCGCGGAGGGGCTCGCGGCGGTCGACGTCTTCCTCTCCCTGGGCATCGCGCGGGAGGCCGGTGTCTCGGTGCTCCTCCTCAAGAAGGGCTTCGAGCAGCGGATGGCGGACGTGACGCTGCTGGAGCACGTGATCAATCTCCTGCACCAGAACGAAGAGCCGGCCGCGGCCCGGACCCGGCGGCCGGCCGGCGAGTAGGGCATGCCCTGGATCGACGCCCGGCTGACCGGCACCCTGGTGGCGGTGATGCTGGGGCTCCAGGCCGTCTGCTGGCTGCTGGCGAAAGGCTTGCGGATCCGGCTGGAGAAGAGTGTCATCGTCTGCGGATGGCTGGCGCCGCTGGTGATGCTCGCCCCCTGGCTCTCCGGCCGCGAGCTCCTGGTGCCGTGCGACATCCTGGCGAACGTCCCCGGGTCCCCCACGATCGAGCGCCCGCACACCTACGACCTGCTGAACGACACCGTCTATCAGATCCTGCCGTGGGATCTGGAGGTCCGGCACGCGCTGGCGGACCGGCGGCTGCCGTTCTGGTCGGACACCCTGGAAGGGGGGAGCTCCCCATGGGCGAACCCCCAGGCCGGAGTCCTCTCCCCCCTCCAGATGGCGGCGCGCGCCGTCCCCATCCAGCATCACCTGCTGGCGGAGCTCGCCTGCAAGCTGTTGGTGGCCTTCCAGGGGACCTGGATCGTCGCCCGCGTGGCCGGCCGCCGCCGGGCCTCGTCGCTCCTGGCGGCGGCGGGATTCACCCTTGGGGGAGGCCTCTTCTCCTGGGCTCTGTTCCCGGTCACGGCCACGGTGGCCTGGGTGCCCTGGCTGGTGGCCGGGGTGATCCGGCTCTTCCGCCACCCCGGACCGCGGGTGATCGCCACCACGGCCCTCATCACCGGCGCGCTCCTGCTCTCGGGGCACCCGGAGACCGCGGCCTTCGGCGGCCTGCTCGCCGCGGTCTGCGGGCTCGGCCTGCGCCGGCGGCGGGCCCGTTTTTCCCGAAAAACCTGGCGCGGCTTCGGCGCGGCGGCGGTGGCCGCCCTCCTGGGCTTCGGTCTGGCGGCCCCACAGATCCTGCCGTTCCTGGCGGCCGTGCCGGAGTCGCAGCGCGCCGGGGAGACCCTGGCCAGAAGGGTCGGCTCCGCGCCGTTCAATCCCCTCTATCCCCCGACCTGGTTCGAGCCGGGATACGCGGCCTTCACCCTCTCGCCGCTCAGCCCGCACGTCTACGGCACGCCCTACCACGGCCCCTTCCGCGGGCCCATCAACTGGGCGGACTCCGAGGCCGGCTACACCGGGCTACTGGCGTTCGCGGCGGGGCTGATCGCCCTGCTGGCGGCCGCCCGCGACCGCCGCGCCTGGCCCTTCCTGGGGTTCGCGGCGGCGAGCCTGGTCCTCGCGGCGCGCTTCCTCCCCACCGCGTACCTCCTGCACCTGGTGCCGCCGCTGCGGGTCCTCGCCTGGGCGCGCTGCCTGATGCCGGGGGCCCTGGCGCTCTGCGTGGCCGGCGCCTTCGGCACCGACCTCCTGCTCGCGCGGAGACGCCTGGGATGGCGGGCCTGGGCGGGGCTGGCCCTCGCCGCGGCCGTGAGCCTCGCCGCGGCGGCGGACGCGTGGACGCTCACCCTCTGGGCTCTCCTCGGGGCCGCCGTCCTGCTCGCGCGGTGGCGCCCGCGCTGGGGCGCGGTGGCTCTCGCCGCGGTCCTGCTGACCGACCTCGTCCCCTGGTCCCGGAGCTTCCTGCCCCAGGGGCACCCGTCGCTCTTCTATCCGAAGACGGAATTCATGGCCGTCTTCCGCCGCGAGGCGGGCGATCCGGCGGTCTCACGCGGCGCCGGGGCGCACCTCCTGATCTATCCCAACCTGCTCTCCGTCTACGGCGCCGCGGACTTCCGGCCGCACAACCCGCTCGCCCCCGCCCGCTACCTGCGGGTGCTGGACGCGGCGTTCGGCTTCCATCCGACCATGAATCAGTACTTCGCCCCGGTGAAGAGCATCGACCATCCCCTGCTCGACTTCCTGGGGGTGCGGATCGTCGCCGGCAGCCCGGCCGTCCCTCCCAGCCGCACGCTGGAGGAGATCGACCGCGGCCGCTTCGCCCCCTTCACCCTGCTCCGCAACCCGGACGCCCTGCCGCGCTGGTTCTTCCCGCGGGCGGTGGACGTGATCCGCCCCGGGGAGATCGACCGCTGGATCGCCGGGCTCCAGGACGCCCATCGGGTCGCCGTCTTCCAGGAGGAGGCCGGCGCCTGGCGTCCGGCCGCGGGGGAGGAACCGCCGCCGCGCCCCCTCCTTGCCAAGCCCGGCCACATCGTCCTGGAGATCCCCCCGGGAGGAGAGCGGCTCCTGGCCACCTCGATCGTCTGGTCCCCGGGGTGGTCGGCCAGATCGGCAGGCCGGCGCCTGCCGGTCCTGAAGGTGAACGGCGCCTTCGTGGGGGTCCGGCTCCCGGCGGACGCCTCGCGGGTGGAGCTGCGCTTCCTGCCGCCGGGCCTGATCGCGGGGTGCGTGTTGCTCGGGGCTTCCCTCGCCGCTCTCGGCTTCCTCTTCTTCTACCGGCCCAGCAGAGGCGCCAGCGCTTCCACGCCCCGCTCGATGACGTCCGGCGGGGCGGCGGTGAAGCAGAGGCGGACGTGGGTGGGGTAGGGGCCGAAGCTCGGTCCGGGGGCCAGGAAGAGGCCGCGGTCCACACAGCGCTCCAGGAACCCGCCGAGGCCCTTCTCGTCGAGATGCGGGGCGACGTCGAAGAAGAGGAAGGTGCTCCCCAGCGGGGCCGGCAACCCTAATCTCGCCGCCACCTTCGCCCCCGTGGCCTTGTACTGCTCCCGCGCCCGCGCGGCCCAGGCGTCCCCGGGGCCTTCGAGCACCCGCCGGGCGGCGATCTGGGAGGCGGTCGGCGTGCTGTAGAAGCTGTGCATGCCGATCTTGCGCATCTCGCGGACGGCCTCCTTCGGCCCGACCACGTAGCCGCAGCGGTTCCCCGCCATGCCGTAGGCCTTGGAGAAGGAGTGGGCCGCGATCGTGCGCTCGGGCGCGAGCGGCCGGCTGTACGTGTGCTCCCCAGCGAAGACGTAGTCCTCGTAGACCTCGTCGGCGATGATCCAGAGGTCCTCGCGGCACGCCCACTCGACCAGCGCCTCGATCCAGGGGCGGGGAATGATCTGGCCGGTGGGGTTGCTCGGGGTGTTCAGATAGAGGGCCACGGTGCGCTCCGTCCGCCGCTCGCGCACCACCTCGACGGCGGTCTCGGGAGAGTCGGCCACGCCGAAGAAGGGGACGTCCACCGGCACGCCGCCGAACGACCGCACGATGCCGGTGATCAACGGCCAGTGCGGCGCGAGCTGCAGCACCTCGTCCCCGGGCGCGAGGATCGCCCCGGCCACCGCCCCCAGGGCTCCGGTCGCGCCGGTCGCCACCAGGACGTCGTCCCGCTCCGTGGCCACCCCCGTGCGCGCCCGCACCCGCTCCACGATGGCGTCGAGCAGCGCCGGCATCCCCTGGGGCGAGGCGTAGCGGTGCATGCCGGGGTATTCGGCCACGTGCAGGTCCTCCATCCGGCAGCCGGCCGGCGGCTCCATCCAGGTGTCTCCCACGTGAAGCGGAAAGACCTCCCCCTGGTGGGTGGCGAGCCGGTGGGCCAGGCCGGAGTAGACCGAATCGGCGATGTCCTGGACGTTGGGCGAGAAGTGTCGAGGCATAGAGGGCTCCCGGTCGGGTCCGCAGATGGTACCGCCTGGCCGTCCAGGGGATCAATGCCCCGGCCCAGAAGCCCCCGCTTTTGTCAAAGCGGGGAAGCGAGCACTTCTTTACGGCATCCAGTGGGAAATTCGACCCGGTATGCGGTAACATTTCACATCCAGCATTCCGAGAGCACCTCTTTGCGCGCTAATAAGCTCTCTCGCGCCGTTCTCGCCTGGGCGACCGCCCTGAGCGTGGGAAGCCTCCTCTTCGTCCAGGGGCAGGAGGCGGTGCGTAGCGCCGGCCAGCGGCTCGGTTTCCTGCCGGTCCAGGGGGGCCGGGGGGTCCACGTCAACGCGGTCTACCCGGACGGGCCGGCGGACCGTGGCGGGTTGCGGGCCGGCGACGAGATCCTCGTCGCGGGGGGCCGGCGCGTGGGGGGCATGCTGGAGTACGGGGACGCGGCCCGGCGGTTCGAGCGCGGCCGGCCGGTCCGGCTGCTGGTCGCGCGGGCCGGCCGCACCCTGGACATCACGGTCGTCCCCGGGGCCCCGCTCGACTGGCTGCCGCTCCTGCTGAACGTCCTGACGGCCCTGGGCTTCCTCGGCGTGGCGCTGCTCGCCCTGACTCAAGGAGCGGATCTGCGGGTCGGCCTGCTGTTCGCCTTCTGCGCCGCCGTGGCGGTGGAGATCGCGCTGCCCATCAACGTCATCGGCCAGACGCTCCTGCTCGCTCTCTCCTTCTCGGGCTATTACCTGCTGACCGGGCTCCAGATCGCGGTCGAGATGCACCTCACCTCGCTGATCCCGGAGCGGCCCGGCTGGCTCCGCCGCCGCCCCTGGATCGTGCCGCTCTACTACGTCGCCGGCTGTGGGGTGGGCATCCTGAGCTGCGCCACCTATCTGAGCGAGCAGATCCTCGACCGCCCGGTCTTCCCGTGGACCGTCGAGCAGGCCGAGCGCCTGCTGCAGGACGCCGTCTTCCCCCTCTGGTCCCTCGCGGTCACCCTGCTCCTCGCCTCCCAGGCGCTCCGCCAGACCGAGCCGCGGAAGCGCCAGCAGGCCGGCCTGGTGCTGGCGGCGACGATCCCCTGGATGCTCTTCATCGTCGCCACCACGGTCCTGGACCTCTCGGGCCACCATCTGCCGGTCTGGACCGTCCCCCTCGAGACGCTGGTCCTGCTCTGCTATCCGGTCGCCTTCTTCGCCGCCATCTTCCGCTACCACCTGTTCGATATCGAGCTGGCGGTGCGGCGGGGCCTGATCTACACCCTGCTGACCAGCGCGCTGGTGCTCGTCTTCTACGCCGCCCTGGGGGCCGGAGGCGCGGTCTTCTCCCATTGGGTCGAAGGGCGGGAGTCGGTGTGGGCCGTCTCCGCCGCGACGCTCCTGCTGGGGCTGCTGTTCTCCCCGTTGCGCCGCGCGCTCCACCGGGTGATCGACCGCCGCTTCTTCCCCGAGCGCTACGCCCTGCGGCAGCAACTGATCGCCCTGGCCGGCGAGCTCCCCGCGTTCGGCAAGCTGCCGCGGATGGGCAAGCACCTGGTGGAGCGGCTGACGTCGATCTTCCACACCCGCTCGGCGACCCTGCTGATCGCCAATCCGGAGACCGGCCTGCTGAGCGTCCTCTCCTCCCTGGGGGGAGCGATGGAGACCGGCGTCCTCTTCCCGCTCGACGACTCCGGCGTCGAGCACCTGCGGCGGGCCGGGCGCCCGCTGCCGGTCGAGCAGCTCGCGTTCCGCAGCCCCGCCTTCGCCCATCACGGCCCCGAGCCGGACGGCCTGGCGGTGCCGCTGCTCAGCCAGGAGCGGCTGATCGGCATCCTGATCGTTGGACGCAAGGAAGGGAGCCGCCGGTCCTGGCCGGCCGAGGAGCTCGACCTGATGAGCCTGCTCGCCCACCACGTGGCGACCGTGTTCGAGAACGCCCGCCTCTTCGAGTCGGCCACCTACGAGGGGCTCACCGGCCTGCTCCGCCGTGAGGCCATCCTGGAGCAACTCGACCGCGAGCTCGAGCGGGCCCTGCGCTACGGCCGGCCGTTGACCATCGCCATGGCCGACCTCGACCACTTCAAGGACGTCAACGACCGCCACGGCCATCTGGCGGGGGACTCGCTGCTGCGGCGGATGTCGCAGATCCTCGCCGGCGGCCTGCGCAGCACCGACTGGATCGGCCGCTACGGCGGCGAGGAGTTCCTGCTGGTGCTCCCCGAGACCGACATGGAGGGCGCCGCCGCCGTGGCCGAGAAGATCCGCGACCGGGTGCAGAGCACGCTGGTCCCCCTGGACGACGGCACGCCGGTGCACGTGACGGTCTCGATCGGCCTCGCCGCCCTGGAGGAGGCCGCTGGCCAGGCCTCAGGCAAGGTCACCGCCCGCGACCTGATCGCCGCCGCCGACCGCTCCCTCTACGCGGCCAAGAACGCGGGACGGAACCGCGTGTTCCCGCGGGTGGCGTAAAACCACAGCCCCATAAGCGGCTCTGCCCTCGGAGCCGCCTGCCCTCCGAAGCCTCTCCCTCGGTCCCTCTCCAATGCGTGGAGAGGGAGGGCCCGCGTAGGCAGGTGTTGTCTGAGCTCGGCAGGATCTTGAAGACAGGTTCCCCCTCTCCACGCAGTGGAGAAGGGGCCAGGGGGTGAGGCCTCGCAGGGCAGGACGCTCCGAAACCACAGCCGGTGCTACCATCCACCGCATGGAGCCCGTTCTCATCGAAGCCCGCCGCCTGCCCGAGGAGCGCCGGCTGCGGCTGACCTGGAGCGACGGCCATGTGGCCGAATACTCGTATGACCTCCTGCGGGGGTGGTGCCCCTGCGCCGGCTGCCAGGGGCATGGGCTGGCAACCCGCTACCTGCCAACGGCCAAGCCGGTCACCATCGAGTCGATCCAGCCGGTCGGCAACTACGCCCTCTCCTTCGCCTTCTCGGACGGCCACGGCACCGGCATCTACCGCTACGAGTTCCTGCGCGAGATCGAGTCGCTGGCCACGTAGCGCTCCCAGTCCTCGGGGGCGTTGAGGTTGAGGAAGATCTCCTCAGGGTCGCCGAAGCGGGCGAGCCCCTCCCCCTCCAGAATGCACACGGCGAGATCCTCTTCGGCCAGCTCATGAAGGGCGAAGAGGCCGCGCGCGATCCGCCGGCCCAGGGCGGCGAGGGCGGCCGGCCCGTAGAGGGCGCAGAGCGGCTCCACCCCTTCGCGCCAGCGGGGGACCACCCAGTCGGCCGCCAAGGGATCGGCGAGCGCTGCCAGGAGCCCCTCCGGTACCCGGGGGAGGTCGCAGGCGAGCACCAGCAGCCGCCGGCCCGGATAGACCTCCGCCGCTCCCAGGATGCCGGCGGCGGGCCCCCGGCCCGGACCGTCCGGCAGCGAGGGGACGCCGGGGAGCAACCCCCGGCCGCGGTCGGCCACCGCCACCTCGGCGCAGACCGCGGCGAGCCGCCGCGTCGCCATCGCCGGCAGGCTCTCGCCGCCGGAGGTCAGCAGGGTCTTGTCCCGCCCCATGCGGCGCGACGAGCCGCCGGCGAGCACCACGCCCACCGGCTCGGGGCGAGGCGCCCCCGTGCTACCATCCAGCGCGGTTTTCATTGCCAAAGGAGAAACTTTCCCATGAACGTGAGCATAGCCCCTCTGGTCTGCCTGCTGGCGCTCCTCATCCCGGCCGCGCCGCCGAAGAAGAGCGCGCACCCGGCCACACCGCCGAAAAGCGCGAGCGCGGCCCCCGCCGGCAACCCGCGGGTGGCCCTCCAGACCACCAAGGGCCGCATCGTGATCGAGCTCTATGCCGACAAGGCCCCCAAGACCGTCAAGAACTTCCTCGACTACGTCAAGGCCGGCTTCTACAACGGCACCATCTTCCACCGGGTGATCCCCGGCTTCATGGTCCAGGGGGGCGGCTTCACGCCCGACATGACCGAGAAGCCCACCCGGCCGCCGATCCAGAACGAGGCGGACAACGGGCTGCAGAACCAGCGGGGCACCCTCGCCATGGCGCGGACCCCCGATCCGAACAGCGCCGGCGCCCAGTTCTTCATCAACGTGGCCAACAACAACTCCCTCAACTTCCGCAGCAAGTCCGCCGAGGGGTGGGGGTACGCGGTGTTCGGCAACGTGGTCGAGGGGATGGACGTGGTGGACGCGATCGTGCAGGTGCCGACCACCACCAAGGGCCCCTACGGCGACGTGCCCGTGCAGCCGGTGGTGATCCAGAAGGCCACGGTCCTGCCCGCTGCCCAGCCGAAGTGACCTACAAAGGAGGCAACATGGCGAACCCGACCGTCGCTCTGGAGACCAACCACGGGACGATCGTCCTGGAGCTGTCGCCCACGGAAGCTCCCCAGACCGTGGAGAATTTCCTCTCGTATGTCAATGCGGGGTTCTACGATGGGACGCTGTTCCACCGGGTGATCCCGAATTTCATGATTCAGGGGGGCGGCTTCGATGGCCAGCAGCGGCAGAAGCCGGCGCGGCAGCCGATCCCGAACGAGGCGGACAACGGGCTGCGGAACGATCGCGGGACGATCGCCATGGCGCGCACCAACGACCCCCACAGCGCCACGGCCCAGTTCTTCGTCAACCTGAAGGACAATGGTTTCCTCAACCATACGGGCAAAAACCCGCAGGGGTGGGGCTACACCGTCTTCGGCCGGGTGATCGAGGGGATGGACACCGTTGACCGGATCGCCAGGGTCAAGACTTCCCAGGGCCGCATCTCCGAGGCCGTCCCCCAGGAGGCGGTGGTGATCGAGAAGGCGACGGTGCGGCCGGCGGAGGCCT
Source organism: Thermoanaerobaculia bacterium (assembly GCA_036497345.1). Lineage (GTDB taxonomy): Bacteria > Acidobacteriota > Thermoanaerobaculia > Multivoradales > UBA5704 > DATARR01. The sequence goes on from DASXJP010000609.1 coordinate 11,090, forward strand.
GAGGCCCCGGGCTTCGTAGGGCGGGGCAAGCCCCCGCCCGGCGCGAAGGTGGAATCAGCCGCGCAGGACGTTCCGGGCCTGGAGCCCCTTGGGGCCCTGCACGATCTCGAAGCTCACCTTCTCACCCTGGTTGAGCGTCCGAAATCCGTCGGAGACGATGGCCGTGTGGTGGACGAAGACGTCCTCCCCTCCCGTCTCGGGCTGGATGAACCCGTATCCCTTGGCGTTGTTGAACCACTTGACCGTTCCCTGCTGAGCCATCTGCCTCTACTCCTTTCCCTGAAAACCCGGAATCCGGTGCTCAGGACCCGGACGTCAACGCGAGGCACGCAAGCACGACGGGACACCCTCTGCTGTAGGTCTCCTCTATGGGGTCACCACGCGGGGCGTGGATTTCGTCAGGCAGTAATTTGAATGGATGGTCTCACCAGCGCAGAGAAAAATCAAGCACTGGCTCAACTAGCCGGAAGGGGACTACGGATCCAGGATGGATTTTTCAGCAAGGATGGTGCCCAAGGCCGGACTCGAACCGGCACGGGTTGCCCCACACGCCCCTCAAACGTGCGCGTCTACCAATTCCGCCACTTGGGCTCAAAGAACCTGCTCTGCCCGGCCCGTCCGGGGAGGGACCCCGGCGGACCGCTGGATTCTACCCCGATCTCAGCGCGGGGCGTTGGCCGGCGGCTTCGCGGGCGCCGGAGCGGCGGGCTTGGCCGGGGCCGTCTTCGTGGCGGCCGCCTTCGCCTTGCCCCGTCCCGACATCACCGTGCCGCCCATGCCCCCCTTGAAGAGGGCGATCGAGACGGTGGTCAGGATGAAGATCACGAACGAGGCCACGGTCAGCTTGTGCAACAGCGTCGTGGCGCTCCGGGCGCCGAAAGCCGTCTGGGTGCTGCCGCCGCCGAAGACCGAAAGATCCGCGCCCTTGCCCTGCTGCAACAGGACGACGAGGATCAGGAACACGCAGACGATGACATGCAGTGCGTACAGCAGATAGATCACGTTGCCAAGCCTCCCCTAGCGGGTGCAATCAGACCAGCCGACCTTTGACCTTCAGCCGGAACACCGAATGATAGCGAGAAATTTCTGCGGGTCAAGACTGGCGCCGCCCACCAGGAAGCCGTCGATGTCCGGCTGGACGATCAGGCTGGCCGCGTTGTCGGGCGTCACCGACCCGCCGTAGAGGATCGGCACCGCGGCGGCGGTCACCTCTCCCAGCTCCTCCGTGATCCGCTGGCGCAGGAACCGGTGGGCTTCCTGGGCGATCTCGGGGGTGGCCGTCTCGCCGGTGCCGATCGCCCAGACCGGCTCGTAGGCGAGGGCGAACGGGGCGGGGCCGCCGGCCAGGGCGGCGAGGAGCTGGCGCGCCAGCACCTCGAGGGTCCGCTCCTCCTGGCGCTCGGCGCGCGTCTCGCCGACGCAGATCAGCGGCGTCAGCTGGCGATGGCGCGCCGCCGCCGCGACCTTGAGGCCGACCCACTCGTCGCTCTCGCCATGGTTCTGCCGCCGCTCGCTGTGGCCGCAGAGCACCCAGGCGCAGCCGGCGTCGGCGAGCTGCGAGGCCGAGACGTCCCCGGTGTGGGCCCCTCTCTCCTCGGGGTGGACGTCCTGCCCGCCCACCTCGACCTCGCTGTCCACCAGCTCGCGGGCCACCACCGGGATCAGCGGGAACGAGGGGAAGATCACCACCCGCGCGCCCACCTCCCCCGTCGCGGTCGCTGCGGCGAGCCCCCGCCGCAGGTCGCGGCAGTACTCCGCCGCGTCCGCCTTCAGCAGGTTCATCTTCCAGTTGGCGGCGATCAGCGGCCGGCGCCGCTCGGCGCTCATGGTCTCTCCTCCCCAGCGCCCTTCTCCAGGACGGCGACCCCGGGCAGGGTCTTGCCGGCGAGGAATTCGAGGGAGGCCCCACCGCCGGTCGACACGTGGCCGATCTTGTCCGCCACGCCGGCCGCCTTGACCGCCGCCACCGTCTCGCCGCCGCCGATCACCGAGAACCCCGGGCAGGCCGCCAGCGCCTGGGCCACCGCGCGGGTCCCCTCGTCGAACGGGGGCTTCTCGAACACCCCCAACGGGCCGTTCCAGAACAGGGTGCGGGCGCGGCCGATCGCCGCCGCGAAGGCCGAGCGGGTCTCCGGCCCCACGTCCACCGCCTTCATCCCGGCCGACACCCGATCTGCGGGCACGGTCTCGATGCGTCCGGGCGAGTCGAGGTTGTCGGTCACCACCAGGTCGCGCGGCAGCAGCACCTCGATCCCCTTGGCCTTGGCGCGGGAGAGGATCTCGCGGGCGAGGTCGAGCCGGTCGGGCTCGAAGAGCGAGGCGCCGAGCTCGTACCCTTCGGCGGCCAGGAAGGTGTTGGCCATGCCGCCGCCCAGCAGCAGCAGGTCGAGGCGGGGGAGGAGGTTCTCCAGGGTGTCGATCTTCCCCTCGATCTTGGCGCCGCCGAGCAGGGCGGCGAACGGTCGCGCGGGCTCCCCCAGCAGCCGGCCGAGGGCCTCCACCTCGCGCGCCAGCAGCCGGCCCGCCGCCTTGACGGAGAGCCGCTCGGGCACCCCGGTCACCGAGGCGTGGGCGCGGTGGGCGCTGCCGAAAGCGTCGTCCACGTAGGCGTCCGCCAGGGCCGCGAGCTGCCCGGCGAAGGAGGGCTCGTTCTTCTCCTCCTCGGCGTGGAAGCGGAGGTTCTCCAGCAGCATCACCTCCCCCGGGTCCATGTCCGCGATCAGCCCTTCGACCTCGGGGCCCACGCAGTCGTTGGCGAAGCGGACCGCCTGATCGAGCAGCGGCACCAGGGCGTCGGCCACCGGATGGAGGGTGTAGCGGGGATCGCGTTTCCCCTTGGGACGCCCGAGATGCGAGGCGAGGATCACCCGGGCCCCGGCGGCGGTCAGCTCCCGGATGGTGGGGACCGCCTCCTCCAGCCGGGTGGCGTCCAGGACCTTGTGGTCCTCGGAGAGCGGGACGTTGAAGTCGACGCGCACGAAGACGCGCTTGCCGTTCAGGGCTTCGAGATCGAGATCGTCCAGGGTCAACAGGTCTGCCATCGTCGCTCCCTCTCGTTCCTAGGAATCGGAGCCCATCCGGGCCAGCAGGTCCGCCAGCCGGTGGGCATAACCCCATTCGTTGTCGTACCAGGCCACGACCCGCGCCAGGTTTCCCGTCACCTGGACGAGCGGCAGGTCGACCACCGCCGAGCGCGGATCGTTGACGAAGTCCGAGGAGACCAGCTCTTCCTCAGCCACCCCGAGCCAGCCGGAGAGCGCCCCCCCGGCGGCGGCGCGGAACGCCTGCCGCACCTCCTCGGCCCGGGGCCCCCGCTCCAGATCGGCCACCAGGTCCAGCATGGCGACGGCCGGCGTCGGCACCCGCACGGCGAAGCCGGTCACCCGGCCGGTCAGCTCCGGCAGGAGGAGCCCGAGCGCCTCGGCCGCCGTGGTCGAGGTCGGGATGATGTTGACCGCCGCCGCCCGCGAACGCCGCGGATCGGGGTGGGGCAGGTCGAGCAGCCGCTGGTTCTCCGTGTAGCTGTGGACCGTGCTCATCAGGGCCCGGCGAAGCCCAAAGCGATCGTGCAACACCTTTGCCACCAGCGCCAGGGCGTTGGTGGTGCACGAGGCGTTGCTGAGCACCGCGTGCCGGCCGGGATCGAAGGTCTCCTCGTTGATCCCCAGCGCCACCGTGGCGTCCGCGGGATCGTGGGGATCGGCGTTGGCCGAGATCACCACCCGGCGCACCGTGCCCCGGAGATGGGCCGCGGCCTCACTCCGCCCGATGAAGCGCCCCGTCGCCTCCACCACCACCGAGGCTCCCGGGCCCGTCCAGTCTACCTGGGAGGGGTCCGACCGCTGGGAGACCGGCACGAGGCGGCCGTCGACCTCCAGCCCTCCCTCGCGAGCCCGGACCTCTCCGGGGTAGGGTCCATGGACCGTGTCGCGGGCGAGCAGCCGGGCCAGCACGTGGGCGGGGACCACGTCGTTGATCGCCGCCAGCTCGATCTCCTCCCGGCCACGCGCGGCCCGCAGCAGGGCGCGGCCGATGCGGCCGAAGCCGTTGATTCCAAAGCGGATGGGCATGGTCGTTCGAAGTTGCCGGAGCCGGGCCGGGCCGGCTAGTCTATCAGGGGTGTCCCGCCCTGGGGGTTTATGACACTACTAGCTGTGGAGTACCATCGTCCCCGCTTGGGCTTTGTCGCAAGCATCGCACCATATTGAGGATATCGACGCAGGAGGAATAAACCCATGGCTGAAATGGGCAAGTATTGCAAGGCCTACCTGGCGAAGCAGCTCCGGGAGTATCCCGGCTGGAGCGAGAACGCCGCCAACGTGCGCAAGGAGAAGAAGGAGTTCGACGGCAAGGAGGTCGAGGTCGACCGCCAGCTCGACGACGACTCGATCCTCTACATCCAGGAGAATTACGTCGTCACCGACGGCATCTTCAAGGATGAGCACATCATCTTCGACAACGTGACCGACGACTGGAAGCAGTTCTGTCACGAGAAGCTGGCCTTCGAGATCCCCGTCTACGAGCCGATCGAGATCAAGCGCGCCGAGCCGGCCGAGACCCCGGCGAGCGCGTAGGCCCTCCTTGCCCCTCACCCTCGCCCTCTTCTCCTCACGGGAGAAGCGGGGCGCGGGCTCCGAGGGCTTATCCCGCCACCGCCTCCAGATCCCGCACCAGCTTCTTCATCGACTCCTCGTCGAACCCATCGTAGTAGCCACGGATGCGCCCCTGGCCGTCCACCAGCACGAAGCGGGTGCTGTGGAGGATCGGCTCAGGCGCCGGAGCGCCGGGGGCCGGCGGCGGGGGGATGTCGATGCCCAGCTTGAATCCCTGCCGGGAGAGCCGGTACATCTCGTCCCTGCCGCCGGTCAGGAAGAGCCAGCGGTCCGGGGCCTTGTAGGACTGGGCGTAGCGCTGGAGCGCCTGCGGAGTGTCGTGCTCCGGATCGACCGAGAAGGAGACCAGCCGCACGTCGAGGCCGTCCGGCAGCTCCCGGTCGAGCTTCGCCATCCGCGCCGTCATCAGCGGGCAGGAGGCAGGGCAGCGGGTGAAGATGAAGTCGGCGATCCACGACTTGCCCTTGAGATCCTGGAGGCGGACCGTGCGGCCGTCCCGGTTGGTCAGCGAGAAGGCGGGCACCGGATCGAAGACCGGGGGCGGCGCGGGGCGGCGCAGCCGGTCGACGGCGGTTGCCGTCACCACCGCCACGAGAGCGACCACGAGGAGGGTCCAGATCAGGCCGCGGCGCAGGGCGGCCATCGGGCTCTAGGAGACCACCCGGTCGAGCAGCATGATCATCAGCAGGGCCGGGAAATAGAGCAGCGACGCCAGCATCAGCCGGCGCGCGCCGGGATTGGAGCGTACCGCCGCGAAGCCGAAGGAGAACCCCAGGTAGGCCAGGCCGAAGGCGAGCGCGCCCACGAAGTAGACGGTACCCATCAGGCCGAGCAGGGAGGGGAGCAGAGACATCGGCACCAGCGCCGCGCCGTAGAGGACCGCCTGCCGGCCCGTGCGGGTCCCCTCGGGGTCGAGCACCGGCAGCATGGGGAAGCCGCCGCGGGCGTAGTCCTCGCGGCAGAGCCAGGCGATGGCGAGGAAGTGCGGGAGCTGCCAGAAGAAGAGGATGCCGAACAGCACCCAGGCGGCGAGGTCGAGCTCGTTGCGCACGGCGCTCCAGCCCATCATCGGCGGGATGGCCCCCGGAATGGCGCCGACCACCGTGGCGAAGGAGCTGATCCGCTTGAGCGGCGTATAGACGAAGACATAGCCGGCGAGCGCCGCGGCGCCGAGCAGGGCGGTCAGCAGGTTCACCGCCAGGGCGAGATCGGCCAGACCGGCCACGGCGAGCACCACGCCGAACAGGAGGGCGGTGTCGGGGTCCATCCGTCCCGTCGGCAGCGGCCGATTGGCGGTGCGCTGCATGAGGGCGTCGGTATCCCGCTCGAGGACGTGATTGAGGACCGAGGCGCCGGCCGAGACCAGCCCCGTGCCGAGCAGGGTATGGGCGAGCAGGAGGAACGGGAAGGAGCCCTGCTCGCCGAGCACGAACCCCAGGCCGGCGGTGAGCACCACCATCACGGTGATGCCCGGCTTGGTCATCTCCCAGAGATCGCGCGCCGCGATGGGGGCCGGCCGCTCTTCGGCCGTGCCGACCTTCAAAACGTGACTCCGCGCTGCGCGCTGGAGAAGATGTGCGGAAATCTGTTCATGGAAAAGCTCAGCCTCGGGGAGCGCCGGGCAGCCAAGTCTATCGCGAACCGAGGGGGGATTGCACGTTGGAGGCCGCGAGCCCCTATACTGCGGCCGGTCTATGCCTCCTTCGTCCCCTGAAGCCGGCGACCGGGCCGCCGTCCGCCTCCTCCCCATGCTCGCCTGGGCGAACGTGGCTCTCCATGGCGCCGGCCTCGCGGCCGCCTGGCTCTGGATGCGGCCCGGCAGCGTCCTCTCCCCCCTGAGGGACCGGATCGCCTTTCTCGCCGGCCGGCCGCTGGGCTGGACCCTGGGCTGGAGCGTCTGGATGCTCTGCACGCTGCTGCTGGTCGCCTACATGGCCGCCCTCCGTCTCCTCGTCCCCGGCCGCTCCCTGGCGGCGCAGCTCGCCCTCGCCTTCACGGCGGCCGGCATGGCGGCCGATCTCCTCGCGGACTCTATTCAGATCCAGGTGCTGCCGCTCGCCGCGCGGTCCGGACAGCCCCTCTTCCAGACCTTCGAGCGGCTTGCCCTGACCGGCGGCGCCACGGTCGCCAACGGCCTCTATACCGCCGGCGTGCTGCTGATGACGTCGGCCCTGGGGTCTTTGATCGGCAGGCCGGCAAGGCTCGCCGGCGCGGCGACCGTCGCCGCGGGAGCCGTGATGACCCTCTCGGGCCTGCTCCCATCGCCGGCGCTGCTCGCCGCCTCGACGGGCCCCACGATCGGCTTCTACTGCCTGTGGGTCGTTCTGGTCGCCCGCGATCTCGAGTCTCCATGATCGCGGTCTTCGGCGGCTACGGTACCTTCGGCGTCCAGGTGTCGCGGGCGCTCGCGGCGGCGGGCCTGCCGGTGCGGATCGCCGGACGGGACGGGGCGAAGGCGGCGCGCTTCGCCGCGGGGCTCGGCCCCGGGCACGAGGGCGTCGCGGCGGACGCGAACGATGCCGGCTCCTGCGCGCGCGCCCTGGCCGGGGCTCGCGTCGCCGTCCACTGCGCCGGACCGTTCTCCGCGATGAGCCTGGCGCTCCCGGAAGTCTGCCTGGCGGCCGGAGCCCACTACGTCGACATCGCGGACGATCGCGGGTGGCTCCGGCGCCTCGCGGCCCTGGATGAGCGCTTCCGCGAGCGGGGGCTCGCCGCCGTGGCCGGAGCCTCGTCGCTGCCAGGCATCTCGGGCGCGCTGGCCAGGATCGCCGCCCGGGAGCTGCCGGCCGTGGAGCGGGCGCGGGTCACGCTCTTCATCGGCAACCGCAATCCGAAAGGGGACGCGGCGGTCCGCGCCGCGGCAGGCCAGCTCGGGCTCCCCTTTCCCGCTCCGCAAGGGGCTCTGCGCGGATTCCACGGCCGCGAGATCGTCGACCTGCCGCCGCCGTTCGGCCGGCGGGCGGTCTACGACTGGCAGAGCCCGGAGCTCGACCTCTTCCCAGCCCTGCTGGGAGCCCGGTCGGTGCGCGTCAAAGTGGGCTTCGAGGCGCGCCTCGCGACCCTCGCCTTCGCCGGGCTGGCCCGCCTGGGCCCGCGCCCCGGCAGGCTCCTCCTCGCCGGCCTGGCGCCGCTCGCCCGCCGTCTCTCGTTCTTCGGACACTCTGGCGGCTATGTCCAGGTGGATCTCTGGGCTCCCGGCGGCGCTCACGCCACAGCCGCTCTCGGGTCGGCACACGGCGGGCAGCGGATGGCGGCGCTCCCCGCGGCGTTCGTGGCGCAGGATCTCTATACAGAAAGCTCCAGCCGCCGCGGCTTCGCCACCGCGTACGAGGTGTTGGGCGCGGACGTCCTGATCGAGCGGCTGACCGCGGCCGGATACGAGCTCGTCAAGGGCCCGGAAACTTCGCGCTCGCCTTGACCCGTTCGGCCTGCCAGAGGTGCCGGCGCTGGTGGGAGGGAAGCACCTGAAACCCCGTGCCGAGGCTGAAGCGGAGCAGCGGGATGAAGGGGTTCACGAACCGCGTGCCGTTGAGGTCGAGCCCGGCGGCCTCACGCAGGAGATCCTTCACCGAGACTTGAGCCTGCCGCCACTCCTCCATCACCTCGGCCTTGCCCTTGCGCAGGGCGGGGACGATCTTCTTCGGAGCGGGAAGCCGGCGCTTCGGCGGCGGCTCCAGGGTCGCCATGAACCACCGTCCCAGGGGGCCGGGCCGGATCGGCCCCCGCCGGACAGCCCCCTGCCGCCGGGCCCGCTCCAGCGCCTCCCGCATCGGTCCCAGGTAAACGAAGCTCCCCGCGTTGAGGTGATCCAGGCACTGCGCGATGCTCCAAGACCGCTCGTCCGGCCGCCAGTTGAGCCGCTCGTCGTCGAGATCGCGCACCAGATCCTCGGCCCGGCGGTCGTTCTCGTCGAGAGCGCGCAGAAGCTCCTGAACGTCGTCCGGGAGGGGCTCAGGCATGGGAATCACCATCCCATCTGGTCAATCGCGTAGGGGAGCATCTTCCGCCACCAGGGCCAGTCGTGGGCCACGTCGTGCCCCCAGACGTCCAGGAAATGGGGGATGCCCTTGCGGGAGAGGATCTCCGCGAGCCGCCGCGAGGCGTGTGGCGCCTCGTAGGCCCCCTGGCCGGTCAGGATGTGGATCTTGCACGCCGTCTGCAGCAGGTGGAGGTTCTGCCCCTCCAGGCTCGGCAGATACCAGGCCGGGTTGTTGAAATAGCAGTTGTCGTCGCTGTACCCATGCAGATAGTCCGGCCCGAGATCGTAGAAGCCGCTCATGGCGATGACGCCGTCGAAGAGGTCCGGCCGGCGGAAGAGCGAGTTGGCGGCGTGAAAGGCGCCGAAGCTCGCCCCCGAGGTGGCGACGCGGATGTCGGGCGACTGGCAGACCTGGCGGATGAAGGGAAC
>DASXJP010000610.1:0-8817 GCA_036497345.1 Thermoanaerobaculia bacterium
GTTGGGATCTAGGGGCGGGGTTTTCCCTAAGCTTCCGCCCCTTTGTCAACCCCAGGCCCGCTCTCGGAGGTGATGGAAGTTGATGGCTGCGATTCCCTGCCTCTGCAGTGAGTCATACAGGTTGCGGTCATCGGTGAGAACCAAGAGACGGTCTTCTTTCGCTAGGAGGAGAAGCGCGGCATCCGTCAATCCCAACCGGCGGAACTCATCCACCTTGCTCGCTTGGGTACTGGGGACATATTGCTCATCCAGAGCCTCAACGATCGTCCCAAGAACCACCCGCAATCTGGTCACGGTCTCCTGCCCTCCGATCTGCGCGACCATATTGCTGGCCTCGGTCAATACATTCGGAGTCGTCACAAGTCTTTTGAATTGACGCAGGAAATCATCGAGGAGGCGGTAGTCCTCCACACCGAATTGGTTCGTCCTTTTATGCTTGCCGATAAGGCTTGGATCGAGGTTACCTACCAGATAGAGAACAAGGACGTTCGCGTCGACGAAAAGGTCTCTGCTACGCCAATCGCTGGGTACTTGGTGCACGAGAGCTCATTCCTCGACCCTGTCGATACCGAGCACTGCTCCTGTATTCGCGTCGACCCTGAACACTTTGTACTCTCGTTCCGGTTGCTGCTTGGGTCGAGGCAAAACCTCATCTAGAGGTGAAAACGAGCCCCGAGCCTCTGGGTAGGACCAAGGCCGCGAAAAGCCGAGCGTTACCAGCCAGTGCTTGCCGTCGTCGGTCCGCTCGACGGCTTCCAGCCCGAGACGAGAGATTTGCTCGGGCTCGTAGATTCGCGTGGCGAACTCTTTCGCCAGCCGGACGGCTTCCTTGACATCGATCTCCGACACGGCGTTCTCCTTGGCTAACACTGGCACCCCTCCTGTTTCGAGCGCCGAGTATTTTACACCGTCACCACGATCTTCCCCAAATGCTCCCCCGCCGCCATGTGCTCGAAGGCGGCGGGGGCCTCCTCCAGCGGGAAGGCGCGGTCGATCACCGGCTTCAGCCCGTGCAGGGCGACCGCCCGGTTCATGGCCTCGAAGCTCTCGCGGTCCCCCACCAGGATGCCCTGGACGCGGATCTTCTGCATGAAGACGTGCGTGAGGAGGATCTCGGCCTTGGTGCCCGCCAGGTTGCCGATCAGGCTCACGGTGCCGCCGAAGCGGAGGGCCTGGAGCGACTGCTGGAGGGTGCCCGCGCCGCCCACCTCCACCACGTGGTCCACCCCCTCGCCGCCGGTGAGCTCCTTGGCGCGGGCCCCCCAGTTGGGGATCTCGCGGTAGTTGATCGTCTCGTCGGCCCCCATCGCGCGGACGCGGGCCAGCTTCTCGTCGCGGCTGGAGGTGGCGATCACCCGCGCGCCGAGCAGCTTCGCGATCTGCAGGGCGAACAGCGACACGCCGCCGGTCCCCTGGACGAGCACCGTGTCCCCGGCCGTGATCCCCCCTTCGGTCACCAGGGCGCTCCAGGCGGTCACCGCGGCGCAGGGGAGGGTCGAGGCCTCCTCGTCCGTGAGATGGTCCGGAGTCCTCACCAGCCCCTCCTGATCGAAGACGGCGAGCTCGGCCAGCGTGCCGTCGAGCGGACCGCCGAGCGTTGAGCGCAGCCGCTCGCGGGTGGGACGGCCGGCGATCCACTTCTGGGCGAAGACGGTGCAGACCCGGTCCCCCGGCTGGAAGCGGGTCACCCCGTCGCCGATCCCCACCACCTCGCCCGCGCCGTCCGAGCAGGGGATCAGCGGCAGCTTCTGCTTGGGGTTGTACTTCCCCTCGACCGTCAGGAGATCCCGGAAATTGAGCGAGGCGGCGCGCAGGCGGACCAGCACCTGGCCTGGCCGCGGAACCGGATCGGGCCGCTCCACGAGCGCGAGATTGCCGAGGCCGAAGGCTTCGCGGATCTCGACGGCGCGCACTTGGGTTACCCCTCCAGGGCCCGGCGCATCTTGTCCAGCAGATCGCGGGCGGTCGATTCGCCGAGCTTCCCGGCGGGCCAGCCGATGCCGAGCCCCTGGCCGCCGAATTTCGGGATGATGTGGAAGTGCACGTGCATCACCACCTGATGGGCCGCCGAGCCGTTGTTCTGCAGGACGTTGTAGGCGGTGGCGCCGGTGGCCTGCATCACGGCGCGGCAGAGGCGCGGCAGCACGCGGCCGAGGGCGGCGGCCGACTCGTCCGAAAGCTGGTGGAGCTGGGCCTTGCGCTCCTTGGGGATGACCAGGGTGTGGCCTTCCGAGAGCGGGCCGATGTCGAGGAAGGCGAAGACGTGGTCGTCCTCGTACACCTTGTAGCTCGGGATCTCCCCCGAGAGGATCTTGTCGAAGATGGTGGGCTGGTGGTCGCTCATGAGGCCGTATTCTATAGGCCATGGACCGCCAATCTGATCGCCAACCCGGATGGGACGAAGCCAACAGCAACGACTTCATCGATCTCGGCCGCTTCTTCGTGCCGGAGCGCGAGGAGCAGATCGCGGCCGTGCTGGGTCTGATCTCCGACCCCGGCGACGGGCTCCTGGTGGATCTCTGCTGCGGCGAGGGGCTCCTCTCACGAGCCCTGCTCGAGCGCTTCCCGCGCGCCCAGGTGCTCGCCCTGGACCTCTCGCCCACCATGCTGGCACAGGCCCGCGCCACTTGTGCCAATTGTTCCGGGGCGGCCGGCCGTTTCGACACCCGCCCGTTCGATCTGGCGGACCGCTCCTGGCGCTCCCGGGATCGATTCCCCGCGCCGGTGCGCGCCTTCGTCAGCTCGCTCGCCATCCATCATCTGGATGGAGAGGGCAAGCGCCTGCTCTACCGCGACCTCGCCGCCGCTCTCGCTCCCGGGGGCGCGCTGGTGATCGCCGACCTCGTCCAGCCGGCCACCCCGGCGGCCCAGGCCCTGGCGGCGAAGGCCTGGGACGACGCCGTCCGCCGGCGCTCCCTGGAGCTGTCGGGAGGGCTCGGGCCCTATGAGAAATTCCTCGACATGAGCTGGAATCTCTGGGCCGAAACCGAGCCGGACCCGATCGATCATCCCTCCCCCCTCCTCGACCAGCTCCGCTGGCTGGAGGAGGCGGGGCTCAACGGTGTGGACGTGGCCTGGTTGAAGGCGGGGCATGCGGTGTTCGGGGGGATAAACCCTCACCCCTGACCCCTCTCCCGTCCCCTCCCACCCTCCCGCACCGGGAGAGGGGAACCGCCCACCAAAAACAACCCCGTAGGGGTTTTCTCCCTCTTCTCCCGGTGCGGGAGGGTGGGAGGGGACGGGAGAAGAGGGTCGGGGTGATGAGGGGCCCTAACCTGGCCCCGCTCTTGCATTTACGCGCGATCGTGAGAAGAACGGGTTTCCCCTCTCCAGGTTTCCGCCCCGCGTCCCACGGCGGTCCGCTCAGCGCGGGCTGGCGGCGCGCGTACCGCCTGTCCGGGTGGGGAATGAAGCCAACTGCGTCCGAGATGGCACATGAAGCGTCCAATCCTCTTGACAGGGGAGAGAAGTCCGCTATTGTTAAAAGCGTGGACGCGAACGTGCCTCCGGACCAACCTCCGAGTACCGTGGACAGCCCGTCCAGAGCTCTTCGGCTCGGGCTGTCTGCCACCGGCATCGCCATCGCCTCCCACCGTCCCGGTTGTCCCCCTTCTTCTGGCCCGTCTCCAGCCCAAGCTTCCGTAGCCAGTTCCGGCTGCGGTGTCACCCCTCCCGGGTTGACGTACTAGCCGATCATGATCACGGAGCCCCCTGGGGCTTTCCCGCCGGATGATCGATCCGGGTGGGTTGTCGGCATACGAAGCCGAGACCTTACCGCTCAAATCCCATCCCTTCTTCAACGGAGGATTTTCAGATGAAGCAGGAGGCTTTCGCCTCGGTTGCGATCGAGCCTTCCCGGCGCGCGCAGATCTGCGAGATCTTCGGCGTGCCCTACGATCCCGATCACTGGAACGACTGGCACTGGCAGATGCGCCATCGCCTCAACCGTCTCGATCAATTCGAGCGCCTGCTCGACCTGACGGACGCGGAGCGGCGGGGGCTCCTGCTGGCGAGTGAAAAGTTTTCCGTCGCGGTCACCCCCTACTTCGCCGCGCTGATCGATCCGCACGATCCCCACTGCCCGATCCGCCTCCAGGTCGTGCCGCAGGAGAGCGAGCTGGTGGTCAGCCGCGGCGACATGACCGATCCCTGCGGCGAGGACGGCGCGAGCGTCATCGAAGGGCTCGTCCACCGCTATCCCGACCGCGTGCTCTTCCTCGCGCTCGACACCTGCGCCGCCTACTGCCGCTACTGCACGCGCAGCCGGCTGGTGAGCCAGGGCGAGCTCGACCCAATAGGCCGCCGGCTGGAGGCGGTGATCGCCTACCTCGAGGAGCACACCGAGGTGCGCGACGTCCTCCTCTCGGGGGGCGATCCCCTGCTGATGGCCGACTCCGTGCTCGACAAGCTGCTCGGCCGGCTGCGGGCGATCCCCCATCTGGAATTCCTGCGCATCGGCACCCGCATCCCCTGCTTCCTGCCCCAGCGCATCACGCCGGAGCTGGTGGCCGTGCTGCGCAAGCACCGGGTCTGGCTCTCCGTCCATTTCTGCCACGCCAGCGAGCTCACCCCCGAGGTGGCCGAGGCGTGCGACCGGCTGGCCGACGGCGGCATCCCGCTCGGCTGCCAGACCGTGCTGCTCAAGGGGGTCAACGATTCGGTCGAGGCGCTGCGCGACCTCTTCCACGGCCTGTTGAAGAACCGGGTGCGCCCCTACTACCTCTATCAGTGCGACCCCGTGCTCGGCACCGGGCACCTGCGCACCTCGGTCGAAAAAGGCCTGGAGCTGATGTCCCAGCTCCGCGGCCACACCACCGGATACGCGGTGCCGACCTACGTGATCGACGCCCCCGGCGGCGGCGGCAAGGTGCCGGTGCAGCGGGAGACGATTCTCGATCACGAGGACGGCGTCTGGCGGATCCGTAACTGGCAGGGGAAGACGTACTCCTACGTCGATCCTGTCGAGCGGGGATCAGGTACCAGCGGATGAAACCCTTGCGAATCGCGCTCTGCTACGACCTCAAGTCGGACTACCTCGCCGCGGGCTTCGCGCCCGAGGACGTCATGGAATTCGACGAGGAGGAGACGATCGCCGCGCTCGAAGGGGCGCTGCGCCAGCTCGGCCACCAGCCGGAACGGGTGGGGCGGGGCGTCGTGCTGGCCCGCCGGCTCGCCGCGGGCGAGCGCTGGGACCTCGTGTTCAATTTCGCCGAGGGGGTGCGCGGACGCTCCAGGGAGGCCCAGGTGCCGGCCGTCTGCGAGATGTTCGATCAGCCCTACACCTTCTCGGACCCGCTGACCTGCGCCGTCACCCTCGACAAATCGCTCGCCAAGCGGGTGGTGCGGGACCACGGCCTGCCCACGGCGCCGTTCGCGCTGGTGGACCGTCCGGAGGCGGCGGCGGACGTGGACCTGCCGCCGCCGCTCTTCGTCAAGCCGGTGGCCGAGGGGAGCAGCAAGGGGGTGACGCGGCGCTCGCAGATCGAGACCCGCGAGGATCTCGCGGCCGCCTGCGCCGAGCTGATCGGCACCTTCCACCAGCCGGTGCTGGTGGAGAGCTTCCTGCCTGGCCGCGAGATGACGGTCGGCATCGTGGGCAACGGTCCGGACGCCCGCGTGCTGGGCGTGATGGAGGTCGCCTTCCGGCCCGGCGCCGACGCGGCCTACACCGCGCTCAACAAGAAAGAGTACGATACCTGGATCGACTACTCGCTGCTCGACGGCGAGCCCCTGGCCCAGAAGGCGCGCCAGCTCGCCCTCGCCGCCTACCAGGCCCTCGGCTGCCGCGACCTCGCGCGGGTCGACATCCGTTGCGACGCCGCGGGCGAGCCCCAGTTCCTGGAGATCAATCCGCTCCCCGGCCTGCACCCCACCTACTCGGACCTGCCGATCCTGGCGGGCCGGGCCGGCATCCCCTACGCCGATCTCCTCGGCCAGATCGTCGAGGCCTCCGCGCGGCGGTGGGGATTATGGAAGTAGAGAAGACGTCCCGCGTCGTCATCGCCCACAACCCGGTGGAGGCGTCGGCCGATCCCTCGACCTCGGACGTGCTGGCCCAGGTGGCCCTGGTGTCGGAGGGGCTGGCGTCGCTCGGCCTGCCCCAGGAGACGGTCGCGGTGCCGGACTGGCAGCCCTGGCTCCGGCTGAGCCCAAGCCCCGGCCTGACCGTCTTCAATCTGATGGAAGCGCCGCCCGGCAGGCCCGAGGCGCTGCTGGGGGCCGCGGCCGCGCTGGAGCTCCTGGGGTTGCCCTTCACCGGCTCGCCCTCCGGCGTCCTCTGGGTGACCACGGACAAGCTGGCCACGCGGGCGGTCCTCGCCGCCGAGGGATTGCCGGTCCCGCCCGGCGGCCGTCTCTACCCGGACCGTCCGGATCTGCTCGACCACATTCCAGGACCCTGGATCCTGAAGCCCGCCTGCGAGGACGCCTCCCTCGGCATGGAGGGGGACCCGCTCTGCGCCACGAGAGAGGCGGCGATCTCGCGCGCCCGGGATCTCGCGGTGCGCTTTCCCGGCCAGGGCGTGGTCGCCGAAACCTTTCTATCCGGCCGGGAGCTGAACGTCTCGCTGCTGGCCCGCGACGGCTGCGTCGAGGTGCTGCCGGTGGCCGAGATCGTCTACGACGGATTCCCCGAGGGGATGAGCCGCGTCCTGGGCTACGAGGCGAAGTGGCACGAGGAGTCGTTCGCCTACATCCACACCGTCCGCCATTTTCCGGATTGCCCGTGCGACGCGGCGCTGCTCGCCCGCGCGGGAGAGCTCGCCCGCGCCGCCTGGCGGATCTTCGGATTGAAAGGGTATGCCCGGATCGACCTCCGGCTCGACGAGGCCGGCGAGCCGCACATCCTGGAGGTCAACGCCAACCCCTGCCTCGCCGCGGACGGCGGCTTCATGGCCGCCGCCGCGAGGGCCGGCCTCTCGGCCCGGGACGTGGTGGAGCGCATCCTCCGCGACGCCGTGATCCCCAGGAAAGCGATGCCGTCCCCATGATCCTCACGCTCCGCCGCTCCCTGGAGCCCGCCGACCGCGAGCCGCTGGAGGCGCTGATCCGCGCCACCGGCTTCTTCAATCCTGAAGAGATCGAAGTCGCCCTGGAGCTGGTGGACGACCGGCTGGCGAACGGCGACGCCAGCCACTACCGCTTCCTGGTCGGAGAGCTGGACGGCCGGGTCGCGGGCTACGTCTGCTGGGGGCCGATCCTCGGAACAATCGCCTCGGCCGATCTCTACTGGATCGTTGTCCACCCCGACTTCCAGGGCCGGGGAGCCGGAGCCGCCCTCCTCCGCGCCGCCGAGAAATGGATGGCCTCGGCCGGCCGCACCCGCGTCTACGTCGAGACCTCCACCCGCCCACAATACCTCCCCACTCGCGCCTTCTACGCCGCCTGCGGATATGAGGTCGCCTCCGAGCTGGTGGACTTCTACGCCCCGGGGGATGGGAAGGCGACGTTTCTTAAGGTGCTGGGTTAGAACGGCCGCCCGGCGATTGATGCCCGGGCGTCTGATACGCTCCCCCCGTGCCGACCTCACAATCCGACAGCCTCCTCTCCCCCTGCGTCCTGGTGGTCAAGACGCCCGTGGCCTCGCGCAAGGGGATGGCCGGCCGGCTGGCCCGCTCCGGAAAACGGCTCGCGGGCGAGGTGGAGGACGCGGCGCGCGAGCAGGAGCTCACGCTCGCGGCCGTGCAGGAAGCTCTCGATGATCTGGGCGTCACGCCGTTCACGGTCTCGGTGGACGCGCTCGATGCCCAGGCGCGGCGCTCGCTCGCCCGCGCCCGCTTCGTGATCACGGTCGGCGGCGACGGCACCCTTCTCGCCACCTCTCACTGGGTGACCCGGGCGGGCCTCCTCGGCGTCAATTCGGCTCCCAAGTCGAGCGTGGGCTATCTCACCTCCACCCGGCGCACTGCCGTGGCGCGCGATCTCGCGCGGATCGCCAAAGGGGACCTGCTGCCGCAGGCGGTCTCCCGCGTCGAGGTGGAGCTCGACGGCAAGCGGCTCCTTCCCGCGCTCAACGACGTCCTCATCGCCCACGAACAGCCGGCGGCGACCAGCCGCTACCGGTTGCGGCTCGGCCGCCGCGCCGAGGAGCACCGCAGCTCCGGACTCTGGGTGGCGACGCCCACGGGCTCCACGGCCGGCATCCGCTCCGCGGGCGGCCAGCCGATGTCACTCGGCGAGCATCGGCTCCAGTTCCGCGCCCGCGAGCTCTACCGCGTCAAGGGCCGGAGCGTGGCGCTGGAATCCGGCTTCGTGGAGGGGGGCCAGGCGCTGGAGGTCGAGTCGGCCATGCAGGCGGGCTGGCTTTACATCGACGGCGCGCGGCTGGCCACCCGCTTCCCCTTCGGCGCCCGCGCCACCTTCCGCGTCGCCGAGCAGCCGCTGCTGCTGTTCGCGGAGCCGGCGCGGTGGGCGCCAGGGTAGAAAGGACCCAAAGGACTGCAGGAGAGGGGTGAAAATTCCGTAGGGGCGGCCCTATGTGGCCGCCCCTACAGGCCCCCTCCCTATTTTCAGAACAGAGGGGGCTTTCTCCCTCTTCTCCCGGACGGACGGGGGGAGGCCGGGAGAAGAGGGCCGGGGTGATGAGGGTCAACCGGCCGGGGACGCCAACGCTGACAAAGCAGAGCCGCCCCTACTGCGTCAGCTCCGCCGTGATCACCGCGCCGTTCATCTGGGGCACGACCTCGACGGACTTCAGGACCTGGCGCGTGGCCGGGTCCACCCAGATCGTGGTCTTCTCGGCGCCGCCCTCGGCGGAGGTGACCTCCAGCTTGAGGCTGTCGAAGGTGCCGGCCGGAACCGTAACCTTTTCCGCGCCGG
>DASXJP010000611.1:0-19261 GCA_036497345.1 Thermoanaerobaculia bacterium
CAAACCAGACCAGACGATTGCGTGAGTCAGAAATGTGTGGGCGGAAACATTATTCCAGTCCCCAATGATTCGGAAGTGCCGCACCAGAATGCACCCGACGATTGCTATCGCCAGAAGTGCGAGAATGGACGGGTTACTGATGTAATCGACACCTCTGAAGTCCCTCCTCAGATCCCTGGGAACTGCCTGCGGGAGGCTTGCGATCCGTTCTTCTCGCCACTCCGCATCGATCCAACGGATGCGCCTCCGGGAGGAGGGTGCTGCGGCGACGGCCCTTTGCAGCCCGCAATATTCAGCCTTCAAACCCAATGCTGCTCCCCAAGCAAACATGTTGTCAACAAGTTCCCTATCGATGACTTTGACGACTGCCCGAATATTCAGCAGAATACACCGCCTGAAGAAGGCTACGATCAATGCACGTTGGACCCTTGGGTACAGAAACTGCTAGTCGGCTTCTATGGGAATCTTTATAGCGGAGATAAAGACAACCCGGCAGGTTGTGCCAATACGGTCTTTGGCGCGCTACCCGGCCCCGGATCCCCCTGCTACAACCATGACAGGTGCTATCATACCTGCGACCCTTCAGATGCGCATCGCAATCAATGCAATTCGGACTTCCTCACGGATTTGTATGCCGTCTGCTTAGGGGCTGAGAACCAAGCCTGCGAGACCCGATGCTTCATCTTCGCGCAAACTTACTGGGAAGCCGTCAGTGACGCCTCTCAAATCGTTTTCCCTCAGAGCCAGCGGGCCTACTGCCGGTGCTGTTGAAGCGAGGCGTGGATTATCAGGCTGATTCACGATCATTGCCGGGGAGAAAAATGAAGAAACTCATTCCATTTTTGATATGTCTCCTGCTCAAAATATCCAGCGCGGAGCCTGACGTTACAGAGCTAAGCCATCAATGGGATGTAGACCTCGTGCGCGAAGGGATATTTCGTGTGAGCGCACCAGTGCTCTCCTCGAACGACGGAATTTTGGTTCCCATGACTGCCTCGCCGGTTCGCGGCCAATTTGAAGACGAGTTGATCCTGGTCGATCAGTCTGGCAGTAAGCGAAAACTTGAAATGGGTTCTAAGCTTAAATCCAAGGGCTCATACATTATTGGAGCCTTGCCCCGAAGAGATGGAGGCTGGCTGGCATTGGCTGGGTCCAGTGCCGGCCGTCTTGGTGTCTTCACAATCAACCTCGGAGGCCAGTCCGTATTCCTGCATACGACCGAGATACCGAGCATCGGACTGCGGCTCCGAGGCGCCCTCGCGCTCAGCGACGGAGGCACGCTCGTAATCGGGCAAGAGGAGTCTTCTCCTGCGGCTCTGCGCCTCACCAGCGATGGAACGGTCCTCTGGTGGAAAGTCTTCGGTGAAATTGGGCCAGGAGCCTTGGTGGACGCTTGGGAGGATGAGAGAGGAGATCTACTGGTAGCAGGAACAGTTTCTGGAGAGGCGAGCTCCCTGAACGGCTCACGGCGAATCTGGCTGGCAAGACTGAGCCCGAAGGCGGAAGTTCTAAAGTCTGCCAACCATCCAGGATCCGCTTGCGCACTTCTGGCAACAGGCGGCCATTTGCCGAGAGTGCTGTCAACGGAGAGGGGCACTAGTGTCAAAGTATCAAAACTAAACCCTGACCTGAGCTTAACAGATCAGCATACCTTGGATGCGAAAGCCTTTTCGCTGGGCAGGATTCCTGCTGTCGTTACTAGCGATGGCAGAGTAGCCATCCTTGGTGTCAAGGATGTGATGCCAGAGCTTATCTGGTTCACTGAGGCAGGCCAAAAGCTCGCGTCGGTGCAGATTCCAGGCGCGCTTCCGTCGCTCGAGGCGCAATTGGTGCGTGGCGATAAGGATTCGGTGTACGCCGTCGTACCCCTGATCCCAAAAGCACGAGGCGCCGGGGCAATGGAGACCGGGGTCAGGATACTTAAGTATTTTTCACCCTTGAAGCCAGCGTCGAGCGCGCAGTAGCAATCTCTAGCGGAGGTTCCGATGAATTTAAAGACAGCTCGTGCGCTGTTGACGTGCGGGTTCATGATGATCGTAGCGAATGGCCCTGCCCAAAGCTCAGGGCTCGACGGGGGCTGCGTCGTATCTGTGCTGAATCGTTCCGCTCGTGTTGAGGCCGACGGCTCTTGGGTCCTCCCTAACGTACCAGCCAACCTCGGCCAGGTTCGGGTACGGGCCACCTGCGTCGAAAACGGCATCGTCACCTTCGGCGCCTCAGGCCTTATCACAGTGCCGGCAAACGGCGTCATCAAAGTCAATGCCATCGACTTCCAGGGGCCGCCTCCCGTGCCTTCGAGCCTGAGCCTGAGCGCGCCTGCGACCTCGTTGAGCGCCGTAGGGCAGACGGTGCAGATCTCAGCGACCGCGACGTATCCAGGCGGCTCCACGGACGATGTGACCGCGGAGACGACGGGAACGGACTACCGCACCAGCAACCCCGCGATCGCCACCGTGGATGCCAACGGGCTGGTGACGGCGCGAGCGAGCGGTGTGGCTCTGATCAGCGCGTCGAATGAAGGCGCGTTGGGTGTGATCCGGATTCAGATCGTCGCCTCGGGCGATTCTGACGGCGACGGCCTGCCGGACGACTTCGAGATTGCTCACGGGCTCGATCCGAACAACCCTCTGGACGTCCTGGACGATCAGGACAAGGACGGCCTGACCACCCTGGAGGAGTTCCGGGCCGGCCTCGATCCGTTCAACCCCGACACCGACGGCGACGGTCTCCTCGACGGGCGCGAGGTCAACGAGCTCCACACCAACCCGCTGCTCGCCGATACAGACGGCGACGGTTTCCGGGACGGCCTGGAGGTGAGCACGGGAAGCGATCCGCTCGATCCCAACAGCTTCAATCTCGCGGCGGCGCTCCAGTCGATTGAGGTGTCCCCTACTGTCTTTACCCTGGTCTTCAATACGGCGCTGGGTGAAGCGTCTCGGCAGCTCCAGGTAACTGGACACCTGATCGACGGCTACAGCCTCAATATTACGAAACGTTACGGCACGACCTATGCCTCGAGCAATCTCGCCATCGCCAATTTCGGCACGGACGATGGGCGCGTCTACGCCGGGCAAGACGGCACAGCCACGATTACAGCTCTCAACAACGGACATACGGCCACAAGTCAGGCCACCGTTCGCAGCTTTGCGCCAACGCCCCTTGGATCGGTGCTCATTCCAGGATCCCCCAGAGCCGTAGCCCTCCAGGCGAATTACGCTTATGTAGCATCTGTAGAGTCAGGAAGAGGAAGGCTGTATGTGGTGGACGTCTCGAATCCTGCTGTGCCGACGATCGTAGGCTCTGTGGAGGTAGGCGGCGCCAAGGATGTGGCGGTGGAAGGCAACTTCGCCTATGTGATCTCCGAGAATTTCGGGCTTGTCGTCGTAGACGTTTCGAATCCTGCTTCCCCGGCGTTGGTGACGACTCATTTTGTATCGGGGGCCGAGAGGCTTGTCTCGCAAGGCCAGACACTGTACGTCTCGACACATGCAGGGCTTTCCGTCCTGGATGTAACGGTGCCCTCGTCGCCAGCGGACCTCGGGTCCCTGTTACTGCCGGCAGGCGGCGCGTTTGGTCTCGACGTGAAAGGCTCCATAGCCGCTTTGGCCCGAGGATCTAAAGGTTTGTTCTTCGTGGATATCAGCGATCCACGGAATCCGACGCTTCTTGGGTCTACTCCCACGCGGACCAACGGCACCTCGAGCGCCGCCGCCGTGGCGATTCGGGACAGTAAAGCCTACGTCGCCGACGGTGCGAACTGGACTTTGGGAGGGCTGCGGGTCGTAGACTTTACGGAGCCTTCGAACCCTGTGGTGATCGGCTCCTCCAGCGACGCGTTCGGCTTGGTCGGAGTGGCGCTGGATGGCGATCTCGCGCTGACCGCGGATTACTACTTCGTCAATGCAGTGCCGATCTTCAAGCTCGGTGAATCGAATCCTAGCTTCTCAGCGGCGCTGAATTTCCCGGGGGACCCAAACGGCACCGACGTGAAGGCCCGCAACGGCTTTGTCTACCTGTTGGCCGATAGCTGGCTGTTCATCGGCCGCTATCTCGACTTGACAGACGATCTCGGCATCCCCCCGAGCGTCGAGATCACGTTGCCGGCGGAGGGAAGCTCGGCAAGGGAGCGGACGTTCCTGACGGTGGAGGCGCAAGCCTCGGACGATATCGCCGTCTGGAGCGTGGAATTCTTTGTCAATGGACAGTCGGTTGGGAAGGACTATTCTCGGCCGTTTTCTGCCGTGGTGGAGGTTCCTGTCGGCTCAACGACTTTGGTGCTCGGAGCCAAGGCGACGGATCTCGGTGGGAACGAAACTCTGGCCGAAGAGAGAACCGTCTCTGTCATTCCGGACAGCTCACCCGTCGTGCGCCTGCTGGCACCGGTGGAGGGAAGCCAGTTCGTCGAGGGCTCGACGATCACCCTCGCGGCGACGGCGAGCGACGATCTGCAAGTCACCTCCGTGGAATTCGATGTCAATGGCGCTTTACTGTTGCGGCTGACGTCACCGCCCTATCGCGCGACATATGCGATACCCCTGGGCGGCCCTCGCGAGCTTGTGATCACCGCCGTGGCCTCGGACAATGTGGGGCAGTCGAGCCCCGCGACGGCGACCGTTCAGGTCGTGGCCGACCAGCCGCCGACGGCGGCGGTGGTCCAGCCCACGGAGGGAAGCACGTTCGTCGCCGGGTCCTTGCTGCAAATGATCGTCGGTGCGACCGACGACGTGGGCGTGACGCGCGTCGTTTTCCTGGTCGACGGCGCGCCAGTCGGCGAGGCCGATACGGCGCCCTACATTTTCGACATGGTTGTTCCGGCGACCGCCTCGGAGCTGCGGCTTGCGGCCGAGGCCACGGATACTCTCGGGCGAACAACCCGCTCGCCCGAGGTCAGGGTTTCCATTGTATCCAATGATCCTTTGACGACGGCGACAGGAACGGTTGTCGATCCGCAAGGCGCGGTCGTGGCAGGGGCCAGCGTCACCTGTGCGGCGGTGACCGGCACGACTCTCGCGAACGGAACCTTCAGCATTCCAGGCGTCCCCACCGCCTTGGGCCCGATTCGTTGCCGGGCCAGCTTCCGGGATGCCCAGGGCCGCGACTATGCCGGCACCTCGCAGCGCGTGGCTCCCGTGCCGAGCGGCGTCACTCCCATGGGTCAGATCCAGATCCAACCGGCGGGAGTATTTCTCTATCCAGGCCCGCAGCTCACAGTGGAAGCCGAGGCGGTCAAAATCGCGGATCTCAACGGCGACCAGATCCCAGACCTGATCGCAGCGGCATCCTCCGATGGAGCCGCCGTCTTTCTCGGGAAGCCGGGCGGCGGCTACGAGCCGGTCCGTTACTTCGAGACGGCGGGCAGCCCCCGGGACGTCCTCATTGGAGACTTCAACGGGGATTCCATCCCGGACATCGCGACGGCCAACGGTGGCTCCGACGGCGTCTCCGTCCTGCTTGGCAATGGGGACGGGACGTTCCAACCGCACATTGACTCACCCACGAGTGGCGCACTAGCGCTGGCGGCGGGAGACTTCAATGAGGACGGCTTGTTGGACCTCGCCGTAGCGGGCGGCAACACATTGATTCTTCTCGGGAATGGCGATGGCACGCTGTCTCTCGCCGCCACCCTCGCGACCGTTGGTACAGTTTTTGTCGAGGTCGGCGACATCAACCAGGATGGTCATCTGGACCTCGTGAGCGCCCAGAGCAGGAGCTCGGCGAGTGATGTGCAAACCTTCCTAGGGAATGGCCACGGGGCCTTCACGCTCAACCGCAGCGTAAGCCTGGGATTCAATAATCCAGTAGATCTCGCCGTCGGGGATCTCAACCACGACGGGCGCCTCGACTTCGCCATCGTGAGCGGCTTTGGCAATACGATAAATGTTTTCTTCGCCCTTGCGGATGGCAGCTACACCGCCGGCCCGATCCTGCGAGCGGGCAGAGACCCGGAAGCGGTGATCGCGAGCGACATCGATGGCGACGGGAACCTGGATCTGGCGGCAGTCGACCATGAGTTGAACGACGTCTATCTGTTCCTGGGAAACGGCAGCGGCTCGTTTAGCAGCGGGACCATGGCCTTCACGGGAGCAACTCCGGGCGATCTCACGGCGGGAGACCTCAACGGCGACGGGATTCCAGATCTCGTGACGGTCGACACATTGGGTCTCTCGCTGCTCTTTGGCTTGGGAAACGCGGTGTTCGATACCGACCGGAGATATCCGGCGGGCGAGAATCCTCAGGGTGTGGCGGTGGGAGATTTCAACGGCGACGGCGCCCAAGACCTGGCCGTGGCGAGCAATGACAGTGCCGAGGTGGCCATTCTCCTGGGACGAGGGGACGGGACGTTCGCGCCCGAGCACCGGTTCCCGGCGGGCGCCGATCCAGTGGCCATCGTGGCGGCGGACTTCGACGGGGACGGGAAGCTGGATCTGGCGACCTCCAATGACGATTCGGTCAACGTCCTCTTGGGCCATGGGGATGGAACGTTCGCCTCGCCGTCGGCGTTCCCAGCGGGCGATCATCCCATGGCCCTCCGAGCGCGGGACCTCAACGGAGACGGTCATCTCGATCTGGTTACCGCCAATACGTATAGCGATGACATATCCGTGCTCCTGGGCAGGGGCGACGGGACTTTTGCGCCTCAGGTCCGTTATCCAGTGGGCGGCTCCCCGGTGGATCTCACGGTGGGCGACTTCCAGGGCGATGGCCATCCCGATCTGGTAACGGCGAATAATAGGACGAATGACCTTTCACTGCTGAGCGGCAATGGCGATGGGAGCTTCGGTCCCGAGGTCCGCATCGCGCTCAGCACAGCTTCTTCGCCTCCCCCAGTGTCGGTGGCGGCAGGTCTGCAGAAGACCGCCTCAACGCCTTATCCCTTCCCGCAGTCGGTGGCCGCGGCGGATCTGGACGGCGATGGGAAAGAGGACCTGGCTACGAGCTATTTTTATGACAGCTCCACGGGTGGTGAGTTTCATGGCGTTCTGCTCGGGAATGGCGATGGGACTTTCAAGCCGCTCATGGTGACGCCCACCGGGCCCAATGCGTTCGGGCTCATGATCGTCGCCGACGCGAACGGCGATGGAATCCCGGATCTCGTACACACCAGCCCGGGAGGCGGCGCCACGCAGGACATCGTGATCGTTCTCGGCCAGGGCGACGGGACGTTCGGCGCGCCTCAGCGTTACGACGTCGGCTGCGCGCCCTACTACCTGGCAGCGGGCGACTTCAACGGCGACGGCCAGACGGACTTCGCAACCACAACCTTCGGCTGTCATGACACCTACGACGTCGCCATCCTGATTCACCATTGAGGAGCTCATCCAGGGACTCTCTTATGAACAGGCACCTTGTCGCTCCACATCTGACCCGCCGGGATCTCCTCGCCGGAGCCGTGGGAAGCGCCGCCCTGGTGGCGGGCGGCGCCAGCCTGGCTCCGGCGGAAGCTGCGGGCCGCTCCTCTCCCGGCAAGCCTCTCTCGCCAGGGGTGAGGCGCCTCTCCAAGGCTTTCGAAGCGCGGCTGAAGGCGGCCGAGCACGCGCGCGGCTTCGGCGCCGGGGTCGAGCACACCAGCGGCGAGGAGGATTCGCTGCCCGGCCGGATCGCCTGCTATTCGAAAGGACTACCCCACGACCGCACCGGCGAGGTCGATGCCAAGGCCTATGAGGTGTATTTGAAAGCCCTGCGCACGGGCCGGCCGGAGGATTTCGAGCGCATTCCACTCGGCGGCTTCGTCAAGCTGGCGAATCCCCAGTCCGCCCTGGCGTTCGGACTGATCGGCCCCGACAGCTCGCAGCTCCAGTGCCCCGCGACCCTGGGATTCGCGAGCGCGGAGCAGGCGGCCGAGCTCGTCGAGCTGTACTGGCAGGCGCTCGCCCGCGACGTGCCGTTCAGCGAATATGGCTCCCATCCGGTGATCGAAAGGGCGACGGCCGAGCTCTCGGGGCTCCCCGGCTTCCATGGACCGCAGCAGGGCGGCAAGGTCACGCCCGACACGGTGTTCCGGGGGACGGCCGGCGGCGACCTCGCCGGTCCCTATCTGTCACAATTCCTCTGGAAGCCGATCCCGTTCCTGCCCATCCGCATCGAGCAGAAGATCCGGACGGTGGTGCCGGCGGTCGATTTCATGACCGATTTCAACGGCTGGCTGGCGATCCAGAACGGCGCGCTCGGCGGCGTCAACTCGTTCGACGCCGCACCGCGGTACATCCGCAACGGCCGCGATCTCGGCGAATACGTGCACCGGGATTTCACCTATCAATCCTGCCTGAGCGCCTTCCTGATCGCGCTCAAGGCGGGCACGCCGCCGGACGGCGGCAATCCCTACAAGCACTCGCGGACGCAGAGCGCCTTCACGACGTTCGGGCAGCCGTTCGTCCTCTCGGTGCTCGCGCTGGTGACGGAATCGGCGCTCAAGGCCTGCTGGTATCAGAAGTGGATCGTGCACCGGCGGAGCCGGCCGGAGGAGCTGGCGGGACGGGTGGTGGAGGCCGGGCTCAGCGGCCGGCGGGAGGTTCCGCTGCCAGCGGGCCTCGCCGATTCGGTCGCGTTGCAGGAGGTCCGGAAGCGATATGGCACGGCTCTGCTGCCGCAGGCCTATCCGGAAGGGTGCCCCACCCACCCCTCCTACCCGGCGGGCCATGCCGCCATCGCGGGAGCGTGCGTGACGGCGCTCAAGGCCTGCCTGGACGAGTCTTACGTGTTGCCGGAGCCCGTCGTGGCGAGCGCGGACGGGCTGTCGCTGCAGCCCTGGAAGGGGGCGGACCTCACGGTGGGCGGCGAGCTCGACAAGCTGGCTTCCAACATCATTTTCGGGCGCAACTTCGCGGGCGTGCATTGGCGCTCGGACGCGGTCGAAGGGCTGAAGCTCGGCGAGGAGGTGGCGATCCGCATCCTGGAGGAGCTCTCCTTCACCGGCAACGAGCTGTTCTCGGGCTTCAGCCTGCGGCGGTTCGACGGGCGGCGGGTGTCGGTCGGCTGACGATCCGCGCGGGTCACTCCTCCTGCGCGCCGCCGGTCTCGATCCCCAACCGCTTCATATACCGATGAAACGTCGTCTTCGTAAGCCCCAGGCTCTCCCGGGCCGCCTTCACGTTCCCGCCATGCTGCTCCAGCCGCGAAAGGATCAGCTCGCGCTCGAACGCCTCCACCGCCTCTGCCATCGAAACCCCCTCGGCGAGCAGCGGTCCCGCTTTGGGATTGGGCGTGCCGCTCAGCACCTCGGGGAGGCAGCGGCCGAGCAGATCGCGATCGATCCAGGCTCCGGGCTGGGCGTGGATCACGAACAAGGAGCAGGCGCGGGCCAGATCTCTCACGTTTCCCGGCCAGTCGTAGGAGACCAGGATTCGAAAGACCTCACGGGTGAAGCCCAGGGTAGGCTTGCGGTGCTTGCGCTCGTGGTGGCGGCGGTAGTGCTCCAACAGCGGCGGGATGTCCCACGGGCGCTCGCGCAGGGGGAGGAGACGGATCGCCAGGGTGCGGAAGCGATCGTAGAAGTCGGCCCGCAGGGCGCCTTCCCGCACCTCCTGGTCGAGGTCCCGGTTGGTGGCCAGCACGACCGCCGCGTTGACTTTGATCTCGCGGGTCTGCCCCACCGGCACCACCGTGTGGTTTTCCAGCACCCGCAGCAGATGGGCCTGCGCGCGGGGGGAGAGCTCGGCGATCTCGTCGAGGAAGAGGACTCCGCCGTCCGCGGCGCGGAAGAAGCCGGGCTCGTCCGTGAGGGCGCCGGTGAAGGAGCCCCGCTTGTGACCGAAGAAGCGGGAGGCGGCCAGCTCGTCGGTGATCTCGGCGCAGTTGACCACCACCAGCGGGCGCTTGTGGCGCGAGCTGTAGGCGTGGAGGTAGCGCGCGATCAGGTCCTTGCCCGTGCCGCGCTCGCCGAGGACCAGGATCGGCTCCGGGCTCTCCACCTCCATGGCCGGGATGAAGGTCTCATGGAGGACCCGCCGCAGGGCTTGGGTGTGCGCGGAGTCGCCCAGGATCTCCGGCGCGTTGTCCACCGCGTTGCGGATCTCGCGCAGCTCCTGCTCCTGGAGCGCGTGGCGGAAGGAGAGGCCGAACAGCCTCCCCACCGCCGTGGCGTAGCCTTCGAGCCAGCCGAGGTCGCCTTGGCCGTAGGCTTCCGTCAGGCCGCTGTTCTGGAGGTAGATCACGGCGAGGACGGCGTCGCGGATGGGATCGAAAATCGGCGCGCAGAGCACGCTGTACGCTCCTCCCACCAGCGAAGGCGTGTGGGACGCGTCGGCCGCCAGCCGTGGATCCTCGATCAGCTCAGGTACGCCGCTCGCCACGACCCGCTGGATCAGAGAGGGGCTCACCCCCCGCACCGACTCCCCCTGCTCGCAGGCCTTGATCTGCTCCTCCGTGAGCTTGCCCAGCGCGTGGACGGCCCGCAGGCGCAGAGGCTC
Source organism: Thermoanaerobaculia bacterium (assembly GCA_036497345.1). Taxonomy (GTDB): domain Bacteria; phylum Acidobacteriota; class Thermoanaerobaculia; order Multivoradales; family UBA5704; genus DATARR01. The sequence continues at coordinate 10,407 of DASXJP010000611.1, forward strand.
GGCGCTCTCGACGATCAGCAGCAGGGCCTTCTGGGCGCCGAACCCCCGCGCCGCGGCCTCGAAGGAGGCGCGCAGGGCCGCCTCCTCGCCGCCGTCGCTCGACAGCACGGCCAGGAGCTCGTTCATGGCGCCCAGGAGCTGGGCGTAGTCGCGGCCCGGAGGTGGAGAGGAAGGAGCCGGCATGCCGCCTAGCGTAGCAGCAGGGCGGCCACATAGGGCCGCCCCTACGGATCGGCCTTCTTTGTAGGGGCGGCCCTATGTGGCCGCCCTGTTTTTGGGTCCCGGCGCCTGAACCCGGCTCCCTCCCCTACCAGATCCGGCAGACCTTGTCCGGCTCCTTGACCATGGGCTGGCCGGGCTTGCAGTGGAAAGCTTCGGCGAACTGGGGCATGTTCACCACCACGCCGTTGATACGGTACTGGTGCGGCGAGTGGGGGTTGACCCGCGCGGCGAGGCGCAGCATCTCGGGGCGATCGCCCGCGCAGTCCCACTGGGCGAAGCCGACGAAGAAGCGCTGCTCGGGGGTCAGGCCGTCGACCGGCGCCAGCTTCTGGCTCTTCGTCTCCTCCTGCCAGGCGAGGTAGGCGAGGATGGTGCCCCCCAGGTCGGCCACGTCCTCGCCGAGGGTGAGCTTGCTGTTGATCTTGATGTCGTCCACCACCGTGTACTGGGCGTACTGGTCGGCCACGCAGGCGGCCCGCTGGCGGAACTCCTCGTCGTCCTTGGGCGTCCACCAGTTGCGCAGGTTGCCCTGGGCGTCGAACTGCCGCCCTTCGTCGTCGAAGCCGTGGGTCAGCTCGTGGCCGATGGTGCTGCCGGTGTTGCCGTAGTTGGGCGCGGCGTCCAGCTTGGGATCGTAGAGGGGCGGCAGCAGGACCCCCGCCGGGAAGTTGATGTCGTTCATGAACGGGTTGTAGTAGGCGTTGACGGTGGGGGGCGTCATCCCCCACTCGTTGCGGTCGAGCGGCTTGCCGATCTTGGCGAGGTCGCGGCGGGTCTCGAAGGTGGCCGCCCGCCGGACGTTGCCCGCGAAGTCGCCACGCTTGATCTCCAGGGCCGAGTAGTCGCGCCAGCGGTCGGGATAGCCGATCTTCTCGCGCACGGCGTGGAGCTTGACCAGCGCCTGCTTCTTGGTCTCCGGGGTCATCCAGGGGGACTGCTCGATGCGCAGCTCCATGGCGTCGCGGATCTGCTTCGTCATCCGCACGGTGTCGGTCTTGGTCTGGGCCGGGAAGACCTTGCGGACGAAGACCTCCCCGAGCGCCTCCCCCAGGTCGTTGTCGATCCAGCCCACGCAGCGCTTCCAGCGGGGGGAGATCTGTTTCACGCCGGTCAGGTAGGCGTGGTAGAAGTCGAAGTTGGCCCGCACGAAGGGGGTGGAGAGATAAGGGGACGCGCCGCTCGCCAGATGGAAGCGGAGGTAGGCCCGGAGGTCGTCCAGGCCGACCGTCTCGAGCTGGCGGTCGACCTCCTGGAAGAACTTGGGCTCGGTGACGTTGAAGGTCTGGAGGCCCGGCTGGCCGAGGTCCTTCAGGTAGACGTCCCAGGAGAAGGAGGGGGTGAGCTCCTGGAGCTCCTTGCGCTGCATGACGTGGGAGACCTTGTAGGGGTCGCGGCGCTCGGCGGGGGGCAGGGAATTCCTGGCGAGGGCGGTCTCCACGCGGAGCACGGCCGCCGTCTGGCGCGCGGCTTGCGGGTCTCCCAGCAGCTCGAAGATCTTCTGGACGTAGGCCTGGTAGTGCTCGCGGGCCTCCTTGGATTTGGCGTCGTCCTTGGTGTAGTCCTCGGGCGACGGGAGCCCCAGGCCGCCGGCGCCCGCGAATCCGATCACCTCCGAGGCGTTCTTGGGGTTCTGGCCGGAGCCGAAGCCGAAGAGCATCGAGCCTCCTCCCCCTTCCAGGTGCAGCCGAGCGAGGAGGGGGGCGAGATCGGATTTGGATTTCAGGGCGGCGATGGCCGCCAGATCGTCCTTGAGGGGGCCGGCCCCCGCCTTCTCGATGGCCGCCTCGTCCATGCAGGCCGCGAAGAAGTCGCCGATCTTCTGGGTGTTGGCGTCGCGGCCGGGCGTGGGGCGGGCCGCCTCCTCCAGCAGACCCCAGAGGAACCGCCGGTTGTCATCCCCCGCCTTGGCGTAGACGCTCCAGGCGGGACGGTCGGCCGGGATCGGGTTCTTGTCCAGCCACTTGCCGCAGGAGAAGGTGTAGAGGTCGGCGCACGGGTCGACCGAGCGGTCCATCACCGTCGTGTCGAGGCTCGGGATGTACGGCAGGGCGGGGAGCGGGCGCTCGGCCGCCGTGGGCGGGGCCGAGGGCGGGGCGGCCGGCTCCGCGGCGCCGGCCGGCACGGCGGCGAGCCCGAGCAGGGCGAGGATCGAAAGGACGGCGAGACGGCGGTTCATTCGTGGGCTCCTTTGGGCAAAGAAGGCTCAAGGCGGCCGGGCCGCCGGAGAGAGTATGTACGAGCGGGCGGGGGAAAGGTTGCTCGGCAGACCCTGCCGTAACGTGACTCGTAAGCTGTCCGGATGTAGGATCGAGGGGCATTACGACGTCCCCCTGTCAACGCAGTTTCTTCCTTCGAAGGAGAACCAGATGGCGAATGACGACGAGAAGCCCGACTTCTCCGACGTAGAGGGGGGTGCCTCCTCCACCGCGCCTCTCGCGGAGCCGGCCGAGCAGACCTACGCGGTCGCCTCGGGAGACAGCCTGTCCAAGATCGCGAAGAAGTTCTACGGGGATGCCAATCAGTGGCGCCGCATCTTCGAGGCCAACCAGGACATCCTCGACGACCCGGACAAAATCTATCCTGGACAGACCCTGAAGATCCCTTCGTGAAAGAGAGGAGAGAGCCCATGCGCTTCCATCGCACCACGACCCTGGTCCTCGTAGGCTGCCTCGCGCTGTTCGGCTGCAAGAAGAAGGAAGAGGCCGCGCCTCCGCCGGCTCCCGCGCCGGAGACCTCGACCGCTCCGCAGACGTCGGTCGAGACCACCCCCGCCACGGTGGCGTTCAAGGTCACCTCGATCGACCTCGGCAAGGCGGTGGGGCCGGACAAGAAGATCACCGATCCGGCCACCACGTTCGGTCCCAAGGACACCATCTTCGCCTCGGTGGCGAGCGAGGGTACGAGCACGACGCCCGTGAAGCTCCATGCCAAGTGGACCTTCGGCGACGCCGGCACGGTGGTCAAGGAGGAGGACGCCAGCATCACCCCCACCGGCCCCGCCAACACCGACTTCAACATTTCCAAGAAGACCCCCTGGCCGGCCGGCAAGTACAAGGTGGAGATCACGGCGGACGGCAACCCGGCGGGCTCCAAGGACTTCGAGGTGAAGAAGTAAAAAGCTGTAAAAATTCATTTGGCAAGATGGATATTCGCTCCATGCTATGAAACCATCCGCCGCGGTCGCGGAAGACCGGTGGTAGCGTGGAGCGATCGATCCGCGACGATTGATCCGCGACGCCGCGGGGCTTCGGGCGGCCTGAGACGCGGGCGGGCGCTGTACGGTCCGTCCGATCCCAGTCATCCCGAAAGTAGTACGGAGGTTTCACCATGAAGAAAGCCCTCAAGAAGCTCACCCTCGCCAAGGAGACCCTGCGCAGCCTCGACGTGAGCCAGATCGTCGACGCCGTGGGTGGCGTGAAGTCCAAGAACTATTCGGACTGCGGCTCGTGCGGCATCGCCTGCACGGTTATCGACTGCACGGTCTGAAGCCCGTTTCGGGGGGAGGAGGGATCCTCCCCCTTTCCCTCCCCGGTCCCCCACTGGCGATCCGGCTCCGGTTGCGGCATAATCCCCCTCCTCAGCAGGCATCTTCACCAACCTCTTGCCGCGGCCGGGCTGCCAACCAGCCCTCAAGCCCGCAGGGAGGATTTCGTGATGCTCATGCGTGCCAAGCTGGTTCCCCGGCGGGTGCGAACAGAAGCGCGGTTCCGGGGAGCCGATCCCTGGAATGGTAACGTCGAGGCCGATCTCTCGATCGAGGCCTATTACTTCGTGCCCGAGCACGTGCGGGAGGTCCCGTCCCCCTGTCCGTGGGGGGAGGCTACGGCCTACGCGCTCCGCTCGGGCGTCGACAGGGCCGAGCGCTTCCTGCCCGACGCCCTGAGCCACCTCTGGAAGACCGGGAAGGTCGCCGCCGAGGCCCTCCCCGGGCTGCTCCGGGAGATGGAGCCGGACCTCGCCCAGGCCGATTTCCAGCCGGTCCTGGGGGCGCCCCCGGGGCGGCGGGGGACGGCCGTCCTGGTCCTGCTGCTGATCTCGGTGGTGGGAGTGCTGCTGACCTGGCCGCGGGGAGGCGGGAGCTCCCACTGGCCGGCGCTGCTCTGCGGGGCGGCACTGGCGAGCGGGATCCTCGGCGCCCTGCTCACGTTCCCGCCCTACTGCGCCCTGTGGGGGCGCCGGTACCGGCAGATGGCCTGGGCGAGCGGGCGCCTGAGCGGGAGGCCGCGCCTGCGGCCCACGCCGGAGGCGCCGGTGTAACCTCACCCCAACCTTGATCGGTCTGATCCGTCGGATCGGTCGGATCGCCTCCTATAGGCAATACCGCCTCAGCCAAGTCCCCCTCTTCCGGAGATGTGAGGGGAACCCCATGCAGACTTCGTTATTCTCGTATAACAGCCTGCCTCGAAAGGAGCAGTCATGAAGAGAAGCTCGTCCGTCAAGAAGCTCGCCCTCAGCCGGGAGACCCTGCGCCGCCTGAGCGACCAGGCCCTGCGGGAGGCCGCGGGAGGCGCCAACACCGCCGTCACCTCCTGCCAGTGGTCGGAATGCGATACTTGCGGGATCATCTGCTCGACGCCACTGGCGTCCTGTACCTGTCCCATTGAGTAGAGACACCACCGGGGCGGCCCCGCGGGACCGCCCCAGCATCACACCTACAGGCTTCTTAGCGGGCGTCGACCTCGGCCTTGATCGTCTGGGCGAGGAGGGAGCCGTCGGCCTGCCGGGTGCCGCGCGCCTCGGCGCGGGTGGGCTTGCCGGCGGCCACGGCGGCGGCCACCTGCTGGAGCGTGAAGAGGTCGCCGCGGCGGTTCCACTGCGTCTGGCCGTTCACCGCGATCCGCCGACCGCCCGCGAGGACCAGGCTCCCGGCGTCGACCGAGGCCACGGCCCCCTCCGCCTGTCCGGCGCGCGCCGGGCGCTGCGGACGGCCCTGCTGCCCGCCGTGATCGTCGCCCGCCGGATCATCGGCGCCGCCCGCCTGCTGGCCGCCGCGGTCGTCGCCGGCCGGGTCGTCCGCGCCATGGCGCTTGTCCTGGGAGATGGCGAGGGACTTGGCCGCGACCGGGGGGTCGAAAGCCGGCTCGGTGGGGCTCTGGCGGTTGGAGCAGCCGAAGGCGAGCGTGGAGAGGGAGAGCAGGGTCAACGTAGAGAACAGGCGAAAGCGGATCATAGGACCTCCTTTATGTAGGGCCGGGAGGCTCCCAGGGAGAGCTCCGGGCGATGGCGTTCAGTCCTATGAGACAGGCGGCGGGGCGGGCGGGAACAACGAAATCACGGCTCGGGGGGTGGGCTGGGCGCCCGGAGGGGCACCCAGCCCTGGGCCGACCCTAGAGGCAGGGGAACGTATTCGGGTAGCAGTTGTAGCTCCCGTTGATGTTGCAGCAGTGGTAGCCGATCCTGCACAGCGGACAGACCGGGTAGGCCTCGGCGCGGCGGGCGGTGCTGACGATGGCGGTGGCGGTCATCAGAAGGGCGAGCAGGCCCAGGGTGATCTTGCGCATGGTGTCTTACCTCCTAAGCACGACCCTTCGTCCAATCCAAGGGTCAATCGTTAGTTACGGAGTCAGAGGCGAATTCGTCTATTCCGGGAGGGGCCTGGCGCCCAGCGGGTGGGCGCCAGGCCTGGTCGATGCCCTAGGTGCAGGGGTTCGAATCCGGCACGCAGATCGCGTTCTGGCCCATGATGCAGCAGTGCTTGCCGATGACGCACAGAGGACAGACCTGCGCGTTGGCGCGGCGAGGGGTCCCGAGGCTGGCGGTGGCGGCCAAGAGCAGGGTGAGTAGACCAAGGCTGATTTTACGCATCTCTTGTACCTCACGAGTCGTGACCCTTCGACCATCAAAGGGTCAGCGGCTAGCCCTAGCAAGAATTATGCGCGGATGGAAATGTATCTAACCCTGGAGACGGCGGGCGAGCTCCTCGGCTCTCTGCTGGTAGGAGGGGGCGGGCGGCGCCATCTCGCGGCGGACAGCGGAGGCGACCCTCCGCTCCTGGTCCGTGGGCGGGAGGGAGTGGGCGTTGACGGCCTCCCAGGTCTGGCTGACCACGATGGCCTCGAGGTTCTCCAGCCGCGCGAGCATCGTCGCGCGGTCCTTCTGCAGGGCCGTCACCTCCTGCTCCAGCTCGCGGTTCGAGGCGCCCAGCATCTGCTGTTGCGCCTTGAGCCGCATCCAGGTCTTGGCAATCTTCGAGAAGGTTCCCGCGACGATCGCGACGATCGGGATGAGGAGCCAGATCTGACCACTGTCGAAAGGCATGTCGAAACCTCCAAGGATATTCTACGCGCCCTGGCCCGCGGAGTTTTCGCCGCTCGTGAGGCGAAGTCCCGGATTCCACCCCCGGGAGCACCCTCCTGGCTATGGAGACGCGACTGCAAGAGCGCGGGGATGATGTAGAGTACCCCCTCGCCATGGCCGAATGGACCCCCACCTCGTGGCAGGAGCGGCCCGCCCTGCAGCAGCCGGTCTATCCGGATGCCGCGCAGGTCGAGCGGGCGCTGCGCGACCTCTCGTGCCTGCCGCCGCTGGTGACGTCGTGGGAGATCGAGCGGCTGAAGTCGCAGCTCGCCGAGGCGGCGCGGGGGCAGCGGTTCCTCCTGCAGGGCGGCGACTGCGCGGAGAGCTTCGAGGACTGCACCTCGCCGTCGATCACCAACAAGCTCAAGATCCTGCTGCAGATGAGCCTCGTGCTGGTGCACGGCGCGCGCAAGAAGGTGATCCGCGTCGGCCGCTTCGCCGGGCAGTACGCCAAGCCGCGCAGCGCCGACCTGGAGGAGCGGGACGGGGTGAGCCTCCCCTCCTACCGCGGGGACCTGATCAACCGCGTGCCGTTCACGCCCGCCGACCGCACGCCCGATCCGGAGCTGCTGCTGCGCGGCTACGAGCGGGCGGCGCTGACGATCAACTTCATCCGCGCCCTGATCGACGGTGGCTTCGCCGACCTCCACCACCCCGAATACTGGGACCTCTCCTGGGTGAAGCACTCGCCGCACGCCGAGGAGTACCGGCGGCGGGTGTCGTCGATCCGCGACTCGCTGCAATTCTTCGAGTCGCTCGTCGGCACCCAGGCCGGGGAGGTGAGCCGGGTGGACTACTTCACCAGCCACGAGGGGCTGCACCTGTTCTACGAGCAGGCCCAGACGCGGCGGGTGCCGCGGCGGGCCGGCTGGTACAACCTCTCGACCCACTTCCCCTGGATCGGCATGCGCACGGCGCAGATCGAGGGGGCCCACGTCGAATTCTTTCGCGGGATCGCCAATCCCATCGGGATCAAAGTGGGGGCGGGCGTGACGCCCGAGGCGCTGGTCAAGCTGGCGGACGTGCTCGATCCCCACCGCGAGCCGGGGCGCCTCACCTTCATCCACCGTTTCGGCCACAAGAAGATCGCCGAGGGATTGCCGCCGCGGGTCGAGGCGGTGCGCCGGGCCGGCCGCACGGTGCTCTGGGTGTGCGATCCCATGCACGGCAACACCGAGTCGCTGGCGAACGGCGTCAAGACCCGGCGTTTCGACCACATCCTCTCGGAGCTGGAGCAGGCCTTCGACCTCCACGAGGAGCTCGGCTCCTACCTGGGCGGAGTCCACTTCGAGCTCACCGGCGAGGACGTCACCGAGTGCATGGGCGGCGCCCGCGGCATCACCGAGGAGGGCCTCCAGCGCGCCTACCGCTCACAGGTCGATCCCCGCCTCAATTACGAGCAGGCGCTGGAGATGGCGTTGCTGATCGCGCGGCGGATGGGACGGGGGGCGGTATAGATCTACGGAGGGGGGAAGAAACCAGGCGGAGCCGGAGCCCCGCCCGGTCATACGTCAGCAGTTCTGAGAATCCGGTATGCAGGTCTGGTTGCTGCCGTGGACGCAGCAGTGGTACCCCTGGATACACAGCAGGGTACATGCCCCGCTCGCGGCCTCCGCCTTATGGGCCGGAGTAGCGAGAGCGAACACCGTGACCAGCAAACCTAGGATTCGAGCTGCATTTTTACGCATGGTTGGTACCTCCTATCGTTCAAGCCACCGTTTTCTCGATGGCGGGTGCTTATTACTAAAAGCACATCGCGTGCCAACTCCAGCTTTGGAATCTCCCGATCATGAGCATTGAGCGTCGCCGCGAAGATTTCACCGTCTCGACCGATCCCGGGCGTCTGGATGTGCATTCCATCCACGCGTTCCTCGTCACCTCCTACTGGGCGGAGGGGATTCCGCGGGAGATCCTGGAGCGGGCTTTGCGGAATTCCCTCTGCTTCGGCCTTTATGACGGCGAGGGGCGCCAGATCGGCCTGGCGCGGGTGATCACGGACGGGGCCACCTACGCCTATCTGTGCGACGTCTACGTGCTGCCGGAATGGCGCGGCCGGGGGCTGGGGGCCTGGATGATGGAGTGCGTCATGGCGCACCCGGACCTCCAGGGGCTCCGGCGCTTCTCGCTGGTCACCCGCGACGCCCACGAGCTCTACCGCCCGTTCGGCTTCACGGAGATCGCGGCCCCTGGCCGGCATATGGAGATCGCGCGGCCGGGGATTTATAAGAACCCTTACCCCTGACCCCTCTCCCGTCCCCTCCCGCCCTCCCTCCCTCACCGGGAGAGGGGAACAATACAGGGTAGATTCGTGTAGGGGCGGCCCTGTGTGGCCGCCC